>NZ_JBIUCF010000104.1:0-19537 GCF_044593615.1 Nonomuraea sp. NPDC051941
AGCCCTGACCGCGATGGCGATCTCGTCCTTGCCGACATCGATCGCCGCGCACCGCTGGTAGAGAACCTGCATGCCGTCCCGCCCTTCCTCAGGACCTGTTGATTAGGACACGCATGCCACCCGCGGAGCCCCGAAAGTGATCTAAGACCCTCCGCCAGTAGGTCATCGAATGCGTGGTGTGCGGGGTCGTGTGTCCCATCGGTAGTGGGTCCAGGCCCGTCGGATCAGGCAGCGCACAGTGATGATCACGGAGGCCATGGCGAGGAAGAAGTCGATGATGGCTCTGCGTCTTTCCGTGGAGCGACGCAACCTGCCGAAGTTGTTCATCCAGGAATTCGTGCGCTCGATCACCCACCGACCGTCGGTCTGGATCAGGACCTTCGCCCCACGTGGGACGATGCGTGCGTCGATGTCCCTGTCGGCCAAGCCGTCGTGGACAACACGGTAGTCATAACCCGCATCCAGGCTCAATCGAGGGCGCTTCGGCAGCGGACCGAGGTCTTTCTCCAGGCTGGCGTAGCGCTCGAGGGTGGACGGCAGCAGGGTGTGATCGCGCACGTTCGCGGGCGCCGGCTCGGTGACCAGCGGTATGCCTTGCGCCTCGGTCAACTGCGAGCGTTTCATACCCTGTTTGGCCCGGTCGACCGGGCTTTCGCCACCAGAGGGTGCTTTGACGATACAGCCGTCAGCGACCAAACGGTCCAGTTCGAGGCCGATCATGCGGTCGTAGGCGGTCAGGACCAGCAGCCGGAGATGCTCCATCACTCCTAGTGCGATCCACTCATCCCGCCGGCGGCGCAGTGTCGTGGCCGAGCAGTGCTCGTCCGCGACACGCTCGTAGCCACAGCCGAAGACCAGCACCTGCACCAGCCGGTCGAAGACCACCGCATCCGCGATCCGCGGGTTGTGGCAGCCCAGCGGATGCCGGTCTTCCCGCACGGGCAGCAGAGCGAGGAACTGGTCCCGGACGGGGCCGAGAATGGATGACGGAACGGCAGGCACGGATTCCCAATGATCACGAAGCGTGGACAACTCCATGATCGAGGATCCGTGCCTGCAAGCACTACAGCCACCTACTGACAGACACTCTGAACGATCGTGTTACGAGTTCTCAGCACACATGCCCCGTCATGGTCGTGTCCCAGCGCATGCCGGCGACCATGTGTTCCAGGTAGCCCGCGTCGCTGACGGTCACCACAATCTCTGCGTAAGGGATCTCAGCGAAGGAGTAATCCTCCTCCAACTCCAGCCCATCCCATACGTCCAGCTCTTCCGGATCTTCCAGCGCTGCGGCCTCGCTCAGGTGTGG
Organism: Nonomuraea sp. NPDC051941; assembly: GCF_044593615.1. Lineage (NCBI taxonomy): Bacteria > Bacillati > Actinomycetota > Actinomycetes > Streptosporangiales > Streptosporangiaceae > Nonomuraea > Nonomuraea sp. NPDC051941. The sequence goes on from NZ_JBIUCF010000104.1 coordinate 1,310, forward strand.
GGCGTTCCGGTAGGGGCTGATGTCGTAGGAAGTCACGATGTCGGCGGCGCGTTGTGAGAACTCCTCGGCGTTTCCGGAAGTAAACACGGAGTAACCGGGGCGGCTCCCCCCGCTCAGCTTGTATACGTCTTCAGCTTTGCGCCTGGGTTCGAGGATGGTCTGGCCATCGTCCGCGAGTAGGTACCCATCTGCGGTAACCCTTATCTCCTTACCGAGGATGAGTTCGTGGAGCTTGCGAAACTCGTCTTTCAGACGCATGCCTGCCGTGATGGCCTTGCCCTGCTCGTCGGTGAAGGGGTATCGCTCTCCGCCGTGCTCCTCATCGTCTTCGTTGCGCAGATATCCGTTATCCAGGTGCCACCAGGCGTCCACCAGGAGAGACAGGGGGAAGACAGTCTCCTGTGGCACAGATGGGACGTCGGGGTTGATAACGTGCACCCTCCCACGGAGGGTAGAGCCTTGGACCGAGTCTACGGACACGGTGAAAATACTGGTCATGATGGGGCGCCCCTTCAGCCGGGAGTGGTGGTCACACTTGATCACCACTCAGTCCGGAGAGTAGGCGGTCCCACTGACACTCGTTCCCGGGGACATACGCGCCCACGCATCCGATCACCTACTGGCGGACGCTCTAAGAAGCTGACACTCGCGTTCACGACGCAACCGGGGGACACCCGAGGGTGAGGGCTCCAGCGTCAATCTAATGGACGGTCTCCACGAGCCATAGCGGACCGACGTCGGCGGGCAGCACACCCCCCGATTCTCATCCACGCGAGCACGCCCGAAGGGCGGATCTGGATCTAATGGCTGTCCCCGCGTTCCTCGACCCCGGGGTTGATCGCGAACGGGATCGTCAACGCCACGGCAGCCGCCCGAGCGTGACGGCCCCGGGCGTGGACAACTCGGCGACGCCCTTGCCCGTTTCGGGCATCAGGTGGCGAGAGCAGGCACGCGCGCCGAGGCCGATGATCACGGCCCGGCATGGTGAAGCTCTGGCGGACTAGTGTCCAACCAGGCAAGGCCGACCTACCGTGGGGAGGGTGGATGCCGAGACTTGGGCTGCCATTGCGGCCGCCGTGGTGGCCACCGTGGCGCTCTACTTCGCGGCAGTGTCAGCCCGCGCAGCGAAGAAGGCCGCCATCCACGCCGAAGCTGTCGCGAGCGTCGAACAGGAACGACGAGATGAGGAGCGCGAGCGTCGACACGAAGAATTGGAGCCGCCGCGCCCCAGCAAGATCGAAACGGAGGTTTTCGGCACGACCCTTTACGGCCGTCTACCGGCCTTACCTCGGGACTACCTCATTCGCATCGGCCTGTGCGACGAAGGACAGCCAGGCGGCAAGTTTCGGTTCCAGCCTCAGTGGCACGTCTCAGCGCACGTGCCCTATTGCTTCCCGATTGACGTGTGGCCATTGAAGCCGTCCGTTCAGTTCGTAGTAGCCGTTAAGTTCTGGTGCCCTGACCTCGACGACGACCACACTGGGCCCTCGCCCTGGACCTGCAAATGCGGCGGTCCAGGGCTCGGCAGTTACTACGTGCTCGACGCCGACGAGCAGTTGAGCGGAGATGGGCACTGGGAATGGTGGGCGGTGCCGATCGATCTACCCTTCGACGAGAAAGCCCCGGCGGACTGACGTCCAACCGGGGCTCCTGACGCGCCGCCGAGCAGCGGCTACATGAACAGCCACCCGGCCTCCGTCGCCTTGCGCTCGATCGTCTTCACCGACGCCGCGCCCAGGCCCGGCAGCTTCGCCAGGTCCTCCGGCCGGCCACGTCCGTACCGAGGTCGTCGAGGTTGCCGCTCTGGATGACGGGACCTCACCGTCGCGCACGCGAGTACGGAACAACTGCACCGTAGCGCAGAGGACTACGGACAAGCCGGTGCTTCACAGTCCTCTGCACAGATCCCCGAAAGCCCAGGACACCCGTGCACGCGACTTCGAAAACCGACAACGAGTTTCGGGACGATTGCTCCTGCGGAAACGCGATCAAGGCGAAGGCCTTCACGGCCGTCCCGCAAACGACCGATTCGCGGGGAAGATGACAGGTCACGCGTTCGTCACTTTGCGTCCTGCTCAGCCTGGTTCAGGGGCACTCTGGAGGCATGTCGAACACAACGCCAGGGACCAAACGCGCGCCAGGTTCAGAACACCGACCCCGCGCCCCGACTACGCCCTGTCCAGGGTCTTCTTTGGCTGGCGGGGGCACGGTGTCGCCCTTCAGGTGCCCGTACACCGTCGAGCGCGGAACCCCGAACAGGTCGGCGATCTGCTGGACGGTCTTGTCCCGCGCGTCGTACAGCTGCTGTGCCAGCGCCGCCTGGTCCTCACTGAGCTTCGGCCGGCGCCCGCCGACCCGGCCACGCGAGCGGGCCGACGCCAGACCGTCCATCGTGTTCGCCACGATCAGCTCGCGCTGCAGCTCCGCCAACACCGACAGCATCCCGAACATCGCCCGGCCCTCCACCGTCGAGGTGTCGATGCCCTGCTCGATCACGTGCAGCCCGATCTTCCGCTCGCGCAACTCCGCGCTGAGCGTCACCAGATGCAGCACCGAGCGGGACAGCCGATCCAGGCGAGTGACCTTCAACGTGTCGCCCTCGCGAAGCAGCTGCAGCACCAGATCGAACTCCGGGCGGGACGCCTTCGCCCCGCTCGCCTTGTCGAGATGGATGTTGTCCCGGTCGACTCCAGCCCGCAGCAGCGGCTGGGATACTTCCCGAAGATCACTGAGGTGCCAGTGGCTGTGGCCGGGCATGTGCGCGGGGCGCTCGGGCTGGCCGATGAGGTGAAGCTGCGGCAGGCCGCGCCGATGACGGCCAGCCGCCATCGGGCGTTCGTTCGCCAGCGCATGGGCGTGTCGTCTGAGGCGGCTCGGGTCCGGGGGGTCGCCGAGGAAGCTGTCTGGAAGTGTTGGCGCCGTCCTCGGCGGCGTGAGTGAGCGCGCTGTGGCGGAGCTGGTGAAGAGTCCACGGGCCGCCTGCAAGCTCGGCGGTGGCTTGCTCAAAGAGTTCGGCGGCGCGCCGGTAGGACAGCCGGGCCGGCCCTTCACTCGGGTCCGTGCGACCAACTCCAAAGTAGCTCCTCCGTAATCACGCTCACGGATTGTGATTCCGGGGGCGTTCCGGCTTGTTTCATAAGCCACCTATGAAGCACCGGGGCCCATTCGGTGCCGAAACTCCTGTACTGGCACGCCTATTTGACGGGCACAAGCAGCCGGCATGAGCGAGCGTTCTCAGCTGCCAGCGGCTACAAGTAGGCCGACCCCGTCGTGACCGCTACGCGACAAGCGCGAACCAGGCCGATGAGCCGGGGAGGAGAGCGGTCGCCCGGCTGACCGCGCTACCCCAACCATTCACCTGAACCCCCGCCCGCGTCACGACGGCCCTGCACTGGAGGACCCCGGCCGGCCGCGCCGGGCCATCACCATGCCCGCTCGTTCCAGCAGCCCTCGGGATGGATCAAGTGCCCTGCCACCGTCTTGATGCGAGGGCAATACCTCACATAACTCCCTCATAGGAGTCGGGCGGCCGACCAGGCGCGGGCGAGCCCGAATTCGGCTACGCCGCAGAGAAGATCGTGAAGGGTCTCCTCGCTGGCTCCGGCGGCCCTGGCGAGCTGGGCGTGGAGCTGGAAGGACTCCCCGAGCGTCTGGTAGAAGACATCAACGACCAGGCATGCGAGCGCTCGTTCGCGGACGCTGAGGTAGGGGCGGGCCCATCGCTCGCGTGCCGGGCGGCCAAGCTGCTGATCGGCTCGGCGAACGTACGGACCTGGCACGCCAGATTCCCGCATTTCAGACGCCGTACGGTGAGATCGACCAGGACCTGGCGGCCACCGGCGGGCAGGTCCTGCAGTAACCGCCGGTAGTGCCCGTGTAGCCGGGCCGAGGGCCGCCCGCATCCCGGGCAGTCGACGGACATGCCGCTGGTCCGCGCTTTGACCAGCACATAACCCCCGCGATCAACCAGCTTCTCGACGACCAGCCCGGTCAGGTGGGGAAGGAAGGCCTGCAGGTAGGCTTCGCCCGTCGGTGCCCGGCATGCTGCACAATGAACTCCGCGACTGCTCTGTTGGCGATCAAGTTCTTGGTCGAACCCGATCATCACGGAGCGGCCGCACCTATGCGCAGACCGTTACGTGATCGCCATTAAGGCGGGGCGAGAGGCTTCGCTACCCTCCGTGATCGCGGCACACACTTTGTGCCAGAGCCACTTTTACACGGCCACGGACAGGCTACATCAACAAGATGGACCAGCCCTCTACAGGCCCCTACCCACGCGCTGGTTAAGCCTTTGGCAGCAGGCTCTTAGTCAGGTCGATGCGTCCACGACCGCGACACAGCATGGCGAGCTAACCTACCCCGCTCAAGGCGACCGACCTTGATCACCCCGCGTCACCTTCCGGAATCACATAGAGGGTATGGCTGGCGTTTAACCATCTCCTGCTGATTTCCACCCCAGTGACCCGTCCGATGAGGACCAATGACGAAGTGATGCTCTCGGCCACCTCAACGGGACCCAGCGCTCCTTCTTGATCATCATTGAGTGCGAAACGCAGCCCCGTCATGTACGAATCCAGCGCACCTGGATCCGCGCCGGAGCGCACCCGGGGATTCGTGATCTTGAACTGGGTGATGATCTCCCCATCGCTCGCATAGGTGAGGACACCTGGACCGCTCGTTCCCCACCCCATGCTGATGGCCTTGGCTCCACCGCTGGAGATCACTCGAAGAGCCGCGTCGCTCGCGCACACGCGGTCTCCAATGACGGCGATCCACGTGCCCGCCCTCCCGGCGAGGAAGGCTCGATCGCCATAGACATTCATGGCAATACCGGCGCAGTCGGCGAACCTGGCTGCAGTAGCCGAGCCCAGATCGGCGCCCAGGCGGCGTGCGACTTCCTTTTCCTCAGGGCCCTGGCACCAGACGGCGTAGAAGGCGGGGAGGGGGTCCTCCGCTTCATCATAGGAGCACAGCAGTTCGTAGAGATGCTCACGATCGGCCATTGAATCCATTCCTGGGAAGAGCCGCCCGGCGTTGCGCCGGGCGGCATGTTTGCTACGGCTGGACGGAAACCCAGAAGGGGTTTCCACCGCCTACCCTGTATCGAGCGAAGAAGACGGCGCGATGCCAGCCTTCACTAGAGTTGTGGCTGCTGTCGAGGGCAAGAATGGAGTAGTTTCCGTCTCCCTTCCCTGCGCCTTCATATGTCACCGCGAACGGGAACTCATCACATTCTTTGCCCTGCGCTGCTGCATTCGGGAAGTCCTGTTCGCAGATGCGGTCCTTCTCGGCGACGTTCTTCGAATACCACGTCCTGCCATCAGGCGCCTTCGCCCCCTTGTAAAGCCGCTCCAGACGCACGCGTTGCGGGCTACCGGGTTGCGCATTCCAGTTGCCCGGGAACACCTTGGACGGATTCGTTCTCGTGGGTATGGTGAGATCTGGCGTGGTGAAGGCCATGTTCACGTGCTTGGCCACCTCACCCATTCGCACATGACTCATGCTCATGGTGTAGACCCGTGCGGCCTTGGGGAAGATGCATGCTCCCTTGTAGTTGACCACCTTCTCCGGCGGCGTGTTCGGCAGGGGTGCCCCGGGCCCGAACTTCTTGCTGTCGCACCTGACCGTGAGCGCGTTGTCCCTCTTGAGAATGCTGCCAGTTCCAGCGGTGACCTTGCGATCCCACAGTGGGACGTGCGTGGCGGTCCCGCTGCCGTCTTGGAACACGGTCGGCAGGGTGACCCAGGGGCGGATGCTGCAAGCCTGTCCGCGCCCGAAATCCTGCGTGGGATAGGACTCGAACGAGTAGAACAGCGATCCGACGTCGTCCCATTCTTTGAGGAGCGCCGTTTTATTCTGACCGAACTTGGTCAGACACGTCGAACTGGGCTCGCCCGCGGTCGGTGTGACCTCCAGCGTCATCCTGTGCAGGCCGTTAGGAGTGAAGATTCCATCATAATCGATTTTATCGATGGCCATCCACATCGAGATATAGCGAGGCTGCTGCGCCGTGACACCGTCCTTGCTCGGCACCACACCGGTTCCGTTCGCATTGCCCAGATAGGTGTTCACCACCATGGTGCTGCGGAACGTAATGTCGCTCTGCACCTCGGAGATCTGGATCGACTTACCGTCGGAGTAGGTGCCGACCCGCTTCTTCTTGCCGCTCGGGCCGTCCCAGTCGGGCTCCCACTGGCTGACGCCATGCCAGGCAACGATGCAACCACTGTACGGGCGAACCGCCGTCCAGATGCTGTCGTCGTCCTTGTCGGACTCCTTTTCCGACTCCTTCCGGCAGCTATCGACCGTGTAGTGGTCGTAGTCGAAGTATGGAAAGGGATCGGGGTTGTCCAACGCGGTCATCGGACTGTTGGCGACGGCGGGCGCGCTCCGTGCAGCCTGCGCCTCGCCGTTCGCGAGCCCTGCCAGCGTGCGGATCTGGACAGGAGACAGCACCGCCTGATGTATCTGGGTATCGTCGAGATCACCGCGCATCCTGCTGCCGAGCGTCATGGGGGCATCGGCGTTCCATGTGGAAGAGGAGAGCACGGCGGAGTTGACGACTGCACCGTTCAGGTACAGCGTCACCGTCTTCGTGGTCGCGTCATACACGCCCGCGATATGGAACCATTGGCCGACCGGCGCCTCGACACCGGACAGCACGCCTTCGACGGTCGCGCCCGCGACATCGGCGCTGGTGAAGGTGAATTCGAGTCCATGCTCAGCACTGTTGCCGAGCTTGAACGGCGCCTGCTGGGCGCCCTTCTGCTCGATGATCGTGTAGTCGCCGTCCTTGTCGCTCCAGCGCACCCAGGCGGCGGCGGTGAAGCTCTGGTCGGTACGGATCACCGGTCCGGCGGTCTGCGCCAACGGCTCCTCACCCGGCTGGACGACGTCCACGATCACCTGCTGCCAGTCCGACCAGGCCGAGGAGGCGTCGCCGGTGACCGCGCGCAGCCGCCAGCGCACCTTCCACCCATCGGCCAGCTTGCCGCCGGGGACGGTCAGCGATGCTTGGGCGCCGGAGGCGACGCCATCGACTCCGGCGGCCCAGATCTGGCCGGTGCCCTGCCCGGTCGCGGACGGGTCGTGCTCGATCTCGGCTTCGGCCCGTAGTGCCTGGCCGGTGGGGTGGGTGAGGGTGGCCTGGAGCGCGGGGGTGAGCGTGTCGGTGACCGTGACGCCGTCCACCACCTTCGACGGGGTGATGGTCAGGCCGGTGGCGGTGGGCTTGGGCAGGCTGACGGTGAAGGACTGCCAGTCCGACCAGGCAGAGATGGCGGTGGCGGAGACGGCGCGGGCGCGCCAGCGCACCTTCCACCCGTCGGTCAGCTTGTCCGCCGGGACCGTGATGGTCGCCTGCGTGCCAGCCGGGATGTTGTCGGCGCCGCCGGTCCAGATCTGGCCGGTGCTCTGACCGGTCGCGGCCGGGTCGTGCTCGATCTCGGCCTCGGCCCGCAGCGGCTTGCCGGCGGGGTCGATCACCTGGGCGAGCAGCGACGGGGTGCGGGTAGGTGTGACGGTGGTGCCGTCCACCTGCTCGGACGGGGTGACTTGCAGCGCGCCGACGGCCGGTTCGGAGACCGGGTCCGGCACGTCCACGGTCATGGCCTGCCAGTCCGACCACGGCGAGCCGACCGTGGTGCTGGTGTTGGCCGCACGCACGCGCCAGCGCACCTTCCACCCGTCGGTCAGCTTCCCGTCGGGGACGGTGGCCGACGCCTGGGTGCCGGAGGCGACGCCATCGATGCCGCCGGTCCAGATCTGGCCGCTGCCCTGCCCGGTCGCGGTCGGGTCGTGCTCGACCTCGAATTCGGCCCGCAGCGGCTGGGCGGCCGGGTCGGTGATCGTGGCGTGCAGGGCCGGGGTCAGGCTGGTGGCCACGGTGACACCGTCCACCACCTGGGAGGGGGTGACCTGGAAAGCACCGACTGTGGGGTTCGGCACGTCCACGGTGGCCTTCTGCCAGTCCGACCACGCCGACGTGGTCGATGCGGCGGTGTTGGCCGCGCGGGCCCGCCAGCGCACCTTCCACCCGTCGGCCAGCTTCCCGGCGGGGACGCCGACGGTGGCCTGTCCGCCGGAGGTGACCGCCTGCGAGGCGCCGGTCCAGATCTGGCCGCTGCCCTGCCCGGTCGCGGTCGGGTCGTGCTCGACCTCGAACTCGCCCGTGAGGCTGCCGCCGGCGGCGTCGGCGACGGTCGCGGCGAGTTGCGGGGTGAGCGAGGTCGTCACCGTCGCGCCGTTCACGGTCTGCGCCGGGCTGATCGCCGGGGCGGAAACGGTCGGCGCGGACGCCGGGCCGCTGGTGGTGAGGGTCAGTTTCGGCGGGCTGCCGAACTCGTCGGTGTTCTCCGCCGAGGTGAAGGCCCGGTAGTTGTTGATGTTGGCTTCGCCGGGGGACTTGAGCACCAGGCCGTGGTCGGCGGCACCGGCGGCCCAGTCCTGGGCGATGCCGGTGACGTTCCATTCCATGCTGTCCGGCCAGGTGGCGCAGTCCTGGTTGACGCCCTTGAAGTTGGTCGAGGCGTCCTCGGTGGTGAAGGCGGGCTTGTTGGCCCAGTGCACGTTGCCGGGGTCCCAGGCGCCGGTGAGGCGGGCGACCTGGATACCGTTGGCGAGCGCGGCGCCGCAGTTCTGGGCGTCGATGGTGTTCATCGACAGCTTGGCGTCGGTGACGGTGGAGCCGGTCAGGTTCGGGGTGTCGAACTTCAGATGCACCCGGTGCTTGAACCCGCCGGTCCTGGTGCCGGCCATCATGTACGCCGCCGTCGGGTCACCCGGGAAGTCGGCGTCGTTGTCGGAGGTCACCTCCACATCGGCGTTCACCGGCAGCGTGACCGCCGCCGCCACCCGTACCGGGTACATGGTGGCGGCGTCGGCCAGGAACGCCTGGTCCGGCCTGACCACCAGCTCCGTACGGCCGTCCTTGGTGGCCACGTCGCCGTCGGCCTCACCGCGCTTGACCGACGCAGGACGGCCTTTACCGCCGCCACCGTCCGACACGACCGGCCGCGTTCCCGCGGCGACCAGCTTCGTGTCCTTGCCCTTCAGCAGCAGCCGACCGCCCTTGCCCTCGGTCAGGGTCAGGCCCTCGTCTTCGACGCCGATCCGCAGCTCCACCTGCTTGGCGGGCCGCTGGCGCAGCACCACCTCGTGCCGGAACCCGGTCGGCAACGCCGTCACCACCAGGTCGGCACCGACACCCGCGGCGTCGGTGTAGGTGGCGACACTGCCCTTGACCGTCGGCTTGGGCAACGGCGTCGGCCACCGCAACGCGTGGGACTTCCCATCGGCGGACATCTTCACGAACGGATCTGTACCACCGGCGGAGATCTCCACAACAGCGCCCTCGGCGAGGGTCTTGGGCCGTAGCTTGCCGCCCTGCTCTACCAGGGTGGTGTCGATCGGCACCCATGCACCATCGCGCAAGGCACGCACCGGCCTCGTGGAGAGCTCCGTGCGGAGCGTTCTGCCGTCCGGCTGGGCATACGTGATGCTGGTCGCGCTCGTCTCACTCGTGACGACGATCTCTTGCCCCGAACGAGAGGCCTCCACCGAGGCGGAGGCACGCGCCTGCGATGAGGTGTTCGAGAGGGCGCTTCCGCTTCGTCCAGCGGTCCACGCTGCCGTGCCGTTCACAGCGGCGTGATGGCCGTGGGCTGAAGAGTCGTTCGCGACACGGCCTGAGTTCTCATCGAAGGTCCACCGGGCGGCGGGCTCCGACTTCGTCACAAACGACCAGGTGCGCGGCGACATCCGATTGCCGTAGGCGTCCATGGCCTTCGACACGGTAGCGGTGTAAAGGACACCGGGCAGCAGTTTCTGGGCAGGTGTGAACGTCGCGATCCGCTTCGGCGCGTCCATGGCAACCGTCGTTGCGATCGGCGAACCAGCCGGGTCATTCACCGACAGGGCTGCCTCCCATACCGGCTCGCTGAACGTTACTGTGACCTTGGCGTCCACAGAGACATCCTGTTCGCCCTGAGCGGGTGCGTTAGCGACGACCGCAGGCGGAGTGACGTCTTCCGGCATATCCTCCAGCGTCATGTCAGGGTCGGAGTAATCGGCCTCCCCTGCCTCGTTCGGCAGTGGCTGGAGAAGACCGGAGGTGATGTTGTACGCCTGTTCCGGCTCCCGCTCCAGCTCTGCCAACTGCGCCTCGGACACGCCGGGCAGCTGGGGCGACGTCTCCGTCTTCACCTCCATGGCGCGGGCTTCTTCGTAGGTGGGCGGCGTTGGCCTCAACGGGCCCCGATACGTGTAGTGGATCGTTTCGACCTCTGGTGGTGCCGGCGGCTCGAAGTCGACCGTGAGCCTGGGGCCGTGGGCGGGATAGCCGCTGGTCTGCTCGCGGCTGCGGTAGCGGCGCCAGTTCCGCAACTCCGATTCGTCACCGGCGCGGAGTTGGAACCCGTAGTTCGTTTCCCCGTCCGCCCAGTCCTGGACGATGGTGTCGACCGAGTGGATGAGATCGTGCTCGTAGTTCATCGAGCCGGCGCAGTCGGGGCTGTACGCCCCGTACTCGGTGTCCGCGCCCACGTCGGTGACCGACGGCTGGTTGCCCCACTGCAGGGTCAGATGGTCCCAGTCGGAGGTGACCCGCCGGGCGGTGATTCCGGAGCCGACGAACTCGCCGCAGTCGTTGGACAGGTAGTTCCACAACTCCAGGTCGGCGTTCTGGATGTTCGAGCCCCAGAACGGGTCGGTCGCGTTCGGCAGCGGGAACTGAATGTAGGCGCGCCAGCGCTTGGCGATGCCGCTGGCGTAGGACTTGCCGACCCACATCTGGTCGCGGTAGTGCATGTCCCAGCTGTCGGTGAGGTCCACGTCATTGATGTACGTGTCCATCGGATCGCCGGGGGGACAGGGATCGCCACCGAGCGTGCACTCGTACCAGTCGTCGTCGACGGCGGCCATGGTCACCGGGAACGTGGTCGCCGGGTCGGCGAGGAAGGCCGCGTCGGGGCTGTACACCAGCGCCGAGTCGTCCAGGCTCACCTGGGCCCTGCCGACCCTGACGGTGCCGAGGTCGGCGTTCGCGTCGGCGGCCTTCGCGTCCAGCAGTGCCGCGGGGCGGATGTCGAGGCTGTGCTTGCCGTCCTGGTTCTTCAGCGTCGGCTGCCCCTTGGCGTTCTTACCGAAGGAGATGCCCTTGGGCAGTTCCACGGGGACGCGGAACGTCACCGGTTCGGCAGGGCGTTGCCGGATGACGATCTGCTGGCGGAACCCGGTCGGGGTGGCGGTGACGACCAGGTCGATGCCCTTGCCGTACGCGGACGGGTAGGTGGCGGTGTTGCCGTTGAGCGTGGGCTTGGGCAACGTGCGGGGGGCGTCGATCCTGGCGGCGAGGTCGCCGCTCTTGCTCCTGATCGCTTCGGTGTCGCCGCCTGCGGACAGCGTCAGGCCGCCCTTGGCCGCCTTGGGCTTGATGACTCCGTTCGCCTCGATGAGCGTGGTGTCGATCGGTGTGAAGCCTTTGCCGTCGGCGTTCTTGACCCGGATGGGCTCCAGGTACTGCTCCATCCGCAGGGTCTTGCCGTCGGGGTTGGCGTAGTAGGTGGTGTTCTCCGAGCGCAGCGACTCGATCTCGATGCGCCGGTTGTCCTTCTTGGCCTGCGCCAGCGCCTTACCGGTGGGGGTGGCGGGAGCGCTCGGCGGGGTTGTGGGGGGTGGCGTGGGGTCCTGGGCGAGCGCGGGTGCGCTGATGAGCGAGAGCGGCATGGTGAGGGCTGCGATCAGGGCAGCGCGGCGTCGCGTCCGGCTGGATAAGCCAGACGCTGTTCGTGATGGTTTCACTCGAGCCTTTCGAACAGATGTGGCAAAACGGAGTGATCATCACATGTGTTGTGATCTTATGTAAAGATCCTTTTTGGGCGGGGAACTTCCCATCCCGATCTCGGATCAGATAGCGCGCCCGGCAGCCCGCATCGTCCAGATCCATCACCAGGTTCTTGATCGCCTGAGTGACCCAGTCGGCGCTCGGGTGCGCGGTGGTGCCGAGCACGCGGATGCGCCTGGGTGGCGTGCTCGATGACGGCCAAGACGTACTGGCGCTGCCCGTTCAGGGTGACGGTCTCGAAGAAGTCGGCGGCCAGTATGGCATCGGCTTGGGAGCCCAGGAAGTCGGCCCACGTGGTGGACGCCCCCTCGGGCGCCGGATCAAGACCTTCCTGCTTGAGGATCTCCCACACCGTGGACGGCGCGACCTTGACGCCGAGGGTGGTGAGCTCCCCGTGGATCCGCCGGTAGCCCCAGCTGGGGTTCTCCCTAACCAAGCGCAGGATGAGGGTGCGGATGGAGCGGACGGTGGGCGGGCGGCCAGCCCGCTTCGGTCGGCACCTACGGGCATGACTGCGCCTGCCGAAAATTCCATCCGTGCAGTTCAAGCGGCATGCGCGTACTCGTGGAGGACTCCGCCGAGCCGGTCTCGTCGGCTTACGCTGCGGTTGACGATTAGGGCTGGATAGGTGATTGAGTCCGGGGCGGAGCGCAGTGGAGCAGCTTGGTCCAGGGCTTGATGGGCTCGGTGCTGGTTGTAGAAGTGTTCGTACTCACGCAAGGCGTGCGCAGGTGGTGTTCGTTCCATACGACGAGGTAGCGGTCGAGGAGTTCGCAGCGGCAGGACTGCACCCATCGTTCCATGATCGAGTTCATTCGAGGTATCTGGATGCCGGTGCGCACTGTCTGGATGCCTGCGTCGGTGAGGATCTCATCCATGAGCGGCGGGAACTTCCCGTCCCGATCTCGGATCAGATAGCGAGCCGTCGCCTGGATGGCCCAACTCGCGGTCGGGTGAGTGGTTGTGCCCAGCACGTGAATGCGCCTGGTGGCATGCTGGATGATGGCCAGGATGTACTGGCGTTGTCCGTTCAGGGTGACGGTTTCGATGAAGTCGCAGGCCAGTAAGGCGTCGGCTTGGGAGCGTAGGAAGTCGGCCCAGGTGGTGGATGTCCGTTCGGGTGCTGGATCGAGGCCTTCCTGCTTGAGGATCTCCCAGACGGTGGAGGGTGCGACCTTGATACCGAGCGTGGTGAGCTCTCCGTGGACCCGTCGATATCCCCAGCCGGGGTTTTCTCGAACCAGGCGCAGGATGAGGGCGCGGATGGAGCGGACAATGGGCAACCGCTGGGCCGGGCCGAGGGGATGACGCTGGTGGGCGGCGGCGGCACGGACCTGCGTCCGGGCATCGCCAAGGCGCTGCGGGCAAGCCCGCGGCCGGATGTCATCGTGGTCCTGACCGACGGACAGACCCCGTGGCCGCAGGAACGGCTGGCGTCCCGCGTGGTGGTGGGGCTGTTTTCCCGTACCAAGCGGTCGTACGAGAGCGATCCCGACTACGTGCCGGACACGCCGCCCCCATGGGCACGGGTGGTCGACATCGGCTCGGCAAGTCGGCCTTGGCGGTCCTACGTTCCGGCTCCGGTGCCACCGAGCTACGCGGGCAGGAGTGCCGAACACGCTCCAGGATGGCCAGGGACGACCATGGAATCCCGGGGCGGTACCGGGTTGGCCACTCCTGCAAGGCAGTACGAATGTCCGCCAAATGTCCGGCCCCCACCGCTTGCTATGCCTGCGCCAGGAAGGAAAGGTACCTAAGCGGATGCACGAGCAGGAGGCGCGGCCCAGGAGCTGCGTCGTCGAAGGCAAGGAGCAGACTCATGCCCTCATCGGTGCTCTATATGTCGATGTCTCTCGACGGGTATATCGCGGCACCGAACGACGGGCCGGGCAACCCCGGCGGCGACAACTTCATGCGGCTGCATGCGTGGGGCCTCACGCCGGACGGGAAGCAGCGGACGGACGGGACAGCCGGGAAGATCTTCGACGAATACAACGCGACCGGCGCGATCGTGGTGGGACGACGGACTGCCGAACAGGTCGATCACTGGGGCGGCGATCACCACGGCCGCGGTGTGCCGATCTTCGTCCCCAGCCACCGGCCGCCCGGCCCGTCGGTCGCGAACTATCCGCTGGTGACTTATGTGACCGATGGGATCGAGAGTGCGATGGCACAGGCGAAGGCCGCCGCGGGGGACCGAGACGTGCTGGTGCAGGGCGGGGACACGGCCCAGCGGGCGCTGGAGGCCGAGGTGCTGGACGAGCTGCAGATCCACCAGATCCCGGTGCTGTTCGGCGGCGGACGCCGGCTGTTCGACGTCCTGCCGTCCCGCGTCGAGCTGGACATCGTGCGGGTCGTCGACACGCCGGAGTCGACCCACATCCGCTACCGTGTCCGCCGCTGAGTGCCCACGGATGGCGGCAATCTCGCAGATCGCAGGTCAAGGCCACTTCCAATGATCGGGAAGCGACCTTTTCGATCATGCAAAGCCGTTCGCACGCTCGTTCCGCTCCTGTGTGGGATGGGGAAGCCGTAGCGGTGCGAGATCTTCTTGAGGCCTCAACGCACGCTGCGCCCCGTGCGGCATCAGAACGGCTGAGACATGCTCCGGACAGGCCTGAGATCTGACCGCTCGTGTACCCGTAACCGCGCGGCGACTGCCACGATGAACTTTCTCAGCGTTCCAGAAAATCGCCCAACTGGTAATATGGGTAATGTCGACAGTAATCCGCGTAATGGGACACGTCCTAAATTGAGGCTCTTGTCCGCATCCGATAGCTTGTGTACGATCACTTCCGTCGAGCCTTGGCGAAACCAGGATCGCCTGGGACTTCGCGTTCGGAGGTGTCCCGTGGCTTCAAAACTCAGAGCACGAAAAATGCTCACCACTGCGGCGATTATTGCCGCCGGTATCGCTTTTGCAAGCCCGGCCCATGCCGTGGACGAAGTACCTGGCGGAGGTCAGGTCACTACCAACGGTTACACATGGTCCAATTAATATCGGTCGCGAATCGACAGCTCGTCGGCCAGCTTTGAGAACGAAGCCCGCCGGAGACACAATGCAGAAGCCCGTTCCTTAGCGGGAGCGCAAACAAGCAGCCCAGCGCTTTCGGGTCTCCTCATTAGGTGAGACGGAGATCGTCGCCTGCTTCGGCATCGAAGTGGCCACTGCGTGGCACTATCCGTAAGGCATCCGCCCACCTCGCCTGGAACGTGTGGGGCTCAATAATAGGATTTGGTGCCTGACCTGCGGGTTGTCGTGGTTCAGCTGGCGATCTGGTACTCGTTGATGAGGCCGCCGAGGATGGCTCTGTGGCGGACTCGGTGGCTGGTGAGGTCGATGGGGGTTGGCGGTCCGGTTTCAGCTTGTGCTGGGGACAACTGCCCCATGCTGCGGTGAGGTCGGGCCGTGTTGTAGTGCTCCAGGTAGCGGGTGAGCGTTCGCCGTAGATGGTTCTCGTTGAAGATGAGCATCCTGTCCAGGAGTTCGCAGCGTAGGGTGCCGATGAGCCTTTCGCAGTGCGCGTTCGCTTTCGGGGCCTGCGGTGGGCTCTTGATGACCCGTGGGCCGGCGTCGGCGAAGACCGCGTCGAAGGCATCGGTGAACTGGCCGCCACGGTCGCGGATCAGGAACTTCAGCTTCCTCATGTCGGTGCCGGTGTTGGTGTCCATGAGGAAGTTACGGGCGGCCTGGGCGGTCCACGGGCCGGCGGGGTTGTCGGTGACGCCGAGCAGGTGGGCCCGACGGCTGCCGTGTTCGAGCATGATCAGGGCGTACAGGCGCTTGAGGTTGATGGTGTCCACGTGTAGGAAGTCGACGGCGACGATGTGCTCGGCCTGGGCGGTCAGGAACTGCTTCCACGTCGGCCCGCTGCGGCGCGGAGCGGGGTCAATCCCGGCCTGATGGAGGATGTTCCACACGGTAGAAGCCGAGCTCTTGTGGCCGAGGCGGGTCAGTTCACCGTGGATGCGCCAGTGGCCCCACCCTGTGTTCTCCGTGGCCATGCGCAGGATGAGGGCCTTGACCGCAGCTGCGGTGGGTGGCCGTCCGGGACTGCGACGTTTGCTGTAGTCCCACTTCTTCGCCGCGAGTGCGCGGTGCCAGGCCAGCAGCGTGGCCGGGGTGATCGGGAAGACCTTCCCCCAGGTATGGCGGGGGATCAGGTGCGAGAGAGCCGCCAGCCACAAGCGGTCAGCTGGTTCGTACCGCACCCGTGGGATCTGGCGGCGTAGGACCGCGTTCTGGTGTCGGAGTACCAGCAGTTCCGCCTCCTTGGAGACGTCGCGGCGTAACAGCAGTGCGGGCAAAGAGAGCAGGCGCCGGGTGATGGCGTACATCGTGGACAAGATCACGAGATATGATCCCAGCCGACCCGGGGTGGCCGCTCGGCACCCTCATCCCTTCCGCCCATCGGAAGGGGAGCTCTGCCCTGGTAGTGATTCGAGTTCTTGAGCCCCACAGGGGTCGAGCTACGTCACCGCGGCGGCGACAACCGCCCCAAGAGCGCGACGACGGAGGCGGCCACCTCGACGGGAGCGGAGCAGTGACCCCGACCAGGCCGCGGCCAAGGCGGCCGACCTCCTCGACGACGCCAGCAAGAACCTCCTCGACAACGCGTACGTACAATCGTGCGTCACCGTCGCCGATGCATACATGCGGCTGCACCTGACCCTCGCGACCGGCGCCACCTTCAACTGGGACGCGATCTTCCCTGACCGGCGCTAGCCGCCCGCGCCGATGACGATCTTGCCCTCCTCGACGCCTCACCGGCTGTCAGGTGACATGGCATCTGGTCGCGTGCCAGCCGAAGTGGCCAGAGGGTTGGCCAGGGTCAACAGAAGTGGCCAACACGGTGGCCAAGCGCCTGAAGGATGGCCAGGCGTCCACGCTTCAGAGGGTGTTTTGAATCTGACGGCGTAACGGCGCGCTTCGCAGCTCAGGGCCCGGTCAGCGATCCGGCAGCCGGGCCCTGACAGACCCATTACTACCTGGATCTCCAGTTGATAGCGCGGGCCGCGGCGGTGGCGAGCACGTCACTTTCCGGCTTTTCCATCCACCGGAAGTTGAACCGTTCCTCGCCAAGGCTGATAGCGAAGTCGAGGGCAGCACGGAGATTCTTGACGGTGACTGAGAAATCTTGGGAGCTGTACCACTCTCGTGCGCGGTCCCAATCGATCGTAGCGCTGGTGCCGTCGTCCACGACACAAGAGTTGGTGAAATCCTCGTCGGAGACCCAAGTCCAACTGCCGCCAGGCTCGTGGAAGTCGAGGAGGAGTTCGACGGCGGCTTGCTCGTGTGGGTACCGTTGGGCTGCTCCGGCGCGGAGGCGTTCAGCGAGAGTGCTCATGCGAAGATTGTTTCATCGCACTCGGGGCCGGGGTAGATCTTCGCCGCGCCATCCCTCGTGGGGCCCCGCGATCGTAGGGGCCGCGGCTCGATGGCGCGATCTGCGGGGGCCGACGCCAGACCACGCGCACGCGCCGAGGGAGGTACACCCCCAAAATCGGGAACGTCGGCTTGCCGCATCAGGTCTCTTGATTAGAGTACGAGCAAGTTGATCATGACGCCAATCGGGATCGACACCAGCACGCCCAGGATGAAGAACAGCCACTGCTGGCGCCGCTCAGCACGGATAGTAGCCTTCGTCTCCCCGACGAGGATTTGCCGGATGCGTTCGGCTTGATCGGGGTCAATGTCACGGAGACGTTGCTGTTCCTCGGCCTGCCGAGTGAGCTCTCGCAGGGCCGCCTGCTGGGCGGCGACCTCGCGTTGTAAGTCGTCCATGAGAGTCGTAGCTGCCACGAACGCTTTGTTCATCTCCGCGATGCGCTCCCGGTGTGCCTCGCGGGCTTTTCTTCTCTCGTCAGGCTCCTCTCGATACATCCGAGGATCGGTTCTTATGAGCCTTTCGAGTGTGGCCTCCGTGTCGGTGACCTGTCGCTGGAGATCGTTCGCGAGATCGACCGCTTTGGCCAAGGTCTTGGTGGTGCGGCCGACTCGCTCCCGAAGTACATCGCGCGGATCTGTCCTCGCTGTCGCAAGCCGTCGCCGCCGACCGCGCTCCGCGTCGAACACTAGGACGACGAGTAGCCCAATGGCCACTAACCCGGCTGGGACCTGTACCGCTCGAATATTGAGTTACGTGGCCTGAGGTGCGGCTAAGCGGCGTGGTGGTATTCGCTGATCATGCCTGCAACGACCGGTTTTCGGCGGATGGTCCGCTGGTCGCTGAGGTCGGCCACGTCGTGGGAGGGCTGCGTTGCGATGTCCGGAGGGCGTTGTTGCCTGGACTGGTGCGGCCGGTGCCCGTTGTAGTGGATCAGATACTCGCGGAGCACGAAGACCAGGTGGCGTTCGTTGAGGATCAGGATGCGGTCGAGGA
>NZ_JBIUCF010000105.1:0-17980 GCF_044593615.1 Nonomuraea sp. NPDC051941
GCCCCGGCGCGGGGGGGGGGGGCGGCGGGGGGGCGGCGGGGGGGGGGGGGGGGGGGGGCGCGCGGGGGGGGGGGGCGGGGGGGGGGGGCCGCCCGCCGCCCCCCCCCCCCCCCCCCCCCCCCCCCCCCCCCGGCCGCCCCCCCCCCCCCCCCCCCCCCCCCCCCCCCGCCCCCCCCCCCCCCCCACGCCACCCCTGAAGGAAGAACTCGTGAGACCTCGCGCGATCCTCCTGGCACTCTCCACCCTCGCACTCACCTTGTACGCCCTCCCGGCCCACGCTGCCCCTCTCGCCCCCGGGGCCACCGCGACCTTCGTCAAGGTCTCCGACTGGGGCTCCGGATTCGAGGGCAAGGTCACCGTCACCAACGGCACCACCACGGCCATGAACGGCTGGAACGTCCAGTTCGACGTCCCGGCGGGCTACTCGATCCCCTCCGCCTGGGACGCGGTCATGTCCCGCAGCGGGCAGCACTACACCTTCACCAACCCGAGCTGGGCCTCCCCCCTCGCACCCGGGGCCAGCGCGAGCTTCGGCTTCAACGGCAGCCCCGGCAACTTCCCCGGCATCACCGGCTGCACGCTGAACGGGGCCTCGTGCGGCGGCTCGACGGCAGGGGCCCCGGGCCGGCCGGGCGCCGCCTCGGCCACCGCGACCGGCAACGCCATCTCCCTCACGTGGGGGGCGTCCTCGGGCACGGTGACCGGCTACCGCGTCTACGAGGGCAGCGTTGTCAAGGCCACGGTCACGGGCACCTCGGCCACGATCGGCGGGCTCGGCTCGTGCGAGACCCACACCTACACCGTCAAGGCGTACAACTCCGTCGGGGAGTCGGACGCCGGCGACCCGGTCACCGCCACCACCACCGGCTGCACCGGGGGCGGCGGGACGCTGCCCAAGCACTTCCTCACCGGCTACTGGCACAACTTCGCCAACGCCGCGGCCGAGCTCAAGCTGTCGGCCGTCCCCAACGAGTACGACCTGATCGCCATCGCGTTCGGCGAGGCCACCGCCACCGCGGGCGAGGTCGTCTTCGCGCTCGACCCCGGGCTGTCCTCGGCGGTCGGCGGCTACACCGACGCCCAGTTCAAGGCCGACGTGCAGGCCCTGCACCAGCGGGGCAAGAAGGTCATCCTGTCCGTGGGCGGCGAGGCCGGGCGCGTGCAGGTCGCGAGCGCCGCCGCCGCGACGAAGTTCGCCGACTCGGTGTACGCGCTGATGCAGTCCTACGGCTTCGACGGCGTGGACATCGACCTGGAGAACGGCCTCAACGCCACCTACATGGCCCAGGGGCTGCGGGCGCTGCGCGCGAAGGCCGGCTCCGGGCTGATCATCACGATGGCCCCGCAGACCATCGACATGCAGTCGACCGGGGCGGAGTACTTCAAGCTCGCCCTGAGCATCAAGGACATCCTCACGGTCGTCCACACGCAGTACTACAACTCCGGGTCCATGCTCGGCTGCGACCAGGCGCAGGCGTACGGGCAGGGCTCGGTGAACTTCATGACCGCCCTCGCCTGCATCCAGCTCGAGAACGGCCTGCGTCCCGACCAGGTGGCGCTGGGCCTGCCGGCCGGGCCGGGCGCGGCGGGCGGCGGCGTCGTCTCTCCCTCCCTCGTCAACCAGGCGCTCGACTGCCTGGCCAAGCGCACCAGCTGCGGGACCTTCGTGCCACCGCGCGCCTACCCGGACATCAGGGGCGCGATGACCTGGTCCATCAACTGGGACGCGAGCAACAACTGGTCCTTCTCCAAGACCGTCAAGCCCCACCTCCAGGGAATGCCATGAAATTTCGCAGCAAACTCATCGCATTACTCGCCGGGATCGCCCTCGCGCTGACCGGCGCCGGATTCTCGACCGCCACGCCCGCCGCGTTCGGGGCCGTGCAGCAGCTGGCCGCCGCCTGGGCCCCGTGGACCTCGTACGCGATCGGCGCGGTCGTCACCTACAACGGCGTCGACTACGTGTGCATCCAGGCCCACACCTCGCAGCCCGGCTGGGAGCCGCCCAACGTGCCGGCCCTCTGGAAGGTCGGCTCGGGCGGCGGCAACCCCGGCGCGCCCGGGCAGCCCGGATCGGTCAACACGTCCGTGACGAACTCCAGCATCTCGCTGAGCTGGGGCGCCTCGTCCGGCACCGTGACCGGCTACCGCGTGTACGAGGGCTCGACGCAGCGGGCCCAGGTCACCGGCACCAGCGCGACCGTCTCCGGGCTCGGCACGTGCACGACGCACACCTACACGGTGAAGGCGTACAACTCGGCGGGCGAGTCGGCCGGCCGTGACGCGACCGCCACCACCAGCGGCTGCACCGGCGGCGGCGGGACCAAGATGCCCGGCGCCCCCTACCTCTACATGGGCTGGGGCGACCCGCCGAACCCCGGCACCGTGATGGACGCGACCGGCGTCAAGTCGTTCACGATGGCGTTCATCCTGTCCGGCGGCGGCTGCAGCCCGGCGTGGGACGGCAACCGCCCGCTGACCGGCGGCGCCGACCAGCAGGCCATCAACACGATCAAGTCGAAGGGCGGCAGCGTCCAGGTCTCCTTCGGCGGCTGGCAGGGCAACAAGCTCGGCCCCAACTGCTCCACGCCGCAGGCGTTCGCCAACGCGGTCCAGCAGGTCATCAACGGCGTCGGCCCCGCCGTCGTGGACTTCGACATCGAGAACACCGACGAGTTCGAGAACTACACCGTCCAGGACCGCATCCTGAACGGCCTCAAGATCGTCAAGCAGAACAACCCGAACGTCAAGGTCGTCGTCACCTTCGGCACCTCCAAGACCGGCCCCACCGCGCCCGGCGTGCGGCTCATCAACCAGGCCAAGGCGCTCGGCGTGCCGATCGACAACTACACGATCATGCCGTTCGACTTCGGCGGCTCGAACATGTACCAGGACACGGTCAACGCCTCCGAGGGCCTGAAGAACGCGTTGAAGAGCGCGTTCGGGTGGAGCGACGCCCAGGCGTACGCGCACATGGGCATCTCGGGCATGAACGGCCTGTCCGACCAGCAGGAGACGACCTCCCCGTCCACGTGGACGCAGATCCGCGACTGGGCCAACTCGCACGGCCTGACCAGGCTCGCCTACTGGGCCGTCAACCGTGACCGCCCCTGCCCGGGCGGCGGCGTGGTCTCCAACTGCAGTGGCATCTCCCAGTCCAACTGGGAGTTCACCCGCATCACCGCCGGATTCTGACCCGCTGAGCGGCCCGCCCCCCGCGCCGGGGCGGGCCGCGCGTGGAGGTAGCGCATGAATCTCCGAGGACCGGTCGCGCTCGCCCTGGCGCTCGTCGCGCTGCACGCAACCCCGGCAGCCGCCGCCAACATCCTGGCCAACCCCGGCTTCGAGTCCGGGCTGAGCGGCTGGACGTGCGGCACCACGTCCGGCGCGCAGGCCGTGTCGTCACCCGTGCACGGCGGCACCCGCGCGCTCCAGGCCACCCCGCAGGGCAGCGACTACGCGCGCTGCCAGCAGACCGTCACCGTCAAGCCGAACACCGCCTACCAGCTCTCGGCCTGGGTCCAGGGCAACTACGTCTTCCTCGGCGCCACCGGCACCGGCGGCACCGACCCGCAGACGTGGGGCGCGCCGGGCGCGGCGTGGAGCCAGCTCAAGACCTCCTTCACCACCGGCGCCTCGACCACGTCCGTGACGGTGTACGTCAACGGCTGGTACGGCCAGGGCGCCTATCTGGCCGACGACGTGGTGCTCGACGGCCCCGGCGGCACCCCGGACACCCAGGCGCCGACGGTCCCCGGCAACGTGTCCGTCAGCGGCGCCACGAGCTCCAGCCTCACCGTGAGCTGGGCGGCGGCCACGGACAACGTCGGGGTGGCCCGCTACGAGGTCTCCCGCGACGGCGGGGCGCCGGTCGCCGTCACCGGGACGAGCCACCAGGCCACCGGGCTCGCCGCGGCCACCACGTACCGCTTCAAGGTCCGCGCCTGCGACGCCGCCGGAAACTGCTCGGCCTACACCCCCGAGGCCAGCGGCACCACGACGAGCGGCGGCGGGGGAGGCGGCGGCCTGCCGAAGCGGGTGATGGTGGGCTACCTGCACGCCTCATTCGCCAACGGATCCGGATATATCCGGATGAGTGAGGTGCCGAACGAGTGGGACATCATCAACCTCGCCTTCGGCGAGCCCACCTCGGTCACCTCCGGCGACATCAGGTTCCGGCAGTGCCCGGCGGCCGAGTGCCCCAACGTCGAGCCCGAGGCCGACTTCGTCGCCGCCATCAGGGCCAAGCAGGCACAGGGCAAGAAGGTGCTGATCTCGATCGGCGGCCAGAACGGCCAGGTCCAGCTCACGACCGCGGCGGCCCGCGACAAGTTCGTGGAGTCGGTGTCCGCGATCATCGACAGGTACGGCCTGGACGGCCTGGACATCGACTTCGAGGGCCACTCGCTCTACCTCAACCCCGGCGACACGAACCTCGCGAACCCGACCACCCCGGTCGTCGTCAACCTGATCTCTGCGCTGAAGTCGCTCAAGAGCCGGTACGGGGCCACATTCGTGCTGACCATGGCGCCGGAGACGTTCTTCGTCCAGCTCGGCTACCAGTTCTACGGCCCGGGGCCGAACGGCACGGCCGACAGCAGGAGCGCCTCGTACCTGCCCGTCATCCACGCTCTGCGGAACGACCTGACCCTGCTCCACGTGCAGGACTACAACTCGGGGCCGATCACGGGCCTCGACGGCCAGTACCACACGATGGGCGGGCACGACTTCCACGTGGCCATGACGGACATGCTGCTGGCCGGCTTCCCGATCATGGGCAACGCGGGCAACGTGTTCCCGCCGCTGCGCCAGGACCAGGTGGCCATCGGGCTGCCCGCCTCGCCGAACGCGGGCAACGGGTTCACCACGGTGGCGGAGGTGCAGAAGGCGTTCGACTGCCTCGCCAAGGGGGCCAACTGCGGCACCTACCGGCCGCGCGGCGTCTACCCGAACCTGCGCGGCCTCATGACCTGGTCGATCAACTGGGACAGGTTCAACGGCTTCGAGTTCTCCCGGAGCCACCGGGCGTACCTGAACGGTCTCACCTGACGAGCTGCGTGGGCTTGAGCGGGATGCCGAGGCCGGGCGGCCGGTAGGTGGGCAGCGCCTCGCCGTACTCGTGCATCCAGGCGTGGTCCACCAGCAGCCGCATCCGCCCGCCGCCGGGCGGGCCGCCCTCCTGCACCGGGGCGGCCCGCCCGGCCAGGCGCGCGACCGCCTCCGCGACCAGCCCGGTGTCGGGCGGCGACAGGTCGCAGTGGTCGTCCGGCCCGATGATCAGGTCCACGTCGGGCGGCAGCGGGTAGATCGGCCGCGGCAGGGCCAGCACGCGCGGCGGCGGCGCCATCGGCCAGCCGTCGCGCACCGCCTCCAGCAGCACCGAGCGCGCGGTCCGGCGCGCGAACAGCCCCTCGGCCAGCGCCCAGCTCAGCGCGCCCACGTCCGCCCGGTCCTCGCCACAGGCGTGCAGGCACAGGTACGGCACCAGCGGGATCCCGGCCCCGCTCGCCTGCGCCCACCCGCTGCCGCATCCGGTCAGCACCAGCAGCGCCAGCATCGCCCGGTAGGCGGTGTCGGCGTGCGGCGTCTCGAGCCGCCCCGGCACGAGCAGGCAGCGCCCGCCGGTCTTCTCCGCCGTCACGCCCAGCTCCCGCGCGATCTTCAGCGTCCGCGACGCGGCCACCCCCGTGCACGCCTCCTGCCAGGCGGGCGTGTACGGCTCACCCGGGTCCGCGTATCCAGACGGCCACACGCCAGGCAACCCCGGCCGGCCCACCCCGTAAACGGCCAGCAGCAGGTCGAACACCGTCGTCACCAGCTCGTCGCCATCCCGCAGCACCGGCACGCCCCGCCGCAGCACGCCCGGCCCGTCGTCGAAGCGCGGCAGCAGCACCTCCACCGCCTCGCCGCCGTACACGCTCAGCCGGTCGCACCCGCGCCCCAGCAGCCCGCCCGGCACGTAGGCGTCCTCGCGCGCCCGCAGCCGCACCAGCGACGGCAGGTCCGTGCGCTCCATGGCGTGCTCGGCGAACGGCGTCCTGTCCAGGAAGAACTCCTTGAGCAGCACATGCCCCATGGCCATCGCGAGCGCCCCGTCCGTGCCGGGCCGCACGACCAGCGTCTCGTCGGACAACCGCGTCGGATGCGTGCCGATCGCGACCACCTTCTGGCCCTTGTACCGCCCGGCGATCACCCAGGGGGTGTCCGGCGTGCGTACCAGCCGGTTGTTCTCCCCCCACAGCAGCACGTACGCCGCCCGCGCCCAGTCGTCGGCCGCCGGGCCCGCGAACCGCGGTCCCAGCACCTGCTCCGGCGCGCACGGGTGCTCGGTCAGCACCGCGCCGCCGAGGTCGGCGATCAGTCCCGCCAGCGGCGAGGTGGACAGCGCCGCCACCCGATCGGGCCCGTGGGACGCGGCGGTGTGCACCATCGCCGCCGCCGCCAGTTCGGCCGCGGAGGCGTCGTCGAGCGGCACCCGCCGCTCTCCTCTGAACGGCCGATATTGCTGAGAATTCGCTGTGAGTTTCGCCCAGGCGGCAACCGGGTCACGGACCCCGTCCCGCACCTCGAAATAGAGCCTGACCAGTGCCTGGTTGACCTGCGATCCCCCCATGGAAAAAGTTCAACACAGACAGTGATGCTCTATCGCCATACGTATCGGCATGTCGGGGATAAGAATTGGAAGCCCTGGTGGAAACCACTGCCGGAGTTACGGCAGGCTAGAGGCCGCCATGGATTACGCAGTTCTCACGGGGATAGTCCTCGTCGCCGGTGTCGTACTCGCTCTAGTCGCCCAATGGCGGGATTGGCGTCCACCGCTCGTCGTCGCCATCGTCGTCGGCGTGGCCGTACGCCTGCTGATCATGTACACGTCGGCCATCGATTCGTGGCAACCCGTCGACTTCATGGAGAGCTTCAAGCCCGCGGGCGAGGCCGTGCTGCGCGGTCAGGACCCGGTGCTCGCCAGCGAGGGCGGCTGGCACTTCCTGCCGACCATCCCGTACGTGTACGGGATCCTGCTGTGGCTCGGCATCCCGTGGGAGTACGCCGGGCGCCTGGTCACCGTGGTCGCCGACATCGCGCTCATCCCGCTGGTGGCCAAGCTGGCCGGCGGCCCCAAGGCGTCGCTGCGGGCGCTCCAGTACGCGCTCAACCCCCTCGCCCTGATGATCGCCGCCATCCATGGCCAGGTCGAGCCGGTCGCGCTCGTGTTCGGCGTGGCGGCGTTCGTGGTCGCCCGCGGCCCCGGCGCGCTGGAGCGTCCCGGCATCGCGACGGACGTGGTCGCCCGGGTGCGCGCCGGCGTGGCCGCGTACGGCGTGCGCTCCTCGATCCCGCGCGTGCTCGGCCGGGGCGGCATGCTGCACCGCGCGCTGCTGCCGGCCCCCGGCGACAGGGCCGACCTCAAGCGGGGCGCGCTGGCCGGCCTGCTGATGGGCCTGGCGCTGTGCGCCAAGAGCTGGCCGATCTGGCTGATCCCCGGCATGCTGCTGCTCCTGCCCAACCTGCGCTCCCGGGTCGCCGCGATGTTCACCACCGGGATCGTGCCGCTGTTCTTCCTGGTCACACTGCCGGTCTTCGCGGGCACGTCCCTCAACCAGATCCCCGCCGTCATCAACACCATCCGCGACATCCGCCCCATCGTCGGCGAGTGGGGCTGGACCCCCTGGTACACCGGCGGCGACTGGGCGCTGCGGCCCGACCTGGCCTCGTTCGGCACGAACCTGATCTACCTGTGCGTCGTCGCGGCCGTGCTCTACTGGCGGCGCGCCGACCCGATCGACATGACGACGGCCATCCTGCTCGTCTTCATGGTCGTGACGCCCCGGCTCGGGGCCCAGTACCTGATGTGGTTCATGCCGTTCCTGGTCGCCAGGCCCACCAGGTTCGCCTGGCCGGCCATCGTGGGCGTGTCGATCTGGTCCGGATACGGCTACCTCTACATGACGCAGTTCGACGTCAACAGCTGGTGGTACCTGCACCAGGACTGGTCGCGGGCGTCGATCGTGCTGCTGCCGATCCTGGCGCTGGCCATGCCCTGGGGCCGCCGCGTCGCGACCACGGCCCCAGGACTGGCTCCCCTCGTCGGCCCGTCGAAGCAGGCCAAGGTCAGCTCACCGGCATAGGCCCTCCCACAGGATGATCCACTGGTCGGGGTGGACGTGGGCCACGACGGTGTCGCGGGCGACGCCCGCCGCCTTCAGCGCGGCGTCCACCCCCTGGTAACGGGTCTTCAGCGAGGCGCGCACCGAGCCGCCGACGCCGCCGAAGCCCAGCTCGACCAGCTCCTGGTAGGAGCGGCGCGAGGCGACGAGCGGCTCGGGCCTGCGCTGGACGCGCAGGATCGCCGAGTCGACGGACGGGACGGGGCGGAAGCTCTCCCTGCCGACCGTGTCGCCGAGCCGCCAGTGGAACCACGGCCACGACTCCACCGTGACCAGGCTCCAGCGGCCGTAGTCGCCCGACCGCTTGCGGGCGTACTCCCGCTGGGTGAGCAGCGTCGCCGAGGTCAGGGCCGGCGCCCGCAGGCACCAGTCCACGATCTTCGACGTGATCGAGTACGGGATGTTGCCCACGACCGCGAACGGCTCGCGCGGCGCCCGCGCGGCCGTGAAGTCGCCCCTGACCACGTCGATCCTGGGATCGCTGCGCGTACGGGCGGCCAGCCGCCCGGCGAGCAGCGGGTCGATCTCGTAGCCGACGACCCGCGCGCCCGCCTCGGCGAGCGCCAGGGTGAGCACACCCTCCCCGGCGCCGGGCTCCAGCACGAGCCCGTCGGGAGCGGCGGCCTTCACCACCAGATCGACGGCATGCCGGTCGGCCAGGAAATTCTGCGAGAGCGTGCGCCTCGCCCGGTCTCTGGGCGTGCGACCGCCGCCGCCATTCCTGGCTTTACGCTGAGTATGCGAATAGTTTCCGTGCGCGAAATTCTGCGCCACAGCACTTGCCCTTTCGGGTCCTCGAGATTGACAGGTCTCGAAGGGCCCTGGGCGCGCGTGCGGACGCTACAGCCTCAGGTGTTCGCGTCCGCTAGCGGGCCAGAGCCCGGCCGTGGCGGATGCGAATGAAAACCGGGCAGGAGAACATGCATGTCATGCCGGTCACAGTAGGCAGCGGTCCGTCGTCCGGGCAACGGAATTAAATGTGACGCGCGGCCGGCCGTGTTCCTGTGGGGCGTGCCCGGCCCGCTCACCGCGACGTGCCGTTCCGGCCGCGCGGGCCGATCTTCTACGTGAGATGAGCGCTTTGAGCCCGCTTTGAGGTGGTTCGGGTAGACCTTTACCCATGGACCGACCGGCCAGGGTGCTCGTCGTGGACGACGAGCCGAACATCCGCGCCCTGCTCTCCCAGACGTTGCGACTGGTGTCGTTCGAGGTCAGGACCGCGGAGACGGGTGCGGAGGCAGTGACGGCCGCCAGGGAGTTCGACCCCGACATCGTGGTGCTCGACGTGATGCTGGAGGACTTCGACGGGTTCGAAGTCGCCAGGCGGCTGGGCGAGCGCGTTCCCGTGCTGTTCCTGACCGCCCGCGACCGGGTCGAGGACCGCGTCCAGGGCCTCACGCTGGGCGCCGACGACTACGTGGCCAAGCCGTTCAGCCTGGAGGAGGTGGTGCTGCGCATCCGCGCCATCCTGCGCCGCAGCCGCTCGACGCCCCGCAACGACGTGCTCCGCTACGCCGACCTGGAGCTGGACCCCGCGGCCCACCAGGTCTCCCGGGCCGGAGTGCCGGTGGACCTGTCGCCCACCGAGTTCAACCTCCTCGAATACCTCCTCACCAACGCCGGCAGGGTGGTGAGCAAGGCGCAGATCCTCGACAGCGTCTGGCACTACGACTTCGACGGCGACTCCAGCATCGTCGAGTCGTACGTCTACTACCTGCGCAAGAAGATCGACAAATGGGAGCCGCAGCTCATCCACACCGTGCGCGGCGTCGGCTACACGCTGAGGACCCCGCGGTGAGGCCGGCCGCCTGGACCCTGCGCACCCGCCTGGTCATGGCCGTGCTCGGAGTCGCCACGCTCGGGCTTGTGCTCTCCACCGTGGCGGGCGTCGCGCTGCTGCGCGGCAACCTGATGGGCCGGGTGGACCAGCAACTCGAACAGCTCAGCAGACTCGTCACGATCAAGAAGGGCGACCTCTTCTCGCAGGTGCGCACGCTCCAGCCGGTCCCGGTGGACGACGTCGTCTCCGAGGTGCTCACGAAACGGATCGCCGCCGTCCAGCAGATCATGATGTACGACACCGGCGGCACGCTGCGGTTCAAGTTCGGCGACCCGAACGAGCCCGGCCCCGTCATCGACAAGGGCAGGGTCGGCGAGACCTACACCGCGCCGGGCACCTCGGGGCCCTCCTGGCGGGTCCGCGCCACGAAGGCGTCCAACGGCAACACCGTGGTGCTGGCCCAGTCGCTCGCCGAGGTCGAGGAGACCCAGACCTCCGCCGTCGCCATCTTCGTCGCGGTGGGCGTGTTCGTGCTGCTCCTGGCCGGCCTGGCCGCCGACGCCCTCGTCCGCCTCGGCCTGCGCCCGCTGACCAGGATGGAGGCCACGGCCGGCCACATCGCCCGCGGGGACTTCGACCGCCGGGTGCCCGCCGACGACCCGCACACCGAGCCCGGCCGCCTGGCCCGCGCCATGAACGTCATGCTCGACCGCCTCCAGTCCGAGATCGCCGCCAGGACCGACTCCGAGGCCCGCATGCGCCGCTTCCTCGCCGACGCCTCCCACGAGCTGCGCACCCCGCTCACCTCCGTGCGAGGCTTTGCCGAACTGCACCGCAGGGGCGGCGACGCCGGCGAGGCGATGCACCGGATCGAGGACGAGGCCGCCAGGATGGGCGTGCTGGTCAACGACCTGCTCACGCTGGCCCAGCTCGACGAGGAACGCCCGATCGAGCGGCGGCCCGTGGACCTGCTGGAGGTGGCCGCCGACACGATCCGCGACGCCCGCGTACGCGCGCCGGACCGGCAGGTCAGGCTCGCCGCCCTCGACGGCCCCCTCGCACCCGTGACGATCACGGGCGACGACGCCCGCCTGCGCCAGGTGGCCGCCAACCTCGTCGGCAACGCGCTCTGCCACACGCCCCCCGACGCGTCCGTGACCGTCAAGGTCGGCAGATCGGACGGCCTGGCCGTGCTGGAGGTGTCCGACACCGGGCCCGGCGTGCCGCCCGAGCACGTGCCGCACCTGTTCGACCGCCTCTACCGCGTCGGACGGGGCAGATCCAGGGCCGACGGCGGCGCCGGGCTCGGCCTGGCCATCGTCTCCGCCATCGTCAGCGCCCACGGGGGCCGCGTCGAGGTGGACACCGCGCCGGGCGAGGGCGCGACGTTCCGCGTCCTCCTACCTGGCTCCGAGGCGGCTCCCAGCTCGCTTTGAACGGCGCTCGGCACATTCGGA
This sequence comes from Nonomuraea sp. NPDC051941, assembly GCF_044593615.1. Taxonomy (NCBI): domain Bacteria; kingdom Bacillati; phylum Actinomycetota; class Actinomycetes; order Streptosporangiales; family Streptosporangiaceae; genus Nonomuraea; species Nonomuraea sp. NPDC051941. The sequence continues at coordinate 11,403 of NZ_JBIUCF010000105.1, forward strand.
GGCATGACGAAGACACTCATCGCACCCCCGCTGCTGATCGGGTTGCTGGTCGCGTTCGCCGTCGGCTGCGGCAGCGGGCAGGGTGACACGGGAGTCGCCTCCGTGGCCGTGGGCTCCTCCGCGAAGCCGTCCGCGAGCCCCGCCCCGACCGGCACGGCGGACCCGCAGGAGCAGGGCAGGAAGTTCGCGCAGTGCATGCGCGACCACGGGATCCCCATGGAGGACCCGGACCCGAACGGGGGCGGCGGCCTCCAGGCGATCGGCGAGAACGCCGACAAGAAGAAGGTCATGGACGCCGTCGCGGCCTGCCAGGCCTACGCTCCCTTCAAGGACCGCAAGAACCTCGATCCGGAGCAGGTCGACAAGCTCCGCGAGCTGGCCAGGTGCATGCGCGAGAACGGCGTGGACTGGCCCGACCCCAACCCCGACGGCAGCTTCTCCAGCGGCACCGCGCTGAAGCTGGACCGGAACAACCCCACGTTCAAGAAGGCATTCGAGATCTGTGGCAAGAAGTTCCCGAAGCTGGGGGAGCGGAAGTGACGCAGGTCAAGGAGCCCTCGACGGCCGTCCGCGCCTTACCGCCCCGCCGTCGCCGCCCCCTGCGGGCGCTGGCCTGGACGGGCGGCGCCGCGCTGCTCGCCGCCGCCGTCGCTGCCGCCGCCGTGGGCTTCGGCGGAGACGGCACCGGTACGGCCGCAGCCACCCGTACACCCCCGGCCACCGCCAAGGTGACCCGTACGACCCTCACCGAGACGAAGACCGTGGACGGCACCCTCGGCTACGGCGACCCCCTGACCGTCACCGCCAAGTCCCAGGGCACGATCACCTGGCTTCCCGGCGAAGGCACCACGATCACCCGGGGCCACGCCGTCTACAGCGTGGACGCCGACCGCCGCCCCCTCCTGTACGGCACCATGCCCCTCTACCGCACCCTGGAGGACGGGATCGAGGGCAAGGACGTCGAACTGCTCGAACGCAACCTCGAGAAGCTCGGCTACACCGGCTTCGACGTGGACGGCGAGTTCACCCGGGCCACCAGGGAGGCGGTCGAGGACTGGCAGGACGACCTCGGGCTCGACGTCACCGGCAAGATCCAGCCGGGGGACGTCGTGGTCGCCGACGGCACCATCCGGGTCGCCGACCTGAAGAAGGCGCTCGGCGACAGCGCGGGCGGTCCCGTGCTGACCGCCACCGGCACCACCCGCCAGGTGCTCGTCAACCTCGACGTGGCCGACGAGCACCTGGTCAGGAAGGGCATGAAGGCCACCGTCGAGCTGCCCGACAGCACCGAGGTGAACGGCAGGATCACCCGCGTGGGCAAGGTCGCCACCGAGACCGGCAGCGGAAACGACACGACCACCACCGTGGAGGTCGAGGTGTCGGTGAGCGGGCTGAAGAAGTCGTACGACGCCGCCCCCGTGGACGTCACGATCGTCTCCGACCAGCGGAAAGATGTCCTGGCCGTGCCCGTCGGCGCGCTGTTCGCCCTGGCCGAGGGCGGCTACGGCGTACAGGTCGTCGAGGGCCCGGCCACCCGCTACGCCGCGGTCGAGACCGGCATGTTCGCCGACGGCCGGGTCGAGGTCACCGGCGTCCAGGAGGGCACGACCGTGGCGGTGCCCAAGTGATCGTCGAACTGCACGACGTGAGCAAGGACTACGGCGACGTGGCCGCGCTCCGTGGAGTCTCCCTGGGCATCGAGCACGGCGAGCTCGTCGGCATCGTCGGCCCGTCCGGCTCGGGCAAGTCGACCATGCTCAACATGATCGGCACCCTCGACCGCCCGTCCGGCGGCCTGGTCCGCATCGCGGGGCACGACGTGGGCTCGCTCACCGACAAGCAGCTGTCCGCGCTGCGCGCGAACGTCATCGGCTTCGTCTTCCAGCAGTTCCACCTGGCCGCCGGGGTGAGCGCGCTGGACAACGTGGCCGACGGCCTCCTGTACGCGGGTCCGTCCCTGCGGGAGCGGCGGCTACGGGCGTACGAGGCGCTCGAACGCGTCGGCCTCGGGCACCGGCTCGGCCACCGCCCGCACGAGCTGTCCGGCGGCGAGCGCCAGCGCGTGGCCATCGCCCGCGCCGTGGTCGGCGAGCCGCGGCTGCTGCTGGCCGACGAGCCCACCGGCAACCTCGACTCCCGCTCGGGAGCGGGCGTGATGGAGCTGCTGCGCGAGCTGAACGCGGGCGGCACCACCGTGGTCGTCATCACCCACGACCGCGACATCGCGTCCTCGCTGCCCCGGCAGGTCGAGATGCTGGACGGCCTGGTCGTGGAAGGAGCCCGGGTATGACTCTTCTGGTTGCGGCCCGGATGCGGCCGCGCGACGTGATCAGGGTCGGCGGGGCGGGCCTGCGGGCCAGGCCGCTGCGGGTGTTCCTGTCGGCGCTCGGCATCGCCATCGGCATCGCGGCCATGCTCGGCGTCGTCGGCATCTCCGCCTCCAGCCAGGAGGACCTCAACCGGCAGCTCGAAGCGCTCGGCACGAACCTGCTCACCGTCTCGCCCGGCCAGACCCTGTTCGGCGAGGCGTCCCACCTGCCCGCCGAGTCGGAGGGCATGATCGGCCAGATCGACCCCGTCACCGCGGTCACCGCCACCGGCACCACACCGGCCAAGGTCTACCGCAACGACCACATCCCCGAGGCCCAGACCGGCAGCGTCTCCGTCACCGCCGCCCGCCTCGACCTCATCGAGGACGTCGGCGCCACCGTCGTCAGCGGCGCCTGGCTGAACGAGGCCACCCACCGCTACCCGGCCACCGTGCTCGGCGCCAAGGCGGCCGACCGGCTCGGCGTCGTCCAGGCCGGTCCCGACCAGCGGGTGTGGCTGGGCGGGCAGTGGTTCACCGTCGTGGGCGTGCTCGCGCCCGCGCCCCTGGCCCCCGAGCTCGACACGGCCGCCCTGGTCGGCTGGCCGGTCGCGGAGGAGCGCCTCGGCTTCGACGGGTACGCGACCACGATCTACACCAGGGCCCAGGAGCAGTACGTCGCCGCCGTCCGCGACGTCCTGGCCGCCACCGCGAACCCGGAGACGCCCAACGAGGTCGAGGTGTCGAGGCCGTCCGACGTCCTGGCCGCCAAACAGGCCACCGACGCCACGCTGAACGCGCTCCTGCTCGGCCTCGGCGGCGTCGCCCTGCTGGTCGGCGGCGTGGGCGTGGCCAACACGATGGTCATCTCGGTGCTGGAGCGCCGCGCCGAGATCGGCCTGCGCCGCTCCCTCGGGGCCACGCGCGGCCAGGTCCGGGTGCAGTTCCTCGCCGAGTCGCTGCTGCTGTCGGCCATCGGCGGCGTGGGCGGCGTGCTGCTCGGCATCGGCGTCACGGCGGCGTACGCGAGCCTGCAGAGCTGGCCCGCGATCGTCCCGGTCTGGGCGATGCTCGGCGGCGTCTTCGCCACGCTGATCATCGGCGGCATCGCGGGCTTCTACCCGGCCGTACGGGCCGCGCGGATGTCGCCGACGGAGGCCCTGGCCACTCCGTGAGCATGTCCGATTTCGACAAGAGAACGGCCCAGAGGAAGGAGTAGCTTCGCCGTCATGGACGTGATCGACCGTGCTGAGACATATCTGCAGCTCCACGGCCGCCTGCTCGACAGGTTGCGGTTCGCGGCGCTGTTCCGGGACGGGCCCCGCGAACGGGTGCTCGACATGCTGCGCTGCTACCAGAACACCGACGGCGGCTTCGGCCACGCGCTCGAGCCCGACCTGCGCGGCGCGGGCAGCCAGCCGGAACCGGTCGAGGTGGCCTTCTGGATCCTCGACGAGCTGGACGCGTTCGACTCGCCGATGGTGGCCGCCGCGTGCGACTACCTGGCCGGAGTCGCCACGCCGGACGGCGGCGTGCCGTTCGTGCTGCCGTCCGTCCGCGACACGCCCCGCGCGCCGTGGTGGGAGACCCCCGACGACCCACCGGGGAACCTCGTCCCCACCGCGTCGATCGCGGGGCTGCTGCACAAGCACGGCAGCACACATCCCTGGCTCGCCGCCGCGACCGACTTCTGCTGGTCACGGATCGCCGCCCTCACCGAGATCAGCCCGTACGAGGCCCGCGCCGTCGTGACGTTCCTGGACCTGGTGCCGGATCGCCCTCGTGCGGAGGCGGAGTTCGCGCGGCTGCGTGACGCGCTGCTCGCGAACGTCTCCTTCGATCCCGACGCGCCCGGGGACGCTCACTTCCCCCTGGATTTCGCGCCGTCGCCGCTGCGGCTCCCGATGTTCACGGAGGACGTCCTGGACGCTCACCTCGACGCTCTGCTCCGCGCGCAGTCCGAGGACGGCGGCTGGAGCGGGAACTGGCTGATGTGGACGCCGCTGGTGGAGCACGAGTGGGGCGGTTACCTCACCGTGGCACGGCTCAGGACGCTGCGGGCGTACGGGAGACTGCCGGGGTTCTGTCAGTGAGGCGGAGTACGTTGGAGGCATGTATGTGGAACGGCCTCCGACCGCCGACCTCGCGGGCCGTCTCGCCTGCGTGTGGCATCAGGTCAGCGAGGCCGACGCCACGCAGCTCGTGGTGCCCGACGCCTGCGTCGACCTGATCTGGGGGCCTGAGGGGCTGTTCGTGGCCGGTCCGGACACCGGGCCCATGCCGGCCCCGATGGCCTCCGGCGACACCTTCGTCGGCATCCGCTTCAGGCCGGGGGCGGTGGGCGACTTCTTCGGCGTCCCGCTCCAGGAGCTGCGCGACCAGCGCGTCCGGGTGTCCGACCTTCCATCTCTCCGTGATCAGCCTGCCCGGCTCGCCGAGCTCACCTCCCTGCACGATCAGCCCGTCGGGGTGTCCGCCCTCTCCTCTCCCCGCGATCAGCGGGTCTCGGTGTCTGACCCCCCGTCCCTCCGGGATCAGCCCATTCGGCTGGCCGATCTCCCGTCTCTGCACTCCGCGGATGTCGCGCCTCCCGGGCGGCTCGACGCGATGCTCGCGGCGGTCAGGGGCCGCCTGGCCCGCGAGGTCCCCGCCGATCCCGCGGGCGCCGCCATCGCCGGCGCGCTCAGGATGGGCCGCTCGGTCGGCGAGGTGGCGTGGGACCTGGGGTTCAGCGAGCGCCAGCTGCACCGCCGCAGCCTGGTCACGTTCGGCTACGCGCCCAAGATCCTCCAGCGCATCGTCCGCTTCCAGCGCGCGCTGACCCTGGCCCGCGCGGGCGTCCCCCTGGCGGAGGTGGCGGTCACGGCGGGCTACGCCGACCAGGCGCACCTGTCACACGACGTCAAGCGGCTGAGCGGGGTGTCCATGCGCCACCTGGTCTCACCCGCGGGGTAGCTTGCCCGACACCAGCGCCTGCGCCCATCCGGCGGTCGGGTCGCTGTCGATGAACAGCGCCCGCGCCAGCAGGCTGAGCGGAATGGCGAGAATGGCGCCCAGCGGGCCCAACACGAAAGTCCACACGATCAGCGAAAGAAATGTCATCGTCGTCGACAGCCCCACGGCGTCCCCCAGGAACTTGGGGAGAATGAACGACTGCGTGACGACATTGGTCACGGTGTACGCGGCGACGACGAGCAACATTTTCTGCACGCCGCCGTCCAGCAGCGCGAGCATGGCGGGCGGCAGCAGGCCGATGATGAAGCCGATGTTGGGGATGTAGTTGGCGATGAGCGCCAGCACACCCCAGAGCAGCGGGAGCGGTACGTCCAGCAGCGTCAGGGCGATCACGTCGAGCACCGCGTAAATGATCCCGAAGACGGTCGAGACGATCAGGTAGCGCCGAGTTTTGTGCGCGAACGTGGCCAGCGCGGGAACGAGCCGCGCCCCGTTGCCCGTGCCGGAGGTGAGTATTTTCGCCGTCACCGGAGCGTCGAGACACATCGCCAGCAACAACACGACAATGAGAAACATCGACGACAGAATGGCGATCACACTGCCCAGCAGAGCCTGCGCGAATTCCACGATCTTGCCGGGGTCGAACGCCGCCAGCCCTTTGTTGAGCACGTCGTTGCTGACGCCGTGCGTGGTGGCCCAGTGCTGGGCGTCGGAGAGCAGTTGCTGGAACTGGGCGGTGTACGAGGGCAGCAGCGAGGCGAGCTGGGTGGCCGAGATGACCAGGATGCCGACCATGCCGAGAAGCACGAGCACGACGATGAGGAACGGCACCGCGACCTGGAGCCAGGTGGGCGCGTGCCAGGCGGCGAGCCTGCGCCGCACGGGGGAGACGGCGATGACGAGCACCAGCGCCAGCACGATGGGGCCGGCTATAGACGCGACCTCACGGATTCCGTAGAGGACGATGACGGCGGCCGCTATGCCCACCAGGATGATGAGCGCCCTTGGCGCCGCTTGCTCTCGCACGCCCGGTACGTACCCCTGGTAGGCGTGCGTACCGTCGATTTGACGGTTCCCGGAGGCGTACATAGAGTTCACCAGTCCCGAGAGGGCGGCGCTTGATCGTCGATCTCACTCGGGGGCAACCTCCCTTCCACTTCGGTGCGAGACGTGCGCGTCTGGTTCTGGGGGCTGGTAAGTTAGAGGGGTTGTCCCGGAAACGGGGCGGGTCTTAATTCCAGCAGGTCGAGCAAGTCGGGTCAATTTGACAGGGACTTGAACGGCTGAAAGAATAAAGACACAACGAAATGAACGC
>NZ_JBIUCF010000106.1:0-16115 GCF_044593615.1 Nonomuraea sp. NPDC051941
CGTCACACCGGCGTCACGCTGACACAGCACCCCGAGATAGCCATGTAACGACACGAACTATCACGTTCCGTCACCACCGAAAGTGGGCCAGAGCCAGTGACCGTACAGACCCTTTGCGGACGCTAGGAATGTCCTGCAGATCTTGATGGGTGAGTCGGCATGGGCTGGCTCACCCTCTTGTTATGGAGTGATCGGGACGAGAGTCCAGATGCCGCTGGTGTGAGTGAGTCCGAGGTTGACCAGGCGGCGGAGATTGAGGGCGGCGGCGCGGTGGTGGAGCCAGCGGTCGTTGGCGTGGCTGCCGCGGTAGGGCAGACGGCGGTTGCCGCAGGCGACCAGCCAGGCTACGGCGCGCTCCACCATGGGCCGCCAGCGTCGGTAGTCGTCCTGCCAGGCGAGGTCGGTGGCGGCTTGGTAGCGGGCTGCGGCTTGTAGATCGTGGTGCGGGCGGATGGTCACCACGCGGCCAGTCTTGGCGGTAGTGCAGCGATCATGCAAAGGGCAAGCGGCGCACAGGCCGGTGAAGGTGAAGGTGGCGCGGCGCTGCCGGTAGCGGCCTGCCGGGTCGGCGAGCGGGACGGTGTGCCCGGCGGGGCAGGTGACGGGCCGACGCTCGTGTCGATGACGAAGTCGTCGAGGGTGAATCCGCCGGCCACGGTGGGCTTAAGTGCGGGCGGTTTGATCAGCAGCCGGTGTCCGGCGTCGGTGAGGGCGGCGCGTAGCTCGGCGGCGGAGTAGGCGGCATCGGCCAGGATCTGCAGCTGGCCGTCCTCGGCGGCGAGCAGGTCGGGGGCGACGGCGGCCTCGTGATGGGATGCTCCAGTACCGGGGCGTAACGCGACGGCGGTGAACAGCCCGGTCTCCGGCTCGACCGCCAAGCGAGCCTTGTAGCCGTCGTCACGGTGCTGACCACTCCAATGGATGTGGCGGGCCTGCGGGTCGACGGTGGAGATGATCCTATCGAGTGCGGGTGCGGCGGGCGATCCGCCACCGTCCGTCGGTGCCGTCGGAGCCGTCGGCGGGTTCGACGCCTTGATCGGCGATCAGGGCCAGCAGGCCGACCGCGTGTTCGGCCGGCTCGTCCAAGTCCTAGCCGGCCAGGTGGTCCAGCAGAGTGAGCGCATCAGTGACCAGGCCGCTGACCAGGGCGTTCTTGGCCTCCTCGTCGTCCCAGGCGATCTTCGGCTTGCCCGGGTCGGCGGAGTCGTGGGCGTGGCAGTGTGCCGCCACGAGCGCGGTCGCGCCGGGTACCTAGCGGGCCACCCGGCGGATGGCGGCGATCAGCTGGGTGATGGTGTCCTGGGTGGCGACCGCATCCAGCAGCACCGCCGAATCCAGCGCCCGCCGAGTCCGGCCCGCCAGCACCCCGGTCTGCTCCACCACGGCGCGGACGGCCTGGAAGATCCGGTCCGGATCCGACGAGCGGGCCAGCCGACGCCGGAAATACGTTAACAGCGACGGATCGAATCCCTGCTCATACAGGCCGAGCCCGCAGGCGGCCTTCCAGCGCAGGTCGAACCGCAGCACCGCCACCGCCTCCTCATCGGACAATCCATGCAGCGCCTGCAGCACCACCACCGTGGCCAGCAGGCCCGGCGGCACCGATGGACGCCCATTCATCGGCGCGTACATGTCCGCGAACGCTTGCGGCGGGAACAACACCTGCCGGTGTTCGGCCAGGAACGCGAACACGCTCCCGGCCGGAATCAACTCCCAGCACACGACTCACACCTCAGGCCCGGCCGGAATCCTCCGACGGCCCATCATGACCCGAGCCTGAATTCCCGAGCCTGATCTGGCCAGACCACCAAGATCTCAGGACATTCCTAACGCCCTGCGTGATCTCCCAGGCCGCCGGCGAGCCCTGATGCCGGCCTGCAAGCAGCGCTACTGGAAGTCCTGGCCGGCCGGGGAGATGGTGCTGGTGCTCATGCTCTTCGCCGTAGTGCTCGAATTCCAGGGCGCCGATCCGCTGCCGGTCAGTCAGCCGCCGCTGTCCGGCTGCACCGCTTGCCTGCTGTAAGCCTCGGACGCTGGTGACCGTGGCACGCTGGCTATAAGCCACCCGCGCGACAGGTTTCGGAGTATCAACGGCCTCCACGTGGCGGTACGGGGAGGAGACGACCATGCGGTTGTCGGCACGTTCGCCCAAGCTCGGGCGGGCGCTCCGCAACGCCAACCGGGACGGGCTGCACTATCGGACGCATGGAGACGAAGAGGGGCCACTGATCGCGTAGATGCGACGCACCAAGAAGATCCCGAAGGTCGAGAGCGGCGAGTAAGCAACTCTATGGCTCACTCTCCTACACTCGATAGTGATACCAAGATATAGCCCGATTTCGCCGGATCAGCTTGCAGTGCTTTTTCCGCCTCTGGCTCCAGCCTTGCTCCTAGCGGATCTATATCCTCCAGTTTACCAAGTCTTACGGTCGTCCCCTTCCAACGATTCGACTCCATCTCGATTGGAGCGTCAGCAGAGCCAACCACGCTCCAGCCACGTTGCTCCAGACGTCCGCGCGCCACGCCAAGCGCTTCGGTGAAATCGGAAGCGTTCACGTCGAACACTAAAATCTCTATGACTTGTACAGTTCGCTTATATTCGGGATCCGCCGTGGTCCGCGTAACGACGCGGCCGATGCTGCGAACTTCGTTGATCGCGACAGGATCGACTTTAATCACCGTCTCAGGCAGCCATGACGTGCAACCTGAAATCGCCGCTAGCATACACAGCATTACTAATAGGCGCCTGACCATCGACGCGGCACCTCCCTCCACCGCAAAGCAAACACGGATCGTATCATCCATATTCTTTCAAGTACTCTCGGGAAGCCTCATAGGCCCATCCGCCATTCTGCATGGCATTGTACCGCCTAACTCCCTCCTCATTGTCCTGAGTCCTCAGAGGATTACCGGCCATCCAATCGGTGTACGCCTTCGTACTCCACTTGCCCGTGCTTTTACTCTCCGTCACTCCGGCGCATCCGCAATAGGCAACCGTTGCATCCTCCCAGCTGATCGGCGCATTATAGTATCCCCCTCCGTCGGAGGTCTTGCGGACCGTGATCGTCTTCTTCAAGTACTTAAGATACATCGCGGCGTAATCGAAGGAGCCTTCGGGAGTGAGGAGTTTGTCAATGATGGCCTCGACACCCAATTCCTTCTTCTTGAAGTACTTTAAGGCGCGCTGGACCTTGTAAGGCTCAAGTTGTGCCAGCCCGTACGAGGTCTTTCTGTCTATACCGAGAAACTTTTTCGCCGCCTTCGTCAGCCCGTGATCTGTAGCAACTCGGGTTCCAACTGTTTCGAGATCCGCATACTCGTAGATGATTACTGCGGCCAGCGCCTCTGCTGGCACCCCCCACCTCTTCGCAGCTGCCTTAATCTTGCCTGCATAGTCTACGAGGAATTGATATTTCTTAAAGTATGCGAGGCGAGGATCAGTGATAGGCGTCACATAGGCGCGGGCGCGAGTATTCAAGAGGTAGTCGTCTGCCCTCGGCAGCTTGAAGCCTGCCAGTCGCGGGTCGTTGGGGTTCGCAGCGGCGGCTCGTTCCATCGCCTTGATGGAGGCCAGTCCACCAGCCCTCACCCAGCTGCTCATCAGTTCTTTATGCGTCAGGTCCGGGGACCAGTTGTCCATGTATTCGTTACGGACCTTTTCGCTGGCGAACCAGAAGTTGGGCTGGTCGACGGGGCCGACCGTTGGGCATAACCTTCATACCCCACCTCTTGATTTCGTCGTCGCCGAGCCAGAACTTCTTTTCGTTCTCCAGCTCGATCATCCGGGCCCAGCTCGGGTCGACAATGGCTCCGCCGCAGCCCCAGGTCATGCAGGCGATAGCTCCGCCGCCCTCTTCTCGGCCGCAACTGCCGATGCACTGTCCGCCCCCTGACGATCCCGAGCTGCTGTAGCCGCCCGCGGGGATGGTGGTGTAGCCGCCGCTCGATCCGGAGCCGCCGTACCCGGTCCCACCGAGCGATCCGTTGTCGATGGTGTAGTGGCCGGTGGGGTCGGTGCCGGTGAGGGGTGAGGCGTTGGCGTAGGTGTAGCGGTTGGCCTGGACGGAGGGGTTGGGGTTGAGGGTGGCGGTGTCGCGGCCGGTGAAGGTGCCGGTGCCGGGCTGGTACCAGCGGGCGTGCATGTTGACCTTGCCGGTGTCCGGGTCGGTGTATTCGCCCTGGTAGCCGAGGTTCGTCTTGTTGCCGGTTTGGGCGGTGACGATGCCGAACGGGTCGTAGGCGGTGGAGGTCTGCAGGGTGGTGGTGTAGGTGGCTACCAGGTCGCCGTGCAGGTCGCTTAGCGCCGCCATCGCGGCGCCGGTGCCCTCCTTCAGGCCGAGCAGGCCTCCGACAGTGTCGCGGGCGTACTTGGCCTGAACGGTGCCACCGCTGTCGGCGATGGCGGCCAGGTCGTTGCTCAGCCCGCTGTAGGCGAAGGTGTGCTTGGCGGTGCCGCGGATGCGGCTGGTCATCCGGTCCGTGGCGTCGTAGCTGTAGAGGTTGTCGCCGTCGGCGATGAGCCGATCGAAGGCGTCGAACGTGTAGGGGGTGGGCGTGCCTGCCTTGGTGCTGGTCGCCAGCACGCCGCGCGGCGTGTAGGTGTAGTCGGTGCCGTCACCGGAGGTGAGACGGTTGCGCTCGTCATAGGTGAACGTCGCGTTGCCGGCCTTGGTCCGGTTGCCGGCAGCGTCCCATTCATACCCGGTGACCGCGCCGCCTGGGGCGGTCCAAGACGTGAGGCGGCCGGCGTGGTCGTAGCCGTAGGTGTTGGTGCCCGCCCCGGCGGTACCGGCAGTGGTCTTGGTGGTGAGGTTGTCGTCGTCGTCCCACCCGTAGGTGATCTTCGCAAGCTGGGTGCCGGAGCCGTTCTTCAGCGTCTGGCTCTTGACCTGGTCCGTGTCGTAGTAGTCGATGGTCTGGGTGCTGGCCGTGCCGGTGGCGGTGATGGTCTTCAACCGACTGGCCGCGTCGTAGCCGTAGGTGAGGGTACGGCTGGTCACCGGGTCAGTGGCGGTCTTCAGCCGGTTGGCGCTGTCGTAGGTGAAGGTGGCAGTGCCGCTGGCATCGATGCGCTGGAGGGGGCTGCCAATCCCGTCGTAGGCGTAGGCGGTCTCCTGGACGGTGCCGCGCGAGACCTTGAGCGGCAGGCTGCGGTCGTTGTAGTCGACCGTCAGGTCACCGGCGGTGGTGCGGCGGCCGGCCAGGTCGTAGCCGAACGTCCGCTCGGCTGTGGCGGCGCCGCCGCCTGCGCCGCTCTCCTTGGTGAGCCGGCCCAGGCGGTCGAAGGTACGGTCGATGCGCACCCCGCCCGGCTGGATGGTGGCCTTCGGGTTTCCGGCCTCATCGTAGACATGGGTCCAGGTGCGGTCGGCCGCGTTCGGGTGCGCCGTTGTGGAGGGCTCGGTCACCGTTTCCACCAAACCTAGGCTGTTGTAGCTGGTCCAGGTGGCATTGCCCCGCCCATCGGTGATGCGGGTGCGGGCGCCAGTGGCATCGTAACCGAAACTGGTGGTGATCGACTGGCTGGCCGAGACTGGCTCGATAAGCGAGGTCAGGCGACTCAGCGCGTCGAAGGTCCGCCGGGTGACGTGGCCCTCGGGAGAGGTGGCGCTGGTCGGGTTGCCCGCCAGGTCGTAGCCGTATCCGTAGGTGCGCAGCGGCGTCTCGTCGCCGGTATCGGTCACGTGCAGGTCCTTAACCGTGACCTTGCGGCCGACCAAGTCATACTCGGCGCGGCTGACGTTCTTGTTCGCATCGAGGGTCTTGACCGGGCGGCCGGCCAGGTCGTACTCGGTGGTCACGTTGCCTGCCGGGTCGGTGACAGTCTCGACCTCGCCGGCCGCGTTGAGAGTGAAGCTGGTGGACTTGGTGCCCGTCCCGAAGCCGGGCACGGTCTGCTTGACCAGCCGGCCAGCGTCGTCGTACTCCATCTTGGTGGTGTAAGCGGCGCTGGCAGGCTTGCGCTCGATCTGGGTCGCGGTGATCTGCCGGCCGAGGTCGTCGTAGGTGGCCTGAGCACGAGCGCCGGTCGGATCGACGATGGCCAGCTTCTCGCCCGCCATGTCGTACTCGGTCACCCACGTGCCGGCGGTCTGCCCTTCGTCGGGCGCGGGGTCGGTGACGCGGACCTGACGGCCGAGCTGGTCGTACTCGTAGGTGGTGACGTTGTCGCGCGGATCGGTGGTGCGGATGAGCTGTCCAGCCTTGTCATAGGCGCGCTCGACGGTCGAGGTGATCGCGCTGCCGCCAGGCGGCGTGTAAGCCGGCGCCGTACTGCTGACCAACTGGCCGGCCTTGTCGAAAGTCGAGGTGACGGTGCGGCCCTCAGCGTCGCGCTGATGGGTCTGATTGCCCACCGTGTCGTAGCCAACCAGCGTCGCTGGACGGGCTGGGGCGGCGGTGCCGTTCTTGTCCGCCTGCACCTGCGGCGCCTTGGTTTCCACCAGCCGGTCCAGGATGTCGTAGCGGATCGTGCTGGTGTAGTCGGCAGCATTGGCACCGTCTGCGTTGCCGCGCGGGTCGGTGGTGGCGACGGGCAATCCGCGATCATCGTAATCGGTGGTGGACACCACGTCTTCATCGCCGTTTTCTACGGTCTGGCGGGTCTGCTGGTTCAGCTTGTTGTAAAGGTAACTGGTCGTTTCGGTGCGGCCGTCGCTGTCGGCGGCCGTGCGGGTGGTCTTGGCGATGTTGCCGTTGGCGTCATAGCCGAACTCAGTCACGCGCTCGAGCCCCTTCGGGTTCTGGGCCGAGCGGGGGTCCAGCACCTGCGTCACCAATCGGCTGGCTCGGTCGTATACGAAGATCGTAACGATGTCCTGGCCGTTCGCCTGCTTACCGTCCACCTGGGTGATCAGGTTGCCGGCCGCGTCGTACTCCTCGGCCTTGACCAGCACATCCCGCGGTGTGGCGGTGGGGTCGTTCAGCCTGGCTTTGACGGCGATCTGTTCCTTGAGCCGGTTGTCCATCCAATAGTCGTTCTTGGACGTTCGGCCCATCACATCCTTGACGGTTTCCAGCCGCCCGCCCGCGTCGTAAGCGCGGGTCTCCAGCAGTACGTCCGTGGCCGGCTGCGGGTTGACCGGGCTGCCGGTCCAACCCTTCAGCGTGCTCGTATACAGTTCACCCCGTACGGTGTAGGCCTGCTCGATCACCGTGCCGCGCGCGTCGGTGGTGCGGACGACCTGGCCGCGGTGGTTCCACTCCTGCCGGGCGATCCCGCCCTCCGGGCCGGTGACCGAGTCCTGGCGACCACGCGGGTCATAGGTGTAGGTCGTCACCCGGTCCGGCTCCCCGCCGGTCAGGTCGGCAATCGTCTGAGTCAGCGGATTACCGTCAGGATCGTAAATGGTGCGGGTCTGCCCTGTGTGAGTGACGTTCGAAATCTCGTTCTTCACGCCCGGAGCGGTGCTGGTGGTCAGGCGGTTCCAGCCGTCGTAGGCGAAGGTGGTCTTAGCCCCGCTCGGAACCGCCTCCGAGACGCGCGTGCTGGCGATCATCCGGCCCAGCACGTCATACTCCAGCTTCGTGACCAGGCCTTCGGGGCCGGTCTGCTCGGCCAGGTCACCGGCCGCGGTGTAGCGGTATTCCCACGTGCTGCCGCGTGCGTCGGTCTTACTCTTCGTCAGACCGGCCGGGGTGGTGCCGCCGCCTACCGCCGGCTCGGTGCCGTCGGTGTAGGCGATGCTCTCCGAGCGGCCCTGCGGGAAGTCGTCCGTGGCCGGGGTGGTCACCTTGGTCTGCTCGCCGAAGGTGTTGTACTCGGTGGTGGTGGCGTAGGCAGGGTCGGTGTCGCTCGCCGACCGGCCGTCTCGATACGCCTTTACCTGGTCGTTGCGTGGGTCGAACGGGTCGTTCTCGTTGAGGTAGTAGGTCCAGTACTCGATAGCGCACTCGCCCGCTGCCCGGCAGTACTTCCGGCCCACGGTGTTGCCGCGCTCGTCCTGGTAGATGTCGTTGCGGTCGATCACCTTGCTCAGGAAGCCCGCCTGGTCGTACTCGTACCAGGTGGTGAACTGCCGCTGGTCGGTCACGCCGCGGATGCGGTAGCCGCGCCCGGCGTCATACAGGTACTTGAGCTCTTTGTTGTCCGGGTCCAACACGATCACCTGGGCCTCGCCGGACTGCTGCTCGATCCCGACAGTGCCGATCTTCCAGGTGCCGCCGTCGGCATCAGTATGGGTGGCGATGCGGTCAGTCTTGTCGTCGTAGGTATTGACCGCGTGCACCCTGCCGGACGGCAACGTCACCTTGGCCAGCTTGTGCGAGGCGCCGGTACGGGCGGCGTGATGCCGCTGCACCTCGTTCGCGGTGAGCGGGCGGTCGTAGATGGCGACCTCGTCCACCAGACGGCTATCCCACCGATCGTGGTGACGTACCGGCTCTCCGTGCCGGTGATGGTTCCGGTAAGTGTGCCGACGACCGCACCGTCCAGATACAAGGTCTGCAGGTTGCCGGAGACGGTGAGCACCGCGTGGTGCCAGGCGCCGTCGTTGACCGGCGCCGCGGACGTGATCGGGGTGGCGGTCGGCTGGTAGGAGCTGCGCAGCTTGCCGTCGGTACCGACCCCGAACACCTCCTCCTTGACGCCGCTGCTGGTGCGCAGCGACATGACAGTGCCGGCGGAGCTGGAGCTGGTCTTGAACCAGGCCTCCATGGTCGCGTACGTGCCGATCTTCGGCACGATCCCCTCCTTGGGCCGCACCCCGGTGGTGGAGGTCAGCTCGACCGCGCCGTCCGTCGTGCCGGCCAGCGCGCCCGGCTGGGCACGCTTGGCGGTGGCGTCATAGGTGGCATCCCCCGCGCCCCATCCCAGGTCGATCGCGTTGCCGGTGGCCTCGCCGAGCCGCCAGTAGCCGAACGGGTCCGAATCCAGCACGCTGCTGCGATACAGCGACCCGCCCCCGTACTCATACGTGGTGCAGTTCGGCGCCGCCACCGGCGCGCACACCTGCGTCAACCGTCCCTGGTCATAGCCGTAGGTCCAGGTCAGCGCCTTGCCATCGACCGGGTCGCTGGACACCGTCGCGACCTGGTTGCCCTGCCAGGTGAACGTCACCGACCGGCCCCCGACCCCGGTCACCTTCGACAGCTTCCCGCCCGTGTCGTAGGTCAGCTCACTGCTGCGTCCCCGCTGGTCGGTCATCTTCGTCAGCCGCCCGGCAGCATCAAACAGAAAGATGGCGTTGGCCTTGTCCCTCAACCGCCAGGTGCCGCCGCTCTCCTGGACCAGCGTCGCGTACATGCCGGGCGGCGGCTGGAACGTCCCGTCCCCGTTCGAGGCGAACCGCACCTGCCGCCCATCCGGATAGGTGACCAGCGCCGAGGTGGAGGCGCCGCGCACCTCCTTGACGACCTTCATGTCCCAGCGCGTGGACCAGCCAGCCCCGAACATGCCGTCCGTACGCGGGTCCATGCTGTTGTAGGTGCGCACCACCGACAGCGGCGGCCCCACCGTGGCCACCTGCAGATCCGTTGACGTGGTGGTGTAGTTACCGGTCTGCTGGTTGAACTCCCGCCCCTCCACGCCGGAGGAGGACAGCTGCGAGGTCACCGTCGGCTGGCGTACCCCGGTGAGGAACGTCAGCTTCGGCGAGGTGGTGGTGGAGGAGTCGTAGGAGTCCTTGACCGTGACCGTCCACCAGTACTGCTTACCCCAGGCCAGCTTCCCGGCCGCCGGAACGCTCCAGCTGTTGGCGTTACTCGCCACATATGTGCCGGAGCCGGTGCAGCTGGTCGTCATGGCCTCGTTGTCGCACAGCTTGAACAAATACGACAGCTTCGAGGTGCTGGAGTTGTTGCTCAGCCCCCACGCCCGCAAGGCGGGCGTGAGCGAATCAACCAGGTGCCCCTGCGCCGGATACCAATTCGTCAGGGTCGGCACGGCCATGATCGCCTGATCGGCTGCCTCGGCCCGCAACGTCCCTGCCGCCAGCCCGGAATCCTCAGATGAGGTGTCCGCCGCATCCACCGTCCGGTCCTCCACCGGCACCGCTCCCTTGGGCCGCTCCACCTCCGAGCGCCACCCATTCGACGGCTTTGCCGCGGCCGGAACCTCGGTCGCGGGCACCAACGGCGGCAGCATCGTTGCCGACCCCATCATCTGCTGCGGCACCACGGGTAAGGCACCAAGGTCCGCCACCGCACCCACCAAAGGGACAGCCACGGCCGGCGACGCCTGCAGCACCAGCAGACCCGGTGCTAACCCGGCAAGCGTAAGGATCATCCCAGCCGAACGACGCCATGACGAAACCCGGCGCATACGCCATCACACTCCGAACCACAACGAAGGACACCAACAAAGGCACCAACCGTCGCTCTCCACCACGGCCCAGCCTCGGGTCGCGCGGCTCGGAGCTGATCACGTTCCGACGATCAACGTAAGAAAATCAGACACATCCGACAAGACGTGCGATCATCACAAAACGGATAACAGCCCTAACTGGTACGTGACAATCCGTAAGGTGATGTCCTGACCACCCGGGAGTTTCGCCCAGCGGCTCCCTCCGCCCCACGCGCCCAATCCCAGGACCTGCTGGCCACCAATCCCACCCGCCACCTGCAGCGCCGCACACCCGCCCTCCCAGGCGAGCGCGCCATCCCTACCGCCCGGCTGGAGACGCTGTTCACCGATCCCGCCCACGCCCTGCGGGAACGAGGGTTCTGGAGCCTCCTGTACGGAGCTGCGGCCAGAGTGGGGATATCTTGTCTCTCAACGTTGAGGACATCGCTCCCCAAGGTCCGCCGCGCCCGCGTCGTCTCCAAAGGCGGCGCCTTCGAATATGCGCACTGGGCTACCGCCACCGCCCGGCTACTGCTGTGCCTCCTGGCCAGCCGCACCAGCGGGCTGATGTTCCTGGCCGACCGGCGCGCCCCCGCCTCCGGGCCGTATGTGCCCGCCACCGACGAAATCGACCCGATCACCAGGCGCGGGTGCCAGTCCTACCAGCGCGCCGAGAACCTGTTCAAGACCGCTCATGACGCAACACCATGATCTCCGCGTCCTTCGACGCTTGACTGCGGCCCAGCAACATCAACCAGCCGAACACCCGAAGCGTGATCAGATAGAGCAGGCGGACAAACACAAGACGCGATCTTGTCTGCAGGTACGGACCCCGTCAAACCACAGGTCGGGGCCGTCATGGCTGTATTTTGACGCTGTACAGGCTGTGGGGTGCGAAAACCAGGACACGACCTCTGACCTGCGGTTATCCGCCCCGTCTATGCGGCCCGCCGGTACTGATTGATCAGACCGTCGAGCACCTGCCGGCGTTGCAGGCGGACCTGATCAAGATCCATGGGTACAGCCGGGGCATCTGATGGTTGAGGCGGTCAACGGTCTAGTGAGCGATGGGGACGGTGCCGGTTGTCATGCCGCTCGCATGTCCGCAGGACGCGGCGGAGATGGTTTCACCGTAGATCAGCAGCCGATCGGTGCATTCCCTTCGAACGGTGCCGACCCAACGCTCGGCTATCGCGTTGGCTCCCGGCGCACGAACGGGCGTCATGATGACGCGGGCACCGAGTGAGGTGAATACCTCGTCAAAGGCCGCGGTGAATTTCGCGTCTCGGTCGCGAATGAGGAATGCGATTCCCTCGGCCCGCTCTCCCAGGTTCACGACCAGGCTGCGGGCCTGCTGAGCGACCCAGGTTCCGGTCGGATGCGCCGTGACGCCCGCGACGTGAACCACGCGGGTGGCGTGCTCGATGAAGAACAGAACGTAGAGCCGCTTGAGAAAGATGGTGTCGACGTGGAACAGATCACACGCCCAGATGCCCTCGGCCTGCGCTTTGAGGAACTGACTCCAACTCGGACCGCTGCGACATGGCGCGGAATCGAGTCCGGCTCTTTTGAGGATGTCGCGCACGGTGCTGGGCGGTATCCGAAGGCCGGCTCCAGCCAGTTTACCGCTGATGCGCTGATAGCCCCACGAGGGATTCTCCCGGGCCAGGCGCAACACCGCCTCCCGGACGTCCGCGGGCAGAGGGATGGCCCAGGCGCTTGGACCGGTAGGTCCACCGGCGCGTCACCAAGGCACGGTGCCAGCGCAGCAACGTCGCGGGAGTGACGAAGAGGACATCCCACGACGAGCGAGGAAGCCGCCGCGACAAGGCCGCGAGCACGACCCGATCCCCCGGACGGAGATCGGGCCGGTTTACCTGACGGTGCAATACGGCAACCTGATGACGAAGCACCATGATCTCCGCCACCTTGGCCCGATCACCGCGACCCAGCAGGGACCAGGAACTCAAAGACACGCCCGAGGAAGAGGTAGAGGGAAGACCACAACACCGTCAGCAGGATGCCCGAGACCTCATCATGCTTGAACCACAAACCCCCACGTCAACTTCGGCGGCTGAGTTTCCGCACCCCACACGCACATCGTCTGACCAATGTCTGCAATGAAGCCTTCTGGGGCATATGCGAATTTTGCAGGCCCAAGGTCTTGATCATGTAGTGAACGACGATATACATTTACGCGGGTTTTCCCCGATAAGTCAACCAAGGGAGACTTGCGTGGACAAATACCGCTTACCTTCGTACCGGACCTCTCACTTACAGCGCATGGCCGCCTTCGGCGCCGCACTGCTCACGAGCCTGTCCCTGACTCACGTCCCATCGGCGGGAGCTGCCCCGATACCTGACACGTCGGCACAGCTGACTCAGCCTGTGGAACTGCTCGGCTACGCCAGCGAAGACCGCCGCGTCATCCGTCGCCCTGACGGCACGTTCACCATCGAAGAGTGGGCCAGACCGGTCCGGGTAAAGCGCTCCGACGCGCAATAGGCCTGGATCGACACCACTCTCGTCGAGCAGAACGGAACGCTGACCCCCAAGGTGGCCAAGGCCACCACTGAGATTTCCCCCGGAGGGGCGGACAAGCCTCTCGCGCGGCTGACTGTCTCCTCGGACGAATCCCTCACCCTCGGCTGGCCAGGCGACCTGCCCAAGGCCACCGTGAAAGGCAGCACCGCCGTCTACCCGAACGCCGCAGGACCGCAGGCTGATCTGGCGGTGACAGCGTTGGCAACAGGGTTTCGCTACGAGATCATCCTGCGGGCCCGGCCGAGCAAGGTCACGGAATTCACCTTCCCCCTCCAAGCGAACGGGTTGAAGCTCGCGCCGACGAAACGAAGCGCGCTCGAAGGCACGGACTCCAAGGGCCGTCTGGCGGCGATCGCCGGTAAGGCCTTCATGAAGGGCGTCAAGCGCGGACAGCCTGCCCGCCACATCGCCGCAGAGGTGATCGATTCAAGCAACGGTCAGGCCCTCGTCGTCAAGCCCGACGCCGGCTATCTGGCCGACTCGACGACCAGCTATCCCGTCACCATCAGCTCCACGGTCGGCCTGCCGCTGACGAAGGAAGCGGATGTGGCTGATGACGGCGTACCCGCGGACCCGAGCCGGCCGCTCATGACCGCCGGCTCCATCTTCGGCATCACCAACCGTATCTACCTGCGATTCAACGCCGATGCCGTGATCGGGCAGGACATCATCGACGCGAAGTTGTCTCTGCTCAACACCGACGCGCCTGGATGTGGGGACGTCGTCGGCGACGGCATTCAAGTACGCGAAGTCACCGGTGCCTGGGACCAGGACAATCTCACATGGGACAACAAGCCCGCCACCAGCGCCACTCACGCGCAGACCAGCACCGCGGCCTACAACGGGGCCGAGTGCGACCCCGCCGCACTTGAATGGTCGGTGACGCCCATCGTTCAGAACTGGGCGTCCGGTTCGCCCAACTGGGGCCTCGCGCTTCAGTCGCCGAGCGAGACCAGCGGCGACGACAACTGGCGAACGTTCGCCTCCTCCGAGCACGACAGCGCCGACTACCCGCCGAAGCTGACCATAACCGGCCGATCCGCCCCCGAGCCCACCGTGCTGTATCCCGCCGGTCCCGATGGCGTCGAGGTGTTCACGGTCTCGGGCCGCTGGCGGGGCGACAGCATCCAACTCGGCGACACCTCCTCTGCTGCTCTTGACATGGCGCAGACCCGGACGGATGAGCACTCTGATCTGCTCGCCAGGCCCTATGTCGACCGAGTTACCGGAGATCTTGTGGCTCCAGCCACCACTGCCGGAAGGGACACGGCCAGGCAGCTACTCAGCGGCGTGGCCAGCGCCCGAGGTCTCGTGGACGCGACGCTCGCCGGCTCTGGATTCGAGGATGAGGACGCGCCCTCGGCCAAGGGAGCGATTGCGCCACCGGCAACCACCGACTTCAGCGTCACCCCGAGGGTCGTGGAAGTCGCCAACAGCGCGCAGCAGCTCAACGAGATCCTCGACGCCGCTCTGGAGCCGGCCAGCGGCCTTCCCGAGGAGGCAGCAATCTTCGCAGGCAACATCTGGGACGAGCGCAACCTCGCCATCGTGCAGTCCACCTCGGCCTCACCGGAACTGCGTAGGGCTCTCGCTGACCGCTACGGTGTCAACAACGTCGCGATCTGGCTCCGTACCGAGGAAGACTGGGTGTCGACCACCGGCCAACGTTCCGCAGGCACTGCCTCCACCAGCATGGCAACCGACAGCCGACAGAACGACATCGGCAAACTCAACGGCAATTCGCACTTCACGTCCCTGAACGGTGACGGGACTCAGAGCAACTGCACCACCGCCTTCGCCTGGGGGACGGAGACCGACAACCTGTTCATGACCGCTGGTCACTGCGTGGACGCCAAAAGCTTCACCTTCGGAGACGTGGTCTGGACGAACTGGAAGAAAGGCGTGGGCACGGTCGGCCTACCGGGCGACACGACCACCTACGGCGATCTCGCGCTCCTCAAAGTGGGTCACCCGCCCGCGAACCCGAGAGCCGGCACCACCGCGATGTTCTTCGGCCCCGTCGACACCACCATCAAGCATTGGGTCATCGGTCGTGACCCGGTCCGGTCGAAGGTGGGCGATCAGTACTGCGTGGGCGGAGCGACAACCGGAGACTCCTGCTCATGGAAGGTGGTCCATCTAGGATGGAAGATCAAGTACTACGACAAGGACGGGAACTACCGCGGCCGTATCCGCTGGGCCGACGAGGGGCAAAGCATTCATGCCTGCAAGGAGGACGGCGACTCCGGCGGCGCGGTCTATAACTTCGCCAAGGGTGGCGTCATCGCCAAGGGGATTACTAGCGGCGCCAACACGACGAAGTACACGCCGAGTGCCGACAAGCCGTGTACCCATACCTATACCGACATCGCTGACGCTGTCCGCGCGTCCGGGTACGAGATAAGAAAGCATTAGGAGAATGGACAGCAGCAGGACCAGAGTGCGACGGGTGCTCGCGGCGGCGGCTCTGATCCTGCTGCTCTCCGCATGCACCGAGCACCGGGCACCCGACTCCATGGCGGCCATTCACCGCGTTGAAACGTCGCCCGGATCCAGGACGCTGAAAGTGACAGTCTTCGGCGATGCCACCCCGGACGGAAAGCTCTGCACCGCCGTGGCCTCCGCGGAAGCTGACGAGTTACCGGACCGGGTCGACGTCAAGATCATGCTGCGTGACGTGTGCCCCGTGACGCTTCCCATCTGGGAAACGAACCGCCACGGCTTCGGATCGACCGCTCTTCAAGAAGTAGAGGTCGTCCTCCAGCGTCCCCTGGGAGGCCGCAAGGTGTTCGACGCCCAGGGAGGAAGAATCTTCAATGTCGTCCATGGCTGAGGGGTCACAACAGATCGAATCTTGACCGGCTGTGCATCCGTGCTCGGTGGCCATCGAGATGCCTGAAGCCCAGGTTGCGTTCCAAGCCGTTGTCAGTCTCTGCCGGGTTGGGGTCAGTGAGCCGCCGCCAGCAGACGATGGCGGCGGCGGGGGGTATGGAGGCCGCGGACCTACATCAATAACACCGCCATCCCTATGCTCTGCCGCAAAACCGGCGTCCCGGCCGCCGACGTTCGGGGGAACATCGCCAGCTACCGGGCCCGTCCCACCATCGCCAGTCAGCTCTACAACGCCAAGGAGCCGATGACGCTGTTCGAGCTCCAAGCCTGACTCGGACACCGCTACCCGCAATCCACCCTGTCCGCTCGGAAACACGGTTTCATAATGTGAGCTGGGTTTTTGCTGCGCGATCAAGACGACGGCTGCGACCATGGCAAGGTGTTGTTGTCGCTTGTC
>NZ_JBIUCF010000107.1:0-15691 GCF_044593615.1 Nonomuraea sp. NPDC051941
ACCCATTTCCAGCACCAGGTATCGGGTGCCGGCGTCGGCCCGCAGCACGGTGAGCGGCAGCCCGAGCTCGTTGTTGAACGACCTGTCGGTGGCGATCGTCGCGGCGTGCCGTTCGAGGACCTGGGCCAGTAGGTCCTTGGTCGTGGTCTTGCCCACGGAGCCGGTCAGGCCGATCACGATCGGGCCGATGTGTTCGAGCATGTGCCTGGCCAGCAGGCCGAGCGCGAGTTGGACGTCCTCGACCACGAGGGCGGGCACGCCGACGGGCTTTGCGGCCAGCACGGCGACGGCGCCGCCCGCGACGGCGACGGCCGCGTAGTCGTGACCGTCGACGCGGGCGCCGGCCGTCGCGGCGAACAGGCCGCCGGGCATCACCTCGCGGGAGTCGACCGCTGAGGGAGCCGTCACCAGCGCCTGCGGGTCGTGCACGTCATGCAGGCTCGCGCCGATGACCTGTGCGATCTCGTTCAGTGTCATGGGGATCATGAGCCGCTCCTGGCGAACGCGAGGTCGATGAGGCGGCGCAGCAGGTCCGGGTACGGGACACCGCTCGCGGCCCAGGCCCTGGCGTAGACGGAACGGGAGGTGAAGCCGGGCATGGTGTTGATCTCCAGCACGTACAGGCGTCCGGTGTCCTGCTCGTAGAGGAAGTCGACACGGGACAGGCCGTAGCCGCCGATCGCCCGGAAGGCGCGCAGGGACAGCTCGCGTACGTCTTCGGCCACCCGTTGCGGCAGCACGGCGGGAATGGCGGCGATCTCGGCCCGGCTGAGGTACTTGGCCTCGTAGTCGAGCCAGTCGCCGGGCACGATGAGCTCGCCGGGCACCGAGGCGTCCGGGGTGTCATAGCCGCCGAGCACGCC
Source organism: Nonomuraea sp. NPDC051941 (assembly GCF_044593615.1). Lineage (NCBI taxonomy): Bacteria > Bacillati > Actinomycetota > Actinomycetes > Streptosporangiales > Streptosporangiaceae > Nonomuraea > Nonomuraea sp. NPDC051941. The sequence continues at coordinate 864 of NZ_JBIUCF010000107.1, forward strand.
GCAGATGAGCTCGCGCGCGCTCACCCCCTGCTCGACGATGACCAGCCGGTCGTAGGTCAGCGCCAGCTCCACACCGGCGCGCAGTTCCTCCATGGAGGTGACACGGGAGATGCCGATGGAGGAGCCCATGCTGGCCGGTTTGACGTACATCGGCCAGTCGAGCGACTTCACCAGAGCCCAGGGGTCGGTGGTGGTACGCCATTCGTGCTCGGTGAACCATACGTGTGGGGTGAGCGGGATGTCCTCCGCCAGGAACATGCGCCGCATGGTGACCTTGTTCATGGCCACGGCGGAGGCCATGACGCCGCAGCCCACGTACGGGATGCCCAGCGTCTCCAGGTGGCCCTGGACGACGCCGTCCTCGCCGAACGGCCCGTGCAGCACGGGGAAGACCACGTCCGCCAGGTCGCGTCGCAGTTCCACCGGCCACCTGCCCTGCCGGTCGATGATGACGGCGACGGGCTCGTACAGATCCCTCGGCAGGGCATCGAGCACGGCCTGCGCCGACTGCAGCGACACCTCATGCTCGGCGGACGGCCCACCCGCCAGCACAGCCACGCGTACGCGTTCAGTCACGATCGATCAGCCTTCCTCAGTGGCACGGTGTTCGTTGTCGCAGGACCAGCCCGCCGAGTGTCGGCCTTTTGCCTGACCGGTTCACAGGCCATTCGCTGTCCACTTCCTGACCGAAGCGCACTCCCGGTGTGCCGCGACCGGTCCGGCCACGCCGCCCCGGCCCCGACCGACTCCATCGCGTACCCCTGGCTATACCTCCATTGGGGCGTAGGCGGGAACGACCGGAGGGGCCCGCGGCTGATGTGCTGATCGCCGTCGGTCAAGCGCTCCTCTAAGGAAAATCGAAATGGCAGTCGACAGTCGGCCGGGGGCCGAGCAGCATCCGGGTCGGAGCGGACTTCGAGGCCTCATCAGCCGCCGTCCGCTGATCAGCTTCTTCGTCCTGGCCAACCTGATGAGCTGGCTCGCCTGGACGCCCTACATCCTCTCGGCGAACGGCCTGGGGATCTGGGATTTCAGCTTCCCCTCGCTGCTCGGGACCACGCAGTTCACCGGCGTCCTCCCCGGCGCCTATCTCGGCCCCATCTTCGGCGCGTTCATCGTGACCGCGGTCGCGGACGGCAGGGAAGGGGTCCGCCGGTGGATCGGGCGGATGACCAAGTGGCGGGTCAACTGGGTCTGGTACGTCGTCACCGCCCTCGGCGTTCCCGCCGCCATCATCGTCGCCGGAGTCGCGGTGTCCGACGAGGACATCCACCTGCCGCCGGTCGCCGTGCTGGCCGCCTACGTGCCGGGGCTGCTGCTCCAGCTGGTCACCACCGGTCTGGCGGAAGAGCCCGGCTGGCGCGACTTCGCCCTCCCCCGCCTTCAGCGCAGGTTCGGCCCGCTGGGCGGCACCCTCGTCCTCGGCCCGCTGTGGGGCGTCTGGCACCTGCCGCTGTTCCTGAGCGAGTGGGGCGGGTGGCCGGACGTCACCTGGATGCGAGTCGGCGAGTTCATCGCCTTCGCCTGCGTCTTCAGCGTGGTCGTCACCTGGGTGTTCAACCGGACCGGCCAGAGCCTGCCCCTGATCATGCTGCTGCACGTCAGCGTCAACAACTTCATGTCACTCGCCTACTCGGACATGTTCCCGTCGATCGCCACCGCCGAGCAGGCGAGTCAGGTCACCCTGCTCGCGGGCGCCACGGCAGCGATCCTGGTCCTCATCGCGACCCGCGGCCGCCTCGGTTACCGCCCGGCCGAGGAACCCGCACAGCAGAACTGAACGACCGCGTGGGGCTGTCACAAACGGGGCGGCCGTCTTGTCCTCACTCTGAACAGTCCCCATTCGGATGGAGGAAGACATGAGTGCTGAGCACGCCCACCTGCCCCCAGGCGTCGAGGTGATCACGACCCTGCCGGAGGCGGCGGCCCGGATCCCGGCCGGCGCCGAGGCCAGGACCGTCAGGGTCACCCTGCCGCCCGGTGACCCCGGCGCGCCGCCGCACCGCCACCCCGGGCCGCTCTTCGGCTACGTGACCCAGGGCGAGATCCTCTTCGAGCTGGAGGGGCAGCCGCCCCGGGTGCTCAAGGCCGGTGACGCCCTGTTCGAGCCCGGCGGCGACGTGATCCACCTCCAGGGCGGCAACAACCTTCCGGACGCGCAGTCGCAGCTGGTGGTGACCATGTTCGCGCCGCCCGGTACCCCGATCCTGACCCTGGTCAGCGCGGAGGAGCTGGCCGAACGACGACACCTGCGGGTTGCCCGGCCGTGACGTGACGGCGGACAGGTCTGCCGCCTCGACGCCCATGGTCCCGCCGGCCTCGTTCGGCTCGCGGCCAGGCTGATCGGTGGCCGGCCGGCCACCGATCAGCCTGGCCGCGTGTGGACCTGGTGGCGTTGCGGTGCTTGAGTCGAAGTGATGCCGATCACTCCATGGCCCCGGTGAGGTGACCTTCCATGTCCCTTGACGACGCGACGGCCCAGTTCCTCAAGCAGATGAGCGAAGCAGGCGGCAAGCCGCTGCACGAGATGACACCCGAGGAGGCGCGCGCCATGGGCGGCGCGCTCGGCGACCTGTACGGCAAGGGCCCGGAGATGGTCCGCGTGGAGGAAGTGGTGATCCAGGCGGCGGACGGCGGATCGTTCGGCGCACGCGTGCTGGTCCCGGTGGAGGACCCGAGAGCGGTGATCGTGTACTACCACGGTGGCGGCTGGGTCATCGGCGCGCTCGACGAGTTCGACACCTTGGGACGGACGCTGGCGCACCGGACGGGCTGCGCCGTCGTCCTGGTCGACTACCGGCTCGCCCCCGAGCACCGGTATCCCGTGGCGGCCCGCGACGCCTACGACGCGCTGTGCTGGGCCGCCGCGAAGGAGCCGGACCTGCCGATCATCGTGGCCGGGGACAGCGCGGGCGGCAACCTGTCGGCCGTCGTGGCCCAGCGCAGCCGCGACGAGGGCGGCCCCGCCATCGCGCTGCAGGTCCTCGTCTACCCGGTGACCGACCACGACCTGGACACCGCCTCCTACACCGACCCGGCCAACCAGCTCATGCTGAGCCGCGACAGCATGATCTGGTTCTGGGACCACTACGCGCCCGACCCGGCCACGCGGGCGAACGCGGATGCCTCCCCGCTGCGGGCCCGGGACCTGTCGGGCCTGCCGCCGGCCGTCGTGCTGACCGCCGAGCACGACGTGCTGCGGGACGAGGGCGAGGCGTACGCGCGGCGGCTGCGCGAGGCCGGCGTCCCGGTGCTGTTCAAGCGCTTCGAGGGCCAGATGCATGTCTTCTTCACGATGGTGAACGTGCTGCCGGGCAGCGCGGCGGCGATCACCATGGTCGTCGAGGCGATCGACGGGAGCCTGCGATGAGATACGACGCCGTCGTCGTGGGCGCGGGCTTCGCCGGCATGTACATGCTGCACAAGCTGCGCGGCCTGGGCCTGACCGTCCGCGTCTTCGAGACCGGCGACGGCGTCGGCGGCACCTGGTACTGGAACCGCTACCCGGGCGCCCGCTGCGACGTCGAGAGCATGCAGTACTCCTACTCCTTCGACGAGGAGCTCCAGCAGGAGTGGGAGTGGAGCGAGCGCTACCCGTCCCAGCCGGAGATCCTGCTCTACGCCAATCACGTCGCCGACCGCTTCGACCTGCGCCGGGACATCCAGTTCGAGACCCGGGTGACCCGCGCCGGCTACGACGAGAGCGCGAACCTGTGGCGCGTGGAGACCGACCGCGGCGAGCACGTGTCGGCGACGTACCTCATCACCGCCGTGGGCTGCCTGTCGGCGGCCCGGATACCCGACTTCCCCGGTGCCGGCTCCTTCCTGGGGCCCAGCCACCACACCGGGCGGTGGCCGGACGAGGGCGTGGACTTCACCGGGCAGCGGGTCGCCGTCATCGGCACCGGCTCCTCCGGCATCCAGGCCATCCCGGTGATCGCCGAGCCGGCGGAGCACGTGACGGTGTTCCAGCGCACCGCCAACTACAGCCTGCCGGCCTGGAACCGGCCCATGGAGCCGGAGTACGCGCAGTGGGTGAAGGCCAACTACGCCGAGCTCCGCGCCGGCATGCGCACCTCCGCCTCCGGCGTCATGGGCACCTCCAACACCGCGTCGGCCCTGGAGGCGACGGAGGAGGATCGGCTGCGGGAGTTCGAGACCCGCTGGGCCAGGGGCGGCGTGGGCTTCCTCGGCGCCTATGGCGACACCGCGATCGATCCGGCGGCCAACGAGATCAGCGCCGAGTTCGTCCGTGAGAAGATCCGCGAGATCGTCACGGATCCGCGGGTGGCCGAGCTGCTTGCGCCCAAGGACCATCCCATCGGCACCAAGCGGATCTGCATCGACACCGGCTACTACGCCACCTACAACCGCCCCGACGTGACCCTGGTCGACGTGCGTGCCGCGCCGATCGAGGAGATCACCCCGACCGGCGTGCGCACCGCCGACGCCGAGTACGCCGCCGACATGATCGTGTACGCCACCGGTTACGACGCCATGACCGGTCCGCTGCTCGGCATCGACATCACCGGCAGGGGCGGCCTGTCGCTGCGGCGCAAGTGGGAGGCCGGGCCGCGTACGTACCTGGGGCTGATGACGGCGGGCTTCCCCAACATGTTCACCATCACCGGGCCCGGTAGCCCGTCCGTGCTCAGCAACATGATGGTCTCCATCGAGCAGCACGTCGACTGGATCGCCGACTGCGTGGAGCGGCTGCGGGCCGGCGGCATCGCCACCATCGACGCCGACCCGCCGGCCGAGGACGCCTGGGTCGACCACGTGAACGAGGTCGCCGCCCGCACGCTCTACATGCGGGCCAACTCCTGGTATCTGGGCGCCAACATCCCGGGCAAGCCCCGGGTGTTCATGCCGTACGTCGGCGGCGTCGGCGCGTACCGGCAGAAATGCGACCAGGTCACGGCGGACGGCTATCCGGGGTTCGTGCTCTCCGGCTGACCGCCGAGGAGCCCTGTCACCTCGGTCGCCTCGCGAACGTCCTCAGAGGATGACGAGGGGGTCGCCGTGACGCGCGCGCAGAGCGTCGAGGACCTTCGCGATCGGGCCGCCGCGCGCTTCCGCGTTCGCGGGCCAGACGACGCCGAGCCGGAAGTGGAGATCCGGATCGTGCAGCGGCACGAGGACGAGGCCCGCCTCGCCGAAGATGCGGCCCGAGATGGTGCTGAGCGTGGTCAGCGACAGGGCTCTGGAATGAGTGACGTGTGCGGCGACCTGGACCGCGTCGTTGTGCGGCAGCTCACGGATCTGGGTGACGCCGCCCGCGCGCAGGTGGTCGCGGAGCCCGTTCATCACCAGCGGGTGCACCTTGTGCGAGGTGAGCAGCATCTGCCGGTCGGTGAGGTCGGCGAGGGTGAGCCTGGGACGGCCGGCGAGAGGGTCGTCGGCGCGCATGGCGACGGCGAAGCGGTACTCCGCGAGCGCGAGGCTGCCGAGGCCGCCGGCGTCCACGGGCAGGTGGACGACGGCGATGTCCAGCTTGCGCGCCGCCAGCAGGCCGAGCAGCCCCGCGGACGGCTCCAGGGTCACCGGGAGCTCGGTCCCCGGGCTGACCTCGGCGAACGTCTCCAGGACCAGGTCCAGGACCTGGGTGGGGGCGAGCGGCGTGGCCCCCACGCGCACGACCGCCGGCGGTGGGGCGGCCCCGGCGGCCAGCTCGGCCAGCGCGTCGAAGCGGGCCAGGACGTCGCGGGCGGGATCGAGGAACGTCCGCCCGAAGGAGGTCAGCTCGACCTGGTGGTAGCGCCGGTCGAACAGGTCGTGGCCGAGCTCCTTCTCCAGCTCGCGGATGCGCCGGCTGAGCGGGGAGGACGTCACGTGCAGCCGCTCGGCGGCGCGGCCGAAGTGGAGCTCTTCTGCCACGACCATGAAGTAGCGGAGCTGCTGGATGTCCACCCGGCCAGGGTATCGGCCCCGCGCGGGCCCCCGACGAGCCCCCGCGCAGGCTCACGCCGGGTGGAACACGGGGACCGCCTCTCCCCCTTCGGGCCGCTCGAAGGCGACGCGTACGCGCATGCCGCCGTACACGTCCTCAGGGGCGACCTCGACGATCTGGCCCTGGATCCACGGCTCCTCGTCCAGCTCGACGATCCCGACCACGAACAACGGCCCACCCTTGGGGTGCACCACGGACCAGCTCACCACCACGCCCGTTCCGGCCGCGGCCGTCCAGGACGGCTCGGGCGAGGCGCACTGCGGGCACGTGCGCGCCTGCGGCGCGGAGTGGGCGCCGCAGGCGCCGCAGCGCCGGATCAGCAGTTCGCCACGGGCGGTGCCGTCGAAGAACGCGGCGGTGGCCGCGTCGCGGTGGACGATTCCCACAGGCATCGGCGTGCTCCTATCGGGCGTGCGGGCTGAGGATCAGGGTGGAGTGATGGTCGAGGATGCCGCCGTTGCCGCTGACCAGCACCATGTCGTTGCGCGGCGCCTGGCGGTCGCCGCCGTGGCCGCGGGCCTGGATGACGGCTTCGGACAGCGGGGTCATGCCCCACATGTAGTAGGAGGAGAGCTGGCCGCCGCCGGTGTTCACGGCCAGGCTCCCCTCCGGTCCGAGCACGCCGCTCGCCACGAAGGGCCCGCCCTCGCCCTTGGCGCAGAAGCCGTAGTCCTCCAGCGAGATGAGCGCGGTGTAGGTGTAGCAGTCGTACAGCTCGGCCACGTCGATGTCGGCGATCGTGATCCCGGCCATCTTCAGCGCCGTGGGACCCGACAGGGCCGCGCCGCTGACCAGGCCGAACTCGCTGTCCCTGCCCATGACGTACCCCGGGTGCGCCTGGCCCCAGCCGCGGAGGTGGACGGCGGGCTGCGCGAGCCCGGCGGCCCGGTCGGCGGAGGTGACCAGGACCGCGACGCCGCCGTTGCTGACCAGGCAGCAGTCGAGCAGGTGGAACGGCTCCGCGATCCACCTGGAGCTCTGGTGGTCCTCGACGGTGATCGGGTCGCGCAGCTGGGCCAGGGGGTTCCCGGCCGCCCAGGCGCGCTGGGCGACGGCGATGTGGCCGAGTTGCTCGCTCGTGGTGCCGTACGTCCGCATGTGCCTGCGGGCGGCCAGCGCGTACATGGTGTTGGCGCTGTAGATGCCCGAGGCGGCGGTCAGGCCCTGCCAGCCGGTCGGCCGCCGGCCCGCGGCGGCGTAGGCCGCGCCGCCGCCTGCCGACTTGTCTTTCAGCGGGGCGTCGGCGAAGACGCAGGCCACGATGTCGGCCATGCCGGACATCACGGCCATGGCGGCGTACTGGACCATGGCTCCGGCGGACGAGCCGTACGCCTGCACCTCCGACAGCAGGCGCAGGTGGCGCAGCCCGAGGTCGCGCTGGAGGCCCAGGCCGACGTCGCCGGTGATGCCGGTGTTGGTCAGCAGCCCGTCTACCTCGTGGAGGTCGATCCCGGCGTCGGCGGCGGCGAGCCGGACGGCCTCGGCGGCGAACTCGGGGGCGGTCCTGCCATAGACCTTGCCCATCTCGGTGATGCCGAGACCGGCGATCACGGGCGCCCTGTTGATCGTCATGGTCATCGGCCCTCCCAGACGGGGGCGCGCTTCTCGGCGAAGGCGCGCGGCCCCTCCTGCGCGTCCGCCGAGCGCATGATCGCGGCGCCCTCGGCGGCGGTCCGCTCCCAGGCGGCCCGTTCCGAGGCGACCGTGCCGTCCGCGATGCCCCGCGCGATCCGCTTGCTGGCCTGTACGGCGAGCGGCGCGTTGGCGCTGATCATCTCGGCCAGGGCGAGCGCGGCGGGCACCACCTGCTCCTGCGGCACGACCCGGTTGACCAGGCCGAGCCGCAGGGCGTCGGCGGCGGTCACGGGCTCGCCGGTCAGCAGGATCTCCATGGCCACCTTGACCGGAAGCTGCGCGGCCAGCCGGAACGCGCCGCCCGCGCCGGCGATGATGCCGCGCTTGACCTCGGGAAGCCCGAACCGGGCGCTCTCCGCGGCCACCACCAGGTCGGCCCACAGGGCGATCTCGGTGCCGCCGCCGAGCGCGAACCCGTTGACGGCGGCGATGACGGGCTTGGCGATCGGATGCGTCACGCACCCGGCGAAGCCCCAGTGCGGTTTGAACCCTTCGGTGGAGAACTCCCCTCGGGCCACCTCCTTGAGGTCGGCACCGGCGCAGAACGCCTTGTCCCCGGCCCCGGTCAGCACCACGGCCCGGATCCCGGTGTCGGCGTCGGCCTCGTCCAGGGCCTCGCCGACGGCGCGGGTCAGGGCCCCGTTCACCGCGTTGCGCGCCTCGGGCCGGTTGAATGTGATCAACATCGTGTGGTCGCGGCGCTCGACGAGCGCGGCGGGCTCACCCATGGTCAACTCCTTCAGCTGGTTCTTCCAGTACGCCCGCCTCGATGAGCGCCTGGATCTCCGGTTCGGCCAGGCCGAGCAGCTTCGCGGCCACCGTCCGGGTGTGCTCCCCCGCCAGCGGCGCCGGGCGCAGCTCGGGGTCGGCCACCCCGCCGAAGGTCGCCGGGCCGTTCTCGGTCCGCATGGCGTGCCCGATGTGCGGGTGGCGCATCTCGCGCAGGAAGCCGCGGGCGGCGAGCTGGGGATCGTCGAGGTACTCGATCACCCGCTGCATCGCCCCGGCCGGCACGCCCGCCGCCTGCAGCCGTTCCATGACCTCGCGGGGCGGGGTGTCCGACGTCCACGCGGTCACGGCGGCGTCGACGAGCCCGCGGTGCGCGCGGCGGCCCGCGGCGGTGGCGAGCCGCGCGTCGGCGAGCAGGTCGGCGCGGCCGATGACGCCGCACAGGCTCCGCCACTGCTCGTCGTCCTCGACGCTCACCACGCACCACTCGTCGTCGCCCGCGCACGGGTAGAGGCCCTGGGGGGCGTCCCATTCGCCGCTGTTGCCGTGGGCGGTGAAGGAGCCGGGCTCCAGGGACTCGCGCAGCAGGCTCGTGGACAGCTGGGTGAGGATGGTCTCGGCCTGGGAGACGCTGACCGTGCCGCCCTTCCCGGTACGCCGCCGCCGGATCAGCACGGCCAGCACGGCGACGGCGCCGACCCGTGCGGCGAGATGGTCCGGATAAATGGTGATGCCGTCGCAGAACCCCGCCTCGACGCCGGTGTCACGCCAGAGCCCGGTCAGCCCGGTGGAGGCGCGTACGAGGGGGCCGTACCCCATGCGGCGGCTCCACGGCCCGGTCGGGCCCAGGGCGCTGCTGTCGGCCATGACGATCCGGGGGTTGAGCTCGCTGATGACGTCGTAGCCGAGCCCCAGCGACTCCAGCGTGCCGGGCTTGAAGTTGGACAGGATCACGTCGGAGGCGGCGGCGAGCCGTTTGAAGAGCTCCAGCCCTTCGGGGGAGCGGAGGTTGATCCCGGCGCCGAGCTTGTTGCGGTGACCCCAGGCGAAGCCGGCGCTGATGGCCTCGCCGGTCAGCGACTGCCGGCTGCCGTCGGGGTAGGCCCGGCTCTCGATCTTGATGACTTCGGCGCCCTGGTCGGCGAGCAGCCGGCCGAGCTCCGCGCCGACCACGATGACGCCCAGGTCCAGCACGCGGAGCCCGTCGAGTGGCCGCCGCCGGGGCATGCCCTCGGCCGGGACGGCCGGAGGAGTGGCCGGCGGCGTCTCGGCGAAGACCTCGTCGTCGTGCTCCCCGGTTTCGGGGGCGCGGCCGCGGAATCCGGCCCGTACGCCGTCCAGCTCGACGTACCCGGACGGCAGCCGGCCGGTCAGGCCTGGCGCGATCTCGGCGTCGACCAGTCCTCCTCGTGCAAGGAAGTGCGGGCCGGCGAGCACCTCCCCGGGGGCCAGCAGCGACGCGATCGGCACGCCGCGCTCCTGGCCCTGGGCGACGAGCTCGTCCCTGGTCCTGTCATTGAACAGGTCGGCGATCAACGCGTGCAGCCGCTCGGTCGCGCCGTAGCGGCCCGCGAGGGTGTCGTACTTGGGGTCGGCGAACTCCTCGGGCTCCCCCAGCCAGCCGAACATCCCCCGCCACTGCCGCTTGGCCAGCACGCAGATCCGTACATATCCATCCGCGCACGGGAAGATCGGGTAGAGGCTGCCCGCGTCGGGGCGGCCGCGCGGCAGTGCCGTGGCCGGCACGCCGCCGGTGGCCGAGCCGCCGATGCCGAAGCCCGGGTCCAGGATCTGCGCGGTCACCTCGTACACCGAGCAGTCGACGTGGTCGCCGCGTCCGGTCTCGAGCCTGTTCGTGTACGCCAGCAGGCCCGCCCACGCGGCCTGGACGGCGGCCGACTCGTACGCCAGCGGGCCCGGCGGCACGACCGGCTCGCGACCGGGGATGCCGGAACGCGACAGCACACCGCCGAGCGCCAGGTGCGTCCAGTCGGTGCCGGCCCAGTCCCGGTACGGGCCGCTCTGCCCGAAGTCGGTGATCGAGATGACGACGAGCGCGGGGTTGCGCGCGAGCAGCGCGTCCGCGCCGAGGCCGAGCCGGTCGAGGGTGCCGGGCCGTTCGGTCTCGATGAGGAAGTCGGCCCCGGCGGCCAGGCCGAGCAGCCGGTCGCGGCCTGCGGGGTCGTGCAGGTCCAGGGTGATGCCGCGTTTGCCGGCGTTGTGCGTGGCGAAGTAGAGGCTCACGCCGTCGTGGAGCGGCTCCCGCCGGCGGGTCGGCGCGCCTCCCGGAGGCTCGACGCGGATGACGTCGGCTCCGAGGTCGGCCAGGAACCGGCCGCACATCTCGGCCTTGCCGTCGGCCAGGTCGATGACACGGAGACCGGCGAGGGGAAGGTCCCCGGTTGCGGGCATGGTGAATCACCCCACTGTGTGTGGCGGGCGGGTGCGGAGTACGCCGGACATGACCTGTCCCGCGGATCGTCGGGGACAGGTTCCTGAGGTGAGACTGCCACGACGGTTCCGGGCTGAAAACGTCCGAATCGGCAACGTGGCACGCGTCCCAATCGGCAACGTGCGCGGTTGACGTGCGGCATCGACCATCACGAAACTCCAGGTCATGGACGTACAGCAGCTTCGGTGCTTCCTCGCGGTCGCCGAGGAGCTCCATTTCGGTCGCGCCGCGGAGCGGCTGCACCTGACGCCCTCGCCGGTCAGCCGCTCCGTCAAGGAGCTCGAACGGGAGCTGGGCGTCGACCTGTTCGTCCGCCGCTACCACCAGGTCGAGCTCACCGCCGACGGCGCGCTCCTGGCGGGCCGGGTACGCGACATCCTGGAGCAGCTGGACGGCCTGAAGGACGTGATCAAGGAGGGTGCCAGGAGACAGGTGGCGCGCGTGGGCGGCACCCACCTGTGCCCGCCGGCGGTGATGGATCGCTTCCTGGCCCTGGCCGGGCAGGCGCTCCCCTCCCACACGGTCGAAGCGACGATAGGGCCGTCCGCCGAGCTGCTGCCGGCCCTGGAGCGCGGTGAGCTCGACGCGGCCCTCGTCCACCTGCCGCTGGACCGGCCCCGGCTCGACAGCCTGGTGGTGGCCCGCTACCTGTTCTACGCGGCGATGCGGGCCGACGACCCGCTGGCCACCGCCTCCGAGCTGACCTTGAAGGACCTCGCGCACCGTACCTTGACCGTCGGTCCGCCCACGCCCCAGCCGGTGGCGGTCAACCTGTTCCACGAGCGGCTGAAGAACGCCGGCATCACCTCGTTCCACCGGATGCCGGACAACGACGCGGTCATGCTGGCCAGCCGCATCCGCCGCGACGGCGGGATCACGCTGACGATCGACCCGCGCAACGGCGGCAGCGCCCGGGTCTACGACGACCCGGCCTTCGCGGTCGTCCCCCTCCGCGACGACCTGGACTTCCTGCTCGGCGTGGCCTGGAACCGGTCCCGGGCGCGGCAGGACGACGCCGTCCGGGAGCTCGTCCAGGTGGCCCGCCAGGAGTGGGCCGGGCGCCGCCTCACCCTCTGACGGCGGGGCACGTTGCGGATTCGCGTACGTGCACGTGTGCGAAAGCGCAATGGTCACCGGCGGTGCGGCCTGCTTACGGTTCCACGCACACCGCTACGTGAGGCCTTTGTGAGGCGTTCGCCGCCCGTGCCGCAGCGGTGCCTTTGCGCTACCCCCTAGGAGGCCACGATGTCTCAGACACCCCCCTCGCCCGTGTCCGTGTCGGCCGGCAACATCGATGCCCGCATCGACGCCATGGCGAAGGTCGGGCTCAGCCGCGCCGCATGGTTCGCGCTCATGCTCTGCTTCTTCTTCGCCAACTACGACATCTCCGTCCTCACCATCACGCTGCCCTCCATGCGGGACGAGCTCGGGCTGGCGGGAGCCGAGCTGGGGTACCCGGTCACGTGGAACCTCGTCGGCTACTGCGTCGGCGCGTACGCGTTCGGGCACGTCGCCGACCGGCACGGCCGGCAGAAGGGTCTCGCGCTGACCATCGCCGCGCTCGGCCTCGGCGGATTCCTCACGGCGTTCTCGTGGGACGTGTGGTCGCTGACGTTCTTCCGGTTCCTGACCGGGTGCGGCATGGGTGCGGTCCTCGCGCTCTGCTCGGCCTACATCGGCGAGCTGGCGCCCAAGCACCAGCGCGGCGGCTACCTCTCACGCCTCTACATGGTGGGGACCGTGCTGCTCCTGGTGATCGGGTTCGCGTCGCTGCCGGTGCTGGCCGCCTCCTCCAGCGGGTGGCGGTACCTGCTGGCCTTCGGCGGCCTGGTGCTCCTGGTGCTGCCGCTGATCAATGGCAAGGCGCTGGTGGAGTCGCCGCGCTGGCTGGTCGCGATGGGCCGTTCCGACGAGGCCGACCGCATCGTCCGCCGGATGGAATCCCGCGTCGGCCTGCCCCCGGGCGGCACCGTCTCCGTCCCCGACGCCGCCGAGACCGCCGCCACTGACGACAGGCTGCCGGTCCGGGCCCTGTTCCGGCCCCCGTACCAGAGCCGGATGCTCATCGTGCTCGGCTTCTGGTTCGCCTTCTACGTCGCCATGTACGGCTACGCCAGCTACCTGCCGCTCATCCTCGAGGGCATCGGCATCTCGACCTCCGACGCGGTCCTGGTCAGCGTGCTCACCCGCGCCATGCCGCTGGTGTCCGGCCTGGCCGCCGTGCTGCTGGTGGAGCGGATGGAACGCCGCACCATGGTCATCATCGGCACGCTGGTGTTCGCGGCCTCGCTGCTGCTCATCACCCTCGACCTGGGCGAGACGGTCGCCACCGTCGGGGCGCTGTTCAGCTCGTTCGGCATCGCCTTCATGGCCACCCCCGCCTACACCTACACGGCGGAGGTGTTCCCCACCCGGGCACGCGGCACGGCGTCGGCCATCGCGGACGGGGTCGGCCACCTGGGCGGCGCGGTCGCGCCCCTCGTGGTGCTGCCCGTCCTGACCGCCTTCGGGGCCCGGCCGGCGTCGTTCGTGATGGTGGGCCTGCTCGTGATCGCGGCCGGCATCATCCGTCTCGGCGTCCGCACCCGGGACCGTTCACTGACGGAGATCGCCGCCTGACCTCCGCCCGAGAGCGCCGACGGCGCCCGGGCGGAGGCGGCCGGTCAGGTCAATCCGACAGCTCCTCGAGGAGCCGATCCACCTCCTCCTCGGTGTTGTAGTAGTGAACGGAGGCCCGCACCACCGACGACAGGCCCCGATCGGTCATGTCCAGGAGCGTCGACGGAGCCCGTGAGACGCTGACATTGATCGATCGGCCGGCCAGCCGTTTCTTGATCTCCTCAGCGGGTTCGCCGTCCAGGGTGAAGGTGACGATGCCGCACCGCTCGGCCCCCTGGTCGCGAACCCGGCAGCCGGGCAGCTCCGCCAGCCGCCCCCGCAGGTGATCCGCCAGAGCGTAGACCCGGTCCCGGATGTTCTCGAGCCCCCAGGCGAGCGCCTCGTCGAGGGCCGCGCCCAGCCCGAGCCGGGCGGCCACGCCGTACTCCCAGTTCTCGAAGCGGCGCGCGCCCGGTTGCACCTCGTAGCGCGACGGCTCCGTCCAGCGGGCGCCGTGCAGGTCGAGGAAGGGCGGGTCGAGCCGGTCGAGCGCGGAACGCCGTACGTAAAGCAGACCTGTGCCGCGGGGAGCGCGCAGGTACTTGCGGCCGGTGGTGGACAGCAGGTCGCAGCCGATCAGCTCGACGTCGATCGGCAGCTGGCCGACCGACTGGCAGGCGTCCAGCAGGAACAGCGCGCCGACCTCCGCAGCCGCCTTGCCCACCTCGGCCGCCGGGTTGACCAGGCCGCCGTTGGTCGGAATGTGCGTGAGCGAGATGAGCCGGACCCGATCGTCGACCAGCTCGCGCAGGGCCTCGACGGAGATCTGGCCGAGCCCGTCGTTGGGCACCACATCCACCTGCACCCCGAAGCGCTCGGCGACCTGGAGGTAGGCGATGAAGTTGCTGGCGTACTCGGCCTTGCTGGTCAGAACACGGTCGCCGGCCTGCCACGGCACCGCGTAGAAGGCCAGGTCCCACCCGCGGGTCGCACTGTCGACGAGCGCGATCTCGTCCGGCGCGCAGTTCAGCAGCCGGGCCGCGGAGGTGTGGACGGCGGCGAGCCGGTCGGCCGCCTTCGCCGCCGCCTCGTAGCCGCCTATTTCCGCTTCCAGCCGCAGATGTCCGACGACGGTGTCGAGCACGCCGGTGGACGGCAGTGCGGAGCCTGCGTTGTTGAAATGCGCGACGTGTCCGACGCCGGGCGTCAGTGCCCGTGCCGCGGCGACGTCGATCATGAGGCCACCAGCCGCAGGAAGGCCCGGACCCGGGGATGGTCGGGCGTGGTGAAGAAGCTCGACGGCGGCCCCTGCTCGATCACCGTGCCGCCGTCCATGAAGACGACCCGGTCGGCCACCTCCCGCGCGAAGGCGGTCTCGTGCGTCACCACCACCATCGTCATCCCTTCCCGCGCGAGCTCGCGCATCACCTGGAGCACCTCCGCGTGCAGCTCGGGGTCGAGCGC
>NZ_JBIUCF010000108.1:0-14318 GCF_044593615.1 Nonomuraea sp. NPDC051941
CGGTCGCGATCGAGGTGGAGCAGGGTGACACCCTCGGTCGACCGGCCAGCGTGCTCGCTTCGGCCCGACGCGGGCCGGCGGGCATCACGACCCGGGTCGGCGGGTTGGCGGTGGTCCGCGACGGACACCGAGGCGACAACTAGACCGTCCTCTTCTGCGATCCGCGCATGGGGCTGGGGCTGTCCGCTGCGGTCAAGCGTTGGCACCCGGTGGCGGCCGTCAGCGGGACGCGGTGTCGAGGGCGCGGCTGAGTGTCCATCGGGAGACGCGCAGCTTGGCGGCGACGGCGGTTCGGGTTTGTCCGGCGCCGAGCAGGATGCGGGCGTCGGCGATCTCGTCGGGGCTCGCGGCCTGCCCGATCGCCCAGAAGACCGCACGGGCGTGCCGGTCTGCTGTGTCGAGGTCCACACCCTCGCGTTCGGCCGCTCGGCGAGGGTTCGGAGCGTGGCCTGCACAACCCGTTCCACGGCCTGGCTCCTCCCGCCGATCTGCTGCTCCACGATCTTGAAGAACTGCTCGTAATCCATGCCAACCCCTGCGCCGGCTCCGTCACAGTACGCGTTCTTGCTGGTCAACTACCCCGTAATGGAGACCGTCGCCCGCGCTCCCGACAGCTCGGCCGCCGGGCGCCGGGGCGAACACCGCGATCCGGCCGAGCGGCGTCCGCGCCGGCTCCATGACGCGGCTGCCGCCGAGTCTTTGCGCTCACCGGGGCCAAGGCCGACGAGCGCGAGACCCTGCTCGGGATGCTCGACGATGCGCGCGACGTGGTGGCCGATCATCCGGGCCAGACGATCATCGGAGATAATAACTACTACGGTCGCGCATTCGAGCAAGGTGTAGCGGTACGTGATCTGACCTTGCTGTGCCCGGCCCGCAAGGGCGAACCCGAACGGGCCGGAGCACGTCTGTTCCGGCCCCTGCGCCAGACCACCGAGTCGATCAACCAGACCTTTAAAGGCCACTTGACCTGGAACGCCACGGCGGCCGTACTCATGCTGGTGTCATCGTGCGCGTACTGGCGCGGGTGCTCGCGTTGACCGCGGCCATCTGGCACAACGACAAGACCGGCCAGCCAATCAAGCGATCGCTGACCTCCTACGACCACTAAACGTGACCACACCCCTTGGACTCATTCGTCCCAGTCGAACGTTCAGATCAAGAGGTGCTGTTCAGCTCGTTTTCCAGGGCCGGCATATGTGGGCCGAACTGCCTCGATCCGAGCACACGTAGTACCGGGCGATCGCGGGAGTGGCCAGTCCGGGCGGCCCCAGGCCGCACCCCGACGCCGAACCATTGGGATCCCGAACGATGCCTGTCTGACCGTCGTGCTTCTCGAAGACCAGGTAGAAGCCGTAGCTGTCGGGGTAGGAGTCACAGGCCCCTGCCTGGCGGTGGTCCGATGACACCCAGCCGTAGCCGCATTCCTGGATGGAGACGGGCCCGCAGGCGCGTACGTTGTAGGTGGAGTAGTGTGCGCTCGCAGGTGAGCTGATCACCAGGAGTGCCACGCCTGCGCTGCCCGCTATGGCGGCCAGACGCCGACTTCGGAAAATCGCCATCGTGCTCCCTTCATCAAGGTTCTTGGGGCGGTCAACCACGGCCGCGGCCATGGCCCGGACACCTGCCTTCACCAATTCGTGCACGTTCATCTCCCTTCGTCGTGGGTGAGAGCGCAGGTCAGAGGGTGGGAGACGCGGAGGCGCCCGCCGCCGTCCCTGGCTGCCCGCACCCTCTGGTCTAGGCCGTGGAAGGTTTGTCCGGCATGGTCTGCGCGGCAGGACAAACAACCCCGGACAATGTGGTCATGGGAAGGCCTGAACGACCTTTGAACCCCCAGGACGGCCCGGTGCAGTCGCTGGCGTGGGAGCTGCGGCGATTACGGGAGCAGGCGGGTAGGCCCAGCTATCGCCGGTTGTCGCAACAGGCTCATTTCTCGGCCAGCACCTTGGCGGAGGCGGCCAAGGGAGAGCGGCTTCCTTCCCTGGCGGTGACGCTGGCATACGCCACCGCCTGCGGCGGCGATCGGGCCGAGTGGGAGGCACGGTGGACGGCTACGGCATGCGAGTCGGCTGCCTCCGAGGTGCTCGACGACCCCGCGGACGGCGAGATCTCCCCGTATCCGGGGTTGGTGGCGTTCCAGCCGGAGCAGGCGGAGCTGTTCTTCGGCCGCTCCCGCCTCGTCGGCGACGTGCTGGACAGGGCGGTACGCCGGCCGGTGGTCGCGGTCTTCGGCGCCTCGGGCAGCGGCAAGTCCTCCCTTCTGCGGGCGGGAGTGGTGGGACGGATCACGCGGGAGCCGCGGCTGTCGGCGCGATGGCGAGTGGTTCTGATGACGCCCACCGCGGAGCCCATGGAGGCCCTGGCGCGGCAAGTGGCCAAGCTGGCCGGTGCGGACACGCCGACGGGGCTCGGCGAGGACCCGTGCGCCCTCGACGTGGCGGTACGCAACGCGCTGGCCACCGGGCCCGACGACATACGGGTCCTGCTGGTCGTCGACCAGTTCGAGGAGGTGTTCACGCTGTGCGCGCGAGAGGACGAGCGGGCCCGCTTCATCGAGGCGCTGGTCGACGCTGCGCACGGCCCGGAGCGACGGGCGACGCTGGTGCTGGGCGTGCGCGCCGACTTCCTGCCGCATCTCACGCAGTACCCCGGGCTGGTCGAGGCTCTGGCGCACGACGGCCAGGTCCTGGTCGGGCCGATGTCCGAGGACGAGTTGCGGGAGGTCATCGTCATGCCCGCCGCGGGCGCGGGGCTGAGCGTGGACGCCGACCTCCTCGCCACGGTGCTGGTCGAGGCGGCGGCCGAGCCGGGCGCGTTGCCGCTGATCTCGCACGCGCTTCGTGAGACGTGGCGGCACCGTACGGGCTCCGCGCTGACCCTGGACGCCTACCGCGGCACCGGCGGCGTGCGCGGCGCGATCGCCCAGAGCGCCGAGGAGACCTACGACGCCTTCACCCCGAGCGAGCGGCAGACGTGCCGGGCCGTGTTGCTGCGGCTGTGCGCGCTCGGCGAGGGCACGGAGGACACCCGCAGGCCCATCGCCCGCTCCGAGCTGGACGGCGTGGCCGACGCCCCGCTGACCACCACCGTGCTGCGCAGCCTGGTCGCCGCCCGGCTCGTGGTCGTGGACGGCGACACGGTGGAGCTCGCCCACGAGGCGCTGATCCGGGCCTGGCCCCGCCTGCACCGCTGGCTCACCGACGACCGGGCCGACCTGGTGGTGCACCGGCGGCTGACCGAGGCCGCCCTCGTCTGGGACTCGCTGGATCGAGACCAGGGCGCCCTGTATCGCGGAGCCCAGCTGGAGGCCGCTGCGGCGTGGGCCGATCGCCACCCCCGGGAGCCGAATCTGCTGGAGCAGGCGTTCCTGCGGGCCGGCCACGAGCTGCGGCAGGCCGAGGAGCGGACCACGCGGAGCCGGATCCGCCTGCTGCGCCGGCTACTCCTCGCGATGGCGATGCTACTGGTCCTGGCGCTGCTCGGCGGCGTGACGGCCGTGCGGCGCGGCATCGAGGCCCGCGAGCAACAGGCCATCACACTGGCCCGGCACCTGACGGGAGAGTCGCGGCTGCTGTCCTCCACCGATCCCGATCTGGCCGCGCTGCTGGCGATCGCCGCCTTCCGCCTCCACCCCGACGCCGAAAGCAGGGGCAGCCTGCTCAGCGCCGCCGCCGTACCGCGCAGGACCCAGCTCGACACCGGCGAAAGGGGCACCTACGGGCTGGACCTCAGCCGGGACGGCAAGCTGCTCGCCGCAGCGCAGGACGGCGGGGACGTCAGCCTGTGGTCGCCACAGACGCGTACCCGGGTGGGCACGCTCGCCGGACCCGGCCACTACGCCTTCCGCGTGGCCTTCAGCGACGACGCGCGACGGCTCGCCATCGCCGCCCTCACCTCTGGCGGCGGGCTGGTCACCGTTTGGGACGTGCCGTCCCGCCGCAAGCTGGCCGAGCGGGCGTTCACTGTCGCCCCGCTCGCGATCGACCTGAGCCATGACGGTACGACGGTCGCGGTCGGCACCGGGAACGGGGAGATCGCGCTGTGGGACTGGGCACACGACACGTGGGCCGCGCACCCGCGCCATGGGCGGGCGGAGCCGATCCGCGCCCTCGCCTATAGCCCCGACGGGCGGCTGCTGGTGTCGGTGGGCCTCACCAGCGGGAGGCCGGTGGTGTGGGACGCGGCGACGGTCACTCCACAGGCCGAGCTCGATGCCGAGGAGGTGCACGAGCTGACGTTCGCCATGACGGGCAGGACGCTGGCCACGACGTCCGACCGCAAAGGCGTCCTGCTCTGGGACCTGGACGAACCCGCCAAGCCCACGATGACCTGGCGCCTGCCCGGCCGGCCGACCTACGCCTGGAGCATCTCCGCCCCCGTACGGGGCAGGATCGCCGTGGCAGACGAGAACGGGGCCGTCACTGTCTGGGACATCGCCCGCCGCGAACCACTGGTCAGCTACCAGGATAGAGGCCTCACCGAGACCGCGGCGATCGCGTTGTCCGAGGACGGCACCACCTTGGTCTCCGCCGGTTTCGGCAGGTACATCACACTGCGCAGCCCGGTCCTGCCGCCGTTCGCCGGGCACACCTCCCCCGTGAACGACCTGGCGGCCGACGGGCGGACGGTCGCCTCGGCCGGGGACGACCGCTCCGTGCGGCTGTGGGATCCCGGCGGGCGGCGGGCGACCGTACTGACCGGTCACGGGGACCAGGTGCTGGCCCTGGCGCTCAGCGGGAATGGCCGTCTGCTGGCTGCGCTGACCCGCGATCACACCATCACCCTGTGGGACGCCGCCACCCTGCGGCGGCACGGTCCGGTGATCCGCTTCGCCGGCATGGGCGCCGCCACCGACGTGGCGCTGGACGCGACCGGCGACCGGGTCGCGGCGACGGCCGTGCGGCAGTTCGTGTGGGATCGAGGCGCCGAGGTCCCGGCCGCGGAGGGGTCACTGCTTGACACGGTCTCGGCGGTCGCCTTCATCCCCGGCGGGCGGCTGCTGGTGTTCGGGTGCCCGAACGGCAGGCTCATCGTCCGCGACCTGGCCACGGGCAGGGACCACCAGGTGATCGAGACGGGGCAAGGCGCGGTGCAGGACGTGGCGATCAGCCCGGACGGCAGGCTCGCCGCCACGGCCGGGGCCGATCGCACCGTCAAACTCTGGTCCCTGCCCGAAGGCGCGCCCGTCGCGACGCTGAGCGGGCACAGCAGGCCAGTCTCCGCGGTCGGCTTCAGCCCGGACGGGCGCCGCCTGGCCGCCGCGAGCGAGGACCAGACTGTCCAGGTGTGGGACGTCGCGAGCCGAAGGCGCACGGAGATCCTCTCAGGTCACCAGTCCGCGATCAGGTCGCTGGCGTTCCTCGCCGACGACTCGCTGATCGCGGGCGCGGACGACGGTCGGATCATCCGATGGACCTTCGACACGGACGCGGCGGTGGCGGCGTTGTGCCGGGCGGTGGGGCGGGATCTGACGGAACGGGAGTGGCGGGCCTACGACGTGTCCATGGCGCCCGATCCCGTGTGCTGACCTTTACCGGCCTCATAAGCCCTCTTCATGACCACCTTTCGGAGCGCCGCTCAGAGGACGTCTCGCCATACATGCAAGCTCACAACCCCGAACCCCGTCCCTGCAAACCACTGCCGCGCCGTCCCTCAATGATCGATCCCGTCCAACACCTCATCGATTCCATGATCGACGCCGGACACGGCCCGAAGCACATCTGGGAGTGACTCACGGACGAACACGACGCTGCACTCTCCTACGGCGCACTGAGGTCCTACGTTCAAGCTCAGATCCAGCGCGTCCTCGAGATCAACCACATGTCCACGGTCACCAAGGAGGTCGTCGAAGCCGCCCGCAAGAACCTCGTCATCGGGACGATGTGACCCCGTCGCCCACAACCCGGGACCCACCAGGGCGCATCTTCTGGCGGGGGCCGTTGTGGTCTTGCTGGGTGAGATGCCTTCCTGGCCGCCCCGCGCACGGCCAACCCCAACACCCACCGCGCCTACGCCTCGGCCATCGACCGCGTCATCGCCTGGCTCGGCCGCGACCGGCCGCTCGCCGAGGTGACGGACGCCGAGATCGGTGCCACGCTCACCGAGCTGTGGGGCGCGAGCGCGCCGGCGACCTGGAACCGCAACCGCGCCGCAAGGAGAACGCCGACGAGACCCGCGCGGTCGCCAAGACCACCATCCACCGGCTGCTGTCCCGCCGCGACATCCCGCTGCGCGAGAGGACGTTGTGGCGGATGCTCTACGAAACCGCCGCCCGGGCCGTCGAGGTCCTCGCCCTGAACGTCGAGGACCTCGACCTGGAGCCCCGGCGCGCCCCCGTCCGCTCCAAGGGCGGCGCCATCGAGTGGGTGGGCTTCCGATGTTATCTTGGGTTCTTGGCCTCTTCCCGCAGGTCAGAGCATGATGATCTTGTGTGGAACGTCCGGCACGTTGGCCGGCGTTGAAGGCATGTCGCATCGGTGGCGGAACCGATGTCGGCGCTGGGGGGACTGGCTTAAGGCGCAAGGGGAAGGCGCACCTCGAAGCAGGCTCCGCCGTAGGCGGAGTCCAGGACGGCGATGGTCCCCGAATGGGAGCGTACGACGTCGGAGGCGATCGCCAGGCCCAGACCGGTGCCGCCATGTCCGCGGCTGCGGGCCGTGTCCAGCCGGGTGAACCGTTCGAAGACCCGCTCGCGATCTTCCTCGGGGATGCCCGGGCCGTCGTCGCCGACCGCCATGATCGCCTGCCCTCCATCGCGGTGCACCTCGACCTCGATCTTTTCGCGGGCATGCCGCTGGGCGTTGTCCAGCAGGTTCGTCAGCACGCGGGTGAGCTGGCTGGACACCCCCTGCACCGTGACACCTTCCGCCAGGCTCGCCCGGACCGGGATCCGATCGGCGCGCCGGCCCAGTTCCGTACGGGTCAGGTCCCCCAGGTCCACCCTCTCGCGCGCCGCGGATGTGCTGGATCCGAGCCCGGCGAGCATGAGCAGATCCCCCATGATCGCCTGCAGCCGGTCGACGTCGTCCAAGGTCTCGGTGAGCAGCCCATCCACGTCCCGGCCCTGCGGATGTATCTGGGCCTCCTCCAGCTTGACGCGCAGCCCGGCCAGCGGGGTGCGCAGCTCGTGCGAGGCGTCGGCCACGAACCGCCGCTGTTCGTAGGTGGCCCGCTCCAGCCGCAGCAGCGTCTGATTGAGCGTATGGATCAGCTTGGCGATCTCGTCGTCGCCTTTCGGCTCGGTGATGCGATCGCTCAGATGGTTGAGGGTGATCGTGGCGAGCTGGGACCGGACGGCCTCCACGGGTCGCAGGATGCGCCCGGTGACCTCCCATGCGATCCACCCGACGCCGGCGACCAGGATGGCGGCCTGCGCCGCCACGATGGAGTCGACGAACGTGGTGGACGTCAGCGTCGTGGTGCGCCGGGCGGCGTAGACGATCGGGGACCCGGGCCCGTCCACCCGGAGCGCGGTGATGCGCAGGCAGCCTGACGCGGGGTTGGCGCAGGTCTGGCTGTTCTCCAGCGAACCGCCGGAAGAGGGCACCAGCTTCGCCATCGGCTCGCCGCCGGCCGACGGGGACGCCGCGAGCACATGCCCGCTGGGACTCACGACCTGCAACAGATCCACCCCGGGCACCGACGGCTTGACCGTGCGAGGCAGGACACCCGCGCGTACGGCGGCCGCCGCCAGCACCGCCTGTTGCTGCGTGTCCTGCCATGCCACATCGGCGATCGCCTCTGAGATCATCTTGCTCATCATCAGGGCAATGGGTATGAGGACCAGCAGCGTGCAGACGACGCTCAAGATCGTGAGCCGCCCGCGAATCGACCGCGGGCGCAATCTCGACAAATAGCTGCCCACACCCCCAAAGTAGTGAAACAGTCCTGGACCAGGACAATGCTGGGGGAAAGCCTCGGCCAAGTCTCCGCGGATGGCCACGACCTGCTCGTGGCATTCCCCGCCGCTCGCCGCTTCCTACCCCGCTGGCTGGCGACGGTGATGACCATCACGACGCCGAGCAGGACCGGCTCTGCACCGCCGACTCCTGCGACGGAACTCGACCCGCCGCCGATCAGCGGCAGCCGCTCCATGGGCGTACGCCGGACAGCGGGGGCGTCTTTGCCGGGCGTGGCACGGCGGACCAGGACGGGAGCTGCGGCGGGGCGGCCTCAGGGCACGTCCGGTCCCACGGCGGCCCGCTTCGCCGCAGACACGCGCCGTCCGTAGGACCACGCTCCCACGACGAGAGCACCCCCGAGCCCTCCGAAGGCCAGCCCGCCAAACAAGATCATCCACGTCACGTCCCCGCTGCTGGTGAAGGGTGCCAGTGGGGCGAACCGCGGAATCACCCCGACGACGCTGAGCGGCGCCATGACCAGCAGTACAACCCCGTACACGCCGAGGCACAGCCCCACCCCCCAGGCCGGGACCAGGGGCAGGAAGGCGGGCACCCGCCGCCCGGCGAGAAACAGGGTCCACCTCGGAAAGACCATTCCCCACCGATGCACCAGCCCAAGAGCGAGAAACATGCCAAGCAGCGCCGCCAGCACCGTCAGGTCAATGCCAACAGCCGCCAGCGCCTGATAGACGGCATCCCCATCGCTCTCGACCCCCCGCAGCCAGGCCTCCCCGCTCACTCCAAGGGCATCACCGCCAAGCGTCCACACCGTCTTCACCCCCGCCCACGGCAGGAGCCCGCACAACAGCAGATAGACCGCCCTCCGAACCCGCATCGAAGCAGCCACACGCCCTCCCGACGTCGAACATCCGTGACACCGCAAGGCTCCCGTCAAGGGCCGATGGCGCGCCTCCCTCGTACGAGGGAACCCATTCACACCACCGGGTGAAGGAATCGATACGCTGTACGACAAACGATGCACCGTACGAACATCGGAATTCCACCTCGACGCAGCACGTCGTTGAGCCGGTCGAGCGGGAGAAGCCGACCGTGGGCGCGGCCCCGGTCGGGCGGCGGGTGCTCGCCGCGGTGCGCTGTCGCGGCGGCTGATGAAGAACCGGCCGCTGCTGCCCCGCGAGGTTGATGACTGTCAGAGGTCACTCTCCGGCCTGCCGCTGGCGCAGCAACGCGGCTGCGATCGAGTACGGCGGTGCCGCGGCCCGGGATCGGGAGGCATGCTCGACGATCGCGTCCGAGACAGAGCGGTCGTCGGCGGGCCGGGGGTATGTGGCGTAGACCTGCTGGAGCATCGCGGCGCCGAGGTCGGTGAAGACGCCGGCGTCGGAGAAGACGCCCTTGTGCGTCAGATAGGTCAGCAGTCCGCGCCGGTCGGCAATGCCCAGGGAGGAGTGCAGGGCAATCGCTTCCCACACCCGGTCGACGTCCGCCGCGGCGATGCCGTGCTCGGTCAGCACGGATGCCGCCAGATCGGCGCCTTCCACTTCGAACCGGGCCTGGCCGGCCGCGAGGGTGCCCAGCCCCAGATCGTGCATCACGCAGGCGGCGAAGAGCAGGTTCTCGTCGTAAGCCGCATCGTTCAGGCAGCCTTCCTGCTCGGCCAGCAGGCGGGCGAACAGGAAGCTGCGGATGCTGTGGTCGGCGATCGGCGCGCTCTCCGTCTTCTGTACGAGGGCGAGGCTCGCATCGGCCAGCGGCCCCGTGGGCAGGGCGAATATGTCGTTCATGCGCCGAACGTATGAGGGCGGAGCAAGAACGAGAAGAGGCCCGAGTGCCATGCATCGCCAGGATCGGGTCATGACACCAGGTGACGATCCTCGTCCTGCCCGGTGCGCTGCGTGATTGATCGCGCCCAGGGAGCGCACCGCGCCTCGTTCCTGATGGACGGCACCGCTTGAAGGTATGTCTGGCGGCTTCAGCGGGCGGCCCGGGCCGGGCGGTACCGGCTACGGAAGGTGGCCGGTGTGGTGCCGGTGCGCTGGACGAAGTACTTGACGAAGTTGCTGGCGTCGAGGAAGCCGAGGCGGGCCCCGATGCCCGCGACGGGTTCTTCGCCGTGGGCAAGGAGGCGTTTGGCCTCCAGCACGACGCGACGGTCGATGAACTCCTTGGCGCCGACGCCGGCCGCGGCGAGCGCGGCCCGGGTCAAGGTGCGCGGCGAGTATCCGAGGGCGCGTGCGTAGTGTCCGACGTCGCGGGCCTGGGTGAAGCCGGTTTCGACGGCGGCGCGGAAGCGCTGGAAGGTCTCCGCGTGCTCGGCGGGCAGGGTGCCCACGGGTGCGGTCAAGTGGGTCAGGCGCAGCAGGAGCACGGCGAGCAGTCGCTGGAGGATGGCGGAGCGGGTGGGGGCCGGCATGTGGGTGGTGCCGTATTCGTGGGCGAGGTGGTCGAGGGCCCGGTGCAGGGCGGGGGCGTCCTCTGCGGTGATCTGCCACAGGGTACGTCCGAAGGGGTCGTCGAGGCGGACGTCGGCGGCGGTGGCGGGGTCGAGGAAGTCGGGCTGGAACAGCACCACAGTGCCGGTCGCCGCGCTGAGGTCGCCGAAGCGCTGTACCTGGCCGGGGCGGACCCACAGCCAGGTGCTGTCGGTGGCGGCGTAGTCGGCGAAGTCGATCATGTGCCACAGCAGCCCCTGTTCCACCGTGAGGAGCAGGTGGAAGTCCGGGCGCTGTGCGCGGCCGGCTCCCTCGGCGTCCCGGGCGCCTTCCGTCCCGCCGTGGCGATGCAGGCGGCGGCGCAGCTCGGCGATCGGCATCACTTCGACGCCGACCGCGCCGGCCGCCGGCGGGACGTACTGGATCTCCGGGATCGCTTCGTGTCCGTTTTTCACCACGACGAGACCTCACCGTACCTGGGCGGAACCTTTCGCGGCTCCTATGTTTGAACTCAGTCGAGAGCATATGCGGCAGCAAGGACGTCGCAGCTCCCGGCCGATATCGATGACTGACTTCTACCAATGTCAGGAGGCCCGAATGACAGATCGTTTCCGTCTGACGTACGCGTTCGACGCCTACTGCGGCTGGTGCTACGGCTTGGGCCCGGCGCTGCGGCAGTTCGCCGACGGCAACGCGGACCGTATCGATCTGCGGGTGTTGTCCGGGGGTCTCTTCTCGGGCCCGCGCGCCCTGCCTGTGGCGGCGTACCCGCACATCCCGGCCGCCAGCCGGCGCATCGCCGCCGCCACCGGGGTCACCTTCGGTGAGGGCTACAAGCACGCCGTGGCCGAGGGGACCCTGGTGCTGGACTCCACCGACGCCGCCGTCGGCTTGGTCGCGTTGAGCCGCCAGGCTCCCGGACGCGTCCTGGAACTGGCGAGCGCCCTCCAGCGCGCCTGGTGCGTCGACGGCCACAGCCTCTCCGACCTCGACGTGTACCGGTCCATCGCCGCCGGGCACGGCCTCGACGCCTACCCGACCCTGCTCCTGCACACCCCCACCGGCATCCACCGGCTCGGCGGGCCGATCTCCAGCGCCCTCCAGCTCACCGAGGCCCTCGACCGGCACATGGCCCCCACCTCCGCCTGACCACCCCCCCGAACCACCACAACAGATCACAAAGGAAAAAACTGCCATGACGAACATCGCTGTCTTCGGCGCCAACGGCACCATCGGCTCCGCCATCGTCCGCGAGGCCCTCGACCGCGGCCACACCGTCACCGCCGTCGTCCGCGACCCCGCCAAGGTCACCGAACACCACGCGAACCTGACCGTCACCACCGGCGACGTCCTCGACGTCCAGTCGGTCGCCGCCGCCGCGAAGGGCGGCGACGTCGTCGTCAGCGCTGTCGGCGGCGGTGACGGCCCCGGCCACATCGCCACCATCAAGCCTGCCGCCGTCGCCCTCACCGAAGGACTGCGGACCCTCGGCGGGCAGGCACCCCGCCTGATCACCGTCGGCGGCGCCGGGTCCCTGCGCACCCCCGACGGCAAGCAGGTGTGGGACGCCCCGGGCCTGCCCGACTTCCTGCTGCAGATCATGCACGCTCACGGCGACGCCCTCGACTACTACCGGACCGTCACCGACGTCGACTGGACCAACATCAGCCCCGCGGCCATGATCGAGCCCGGCACCCGCACCGGCAGCTACCGCACCGCCCTGGACGACCTCATCACCGACGACGACGGCAACAGCACCATCACCGTGGAGGACTACGCGGTCGCCCTCGTCGACGAGATCGAGCAGCCCAGGCACCGTGGGCGGCGCTTCACCGTCGGCTACTGACCGACAGGCGCACAGCCTTTTCGGCCCGCCACGGCTCTTGCAGCCTCCGGCCCGGCAACGCGGGGAACTACGCACAACGATCGGTGAGGGATGCCCGCCTGGACGACATCGCCGAAGATCCCCGCCGCAGCCCTCACCGAGCTCCAGGGCACGGGGCGCCGCTTCCGTGCGGGGCTGCCCGAGGGCTGGACGAGCCGTGGTTGAGCTCCGTGGCGGCTTCACGCATGGTGCCGGCGTAGATGCCTCGGCCCGGCGCGGTGGCGAAGCCCACGACGGAGCTGACGTGCCCGGAACGCAGGTGCCGCAGTAGCGGTAGCACAGCGCGCGCACCGTGGCTTCGTTGGAATCTTCCTCGGCGGCGAGCAGGCCGGTGCCAGCGTTGTTGGCCAGGACGTCGATGCGTCCGAACCGTTCGACTGCCGCCTGGATGCTCTCGGGGTCGGTCACATCCAACGGCACGGACGGTTACCTCCATCGGGGAACTGCTCGCGGATGCCACCACCTGATGTCCTGCCGCGAGCTCCGCGCGTGATTTCCAGGCCGAACCCACGGGACGATCCTGGGTTTCAGGCGGTGTGCAGGTCGAAGGCCGCCCGGTTCTGGGCGACGAAGCTCTCGACATCGAGGGGGTCGGTGCCGCCGATCTTCTTCACGACATCGTTGGTGCCGGCGAAGATGCCGTTGCGGTAGTCGACCGCGACGGCGAGAAGGTGCTGGATGAGGTGTTCCGACGCGCCGCGGCTCTCGAGGATGGTTCTGAACTCGTCGAGGCTGATGGGCACGTAGGTGACCTGACGGCCGAGCGCCTGCGACATCTTCTCGGCGATCTCGTAGTGGTCGAGCTCCACCGGCCCGTACAGCAGGTAGATCTTGCCGGCGTGCGGGGCGGGGTCCTCCAGGATGGCCGCGATCACCCTTGCCTGGTCGCTTTCAGCGATCGGGGCATGGCGTCCGTCGGCGAAGGGCAGCCGCAGTTCGCCGGTCCCGTCGGCCCAGGTGTCGATCAGCCACTGGGCGAAGAAGGTCGGACGGATGTGGGTGACGGCCACCGGGAAGCGGTCCAGCACGCGTTCCGCGACCCAGTGCTGGCGGGCCGCGTTGCTGGCGGAGTCGCGGCGGGCGGAGATTTGCGACATGTTCACGATCGCCTGTACGCCGTGCTCCTCCGCCGCCAGGGCCACGTTCGCCGTGGCGTCCATCAGGCCGGGAAGGATCGGGTAGGTGAAGTACAGGGCATCGACCCCCTTCGTCGCCTCCGCCAAGGAGTTGAGGTCGAGGACGTCGCCTTCCACGATCTGCGCCCCGAGGCCGGCGAGCCTCTCGGAGCGTTCATCGACCCGGCGGACGAGCGCGCGGACGTGGTGGCCGCGCTGAAGCAGCAGTTCGGCGGTGTGGCGACCGGTCTTCCCGGTCGCCCCGATCACCAGAAGATTGCGTTCCATGACGGTTTCCGTTTCTAGAGAAGTGCGGAATCCTTTGCGCGGGCGCCGCACGGGCTCAGAGAGCGGTCGTGCGATGTCCGTCGGGCAGGCGGAACAGCTCGAAGAACTGCCCAGCGGCTCCACGACAGGTCGTCCTGAAGCCACCACGTCATCGACGGTGACCTGCCCCTTCGCGAGGGCGTAGAACGTTTCCTTTTCGCAGATCAGGCGTCACCGGCGCCGGGGCCGGTCTCCACCCGTACCCGCTCGCCGTCGCCCTGCAGCCGACCCGTAAGTGCGCGGCTTTTCCCGGGCCGCCTTGCGGCGGCGGGCCTCCGGGAACAGATGCAAATATCACCGAACTCGCGATGGCGTTCATCACCGATGACAGTCCACATCGGCATCTGCCGGTCGAGCGGCGGAGCCGCGAGACTTTTCGGCAACCGGAAGGAGCGCAATCATGATCATTGATCGGACTTCGCCGCGGGCCGGAACCGAGGCGGTGGCTCGGTCCCGCGGTGCTCCCTCTGTCGTCGCCGCTGGTCTCCGTGGACGTGTTCGTGCTGTTGCGGGCTCTACCTCGTCGCACGGGAGGGCATGTGCCTCCCGGCCAGCTGTGGAGCCGGTCTCGATCACGTGGCCGCTCCTGGGCCTGGTAGCAGGTCGACGTCGCCGGCGTGCATCGGCTGGCCGCAGTGGGCGCAGCGCAGGTCGGTACGGCTGATCTCGCCGCATGCGTGGTGGCGGTAGAGCA
>NZ_JBIUCF010000109.1:0-14124 GCF_044593615.1 Nonomuraea sp. NPDC051941
TGATCTTCTTGCCGGCATCAATGCCCTGGCTGGACTCCCCGACGTTGCCGGAGGTCTTCACGCTCTGCGCGTCGATGATGGCGGCGGTAGGGACGACAGCACGCCCCTTGCTCACCCGGACCTGCTCACGCAGCAGGTCATGCAAACGTTGCGTCGTCCCGTCGGCCTCCCACTTGGCGTAGTAGTCGTAGACCGTTTTGCAGGGCGGGAAGTCGTGCGGCAAGTACTCCCAGGCGATCCCGGTCCGGCACACGTACAAGATGGCATTAACGATTTCTCTCAGGTCATGGATGCGTGCTGCCGTACCCGGTCCGCGCCGGGCCGCCCGCCATGCCGTCAAGGTCGGTTCGATCAACGCCCATCGGGCGTCGGACAAGTCGCTGCGATAAGCGCGCCGAGAAGCCACGTGAAGATCAACGACCTGACCGCCGCCCCGATACGGACAGATCATTACGTAAGAAGATCAGATGCTCTCTAAGCCTCGCTTGAAGATCTGTACGACCCGGACACCGGCCTTCCCGCATGATCATCGATTCCGCGCCATCATTGCCGTCATCAACGGTGAGCCCGAGGCCACCCAATTCGCCCACGCCATCGCCGCCGCCGTGTGTCGCATCTCGACTGTCAACTACGTCGAAGCGGCCATCGTGGTAGACAACCGCGGTCAGGCCATGCGCAACGCCTTCGACACACTCATTGATGAGATGGGCCTCATCATCGAGCCGGTAACACCCAATCAGGCCAGGATCGCGCGCCAGGCGTACCAGACCTACGGCAAGGGCAACAACTCCAAGGCCAAGCTCAACATGGGCGACTGCTTCGCCTACGCTCTCGCCAAAGACCTCGATCATCCCCTGCTCTTCAAAGGCGAAGACTTCTCGTACACCGACATCACCCCCGCACAGCCATAACGATTGACGGATCCTCTTGCCTGAGCGTGATCACAGGGCTCTCCTGCGGGAGTATCGTGTGCTGCTGTGGCTCGCCGCCCTCCCGACGTTCACCTGGATGAGCTCATCGAGCAGGCAATTATGGACGCCTACACCGATGATGAGCAGCTTTCCGGCTTCCATGTCATGATCGGCGACAACCTGGCGGTGCCGTTCGAGACGACCGTGCTCGGCCTACAGGTCACCGTCGCCGCAATCGACTTCCTGGTCGGGAGTGGCATCGTGGCGATCTGCCGCCATGGCAAGCACAAGCAAGCGATCGGCATCCTCGACCTGCCGCTGCCTGACCCGCCACCGGCCGGAGCCGAATGGATCCACGCGTTCCGCCGCTGGGCCGGGTGAGAGCATGAGCGAATACCAGTACTACGAGTTCCTGGCCATCGACCGGCCGCTCACCGACCAGCAGCAGGCCGAGGTCCGCGCCCTGTCCACCCGGGCCCACATCACCGCCACCAGCTTTACCAACGAGTACCACTGGGGCGATTTCCGCGGGGACCCGTCCAGCATGGTAGAGCGTTACTACGACGCTCACCTGTACCTGGCCAACTGGGGCACCCACCGGGTCATGCTCCGCCTCCCCAAGGCCGTGCTGAACCTCAAGCAGGCCGAACGCTACTGCGTAGGTGACCAGGTCAGCGCCTGGAGCAGCGGCGAACACCTCATCCTCGACTTCACCAGCGAGGCCGAGGAAGAGTACTGGGAAGACGATGTCGAACGCTCGCTGTCGGCGATCGCCGGCATCCGCGCCGAACTGGCCGCAGGTGACCTGCGGCCGCTCTATCTGGCCTGGCTGTCGGCGTACGGGACCTGGGAGCACGAAGAGGACGCCTTCGACTACGAGGAAGAGGACGAACTGGAGCCGCCCGTCCCGCCCGGGCTGCGTTCGCTCAGCGCACCGCAACGAGCCCTGGCCGACTTCCTGCGCCTGGACAACGACCTGCTCGCGGCCGCCGCCGAGGCCAGCCGGCCGACGCAACCCGTACAGCAAGATCGAAAGGCTCTGGCCGCCTGGATCGGCGTTCTGCCTGCCAAGCGCAAGGACGCGCTGCTGTTGCGGGTGGTCGAAGGGGACGCCGCAAGCGTTCGCTGGGAACTGCTGGGTGAGTTCGGCGGCGAAACCACCGAACAGGAGGTGGAGACGGGACGGACGGTCGCCGAACTGCTGGACATCGCCGCCGCCCGCCGCCACGCCCGCGAGCAACAGGAGGCGGCCCAGCGCGCCGAAGAACAGGCTCGCCGGGAACAGGAGCGACGGCAGGCCAGGGAACTCCATCTGAGCCGACTCGCCCAGGACCTCGAAGCCGCGTGGAACCGGGTAGAGGACTCCATCGGCACCAGGAAGCCCCGCGAATACGACCAGGCCGTCAATCTCCTGCGCGACCTGCACGCCCTGGCCATCCGCGACGAGCATGCCGGTACCTTCACCCGGCGCCTCACCCACCTCCGAGAACGGCACCAGGGCAAGCCCAGCCTCATCAAGCGACTCGACGACGCGGGCCTCACGGCCGAGTAACCGGGGGTGAGCAGGGGCGGGCCGTCGGGGCCGTACCCGGGTTGGTGTGAGCGACGGTTTCGCCGGCCGCCGGGCGGCGGACGCCGGGCGGATGGCCGGCCGGCGGCGGATCGATGGCGCCGGGGCATGTCGCCCCGAGCACGACCCGGTGGCTACGGCCGCTCCGGGCTCGTCGAGCAGGCCGGCGGCTCGACTCATTGTAGGTGGGCACCTCAAGGGTTACGATCGTCTTATCTGAGAAGAGTATCTCAATTAGGAATGGAGCATCATCGTGTTCATTTCCGCGGCGACGGACGGCGTGTCCATCGCTCCGAGCTGGGATCGCGCGGCGGCGGAGGAGATCCGCCGCCTCGGGGAGGTGCCGGCCGCCAACGTCGGCGACGCGTTGCAGCGGATGACCGTCATGGACGGCGGCATCCGGCTGGTCGCCGAGGGCGGCACGCTGTGCGGGAACGCCCTGACGGTGGACGTGCGGTCGGGTGACAACCTGGCCATCCACCGGGCGCTCGACGAGGCCCGGCCGGGCGACGTCCTGGTCGTCAACGGACACGGCGACATGACCCGCGCGCTGATCGGCGACCTCATCGGCGAGATCATGGTGAACGCCGGGGTGACCGGCGCGGTGGTCGACGGCGCCGTCCGCGACGTCCGGGCGCTGTCGGCGATGGGCCTGACCGTTTACGCGCGGGCGGTCACCCCCGCGGGGCCTTTCAAGGACGGGCCCGGCGCCATCGGCGTCCCGGTGGCGGTCGGCGGCGTGGTGGTGGCGGCCGGTGACGTGCTCGTCGGTGACGCCGACGGCGTCGTCGTCATCCCACGCCACCGCGTGAAGGAGGTCGTGGACGCGGTCGACGGGATCGTCGAGAAGGAGGAGGCGCTCCGGCGGTGCATCCTCGCCGCGCGCTTCGGGCATACGGCGGTGAGCCGATGACCGGTCCGACGACCACCGTGCCGCCGGCGTTCCGGATGGGGGAACTACGCCGCCAATCGCGGCGCCCGGCCCTGGCCCCGGCTCCTCCGGGAGCCGTCTCCCTCGCCATGGGCGAGCCGGACTTCCCGACACCGCCGCCGGTGATCGAGGCCGCCGCGGCCGCCCTGCGCGCGGGACACACCCACTACGCCGACCAGAAGGGCCTGCCGGAGCTGCGCGCCGCGCTCGCCGCGAGGTTGCCGGGGCGCCCCGGCCGGACCTGGAGCACAGGCGACATCCTGGTCACCCACGGCGCAACGGCCGCGCTGGCGGCCGTTGTGCTCGCGATGATCGGCCCCGGCGACCGCGTGGTCATCCCCGAGCCCGCCTACTCGCTCTACGCCGACCTGGTCGTCCTGGCCGGGGGCACCGTGGACTTCGTTCCGCTCGCCCCGGACCTGCACTGGGACCTCGACGCCTTGGCCGAAGCCCTTCCCGGCGCCGCGATGATGATTTTCTCGAATCCGTCGAACCCGACCGGTATCGTGCACCGCGAGCAGGAGCTCAAGGCCCTCGGGGATCTCCTTGACGGCTCAGGCATCCTGGTCGTCAGCGACGAGGCGTACCACCGGCTGGTTTACCCAGGGCATGTGATGACCTCGGCGCTGGAGGTCGAATCGCTGCGCGACCGCACGGTGTACGTACAGACGTTCTCCAAGACGTACGCGATGACCGGCTGGCGGGTGGGCTACCTGACCGGGCCGCGCGAGGTGGTGGACGCCGCCGCCCACGTGCACCGGACCCACAACGGCTCGTTGAACACGGCGGTCCAGCACGCGGCCCTTGCCGCCCTTGAGCTGCCGGACGGCGTCGTCGACGCCATGGTCGAAAGGTACCGGCAGCGCCGCGAGCTCGTGGTCGCGCAGCTGTCCGGCGTTCCCGGCCTGCACCTGGTCCCGCCGGAGGGGGCGTTCTACGGGTTCCTGCGCTACGACGCCGACCTGCCCTCCGAGCTGGTCGCCCGCGAGCTCGCCGAGCGGAGGGTGATGGTCCGGGCCGGCGCCGAGTACGGGCCGTCGGGCGAGGGACACGTCCGGATCTCGTTCGCGGCCTCCGAGGACGACCTGCGGACCGGGTTGGCCCGCGTCGTCGGCCACCTCGGCGGCGGGAGATGCTGACGAGGCCGGGCGAACGACACTCCATGCCGCACATGTCCGAGCGGCCGAACGGCAGTCGCTCACACGGGATATCCTTCCCCTGCGCTTCGATGGGGGCGGAGGATGCCCGTGCCCGGCCGGCGGGGCGCCCGACGAGAGGAGGACAAACTGCGTAGTGACACCCGCCGCAACCGCCGACGCCTCTTCCAGGCCGTCGGCGAGCTTGCCCGGGAAGCACCCGACCAGCTCACCATGCATGCCGTCGCCTCCCGTGCGGAGATCGGCCCGGCCACCGCCTACCGCTACTACTCCACGGTGGACGACGTGCTCGCGGCCTACGTGCTCAGCGTCGTCGAGGAGCTGCGCGATTTCAGCGCGGCGTCGACCGCGGAAGGGCAACCGCTGTTCGACTCCGTCGTGGACAAGTGGGTGGACCTGCTCGCCGAGCACGGCCCGGCGCTGGTGCAGCTTCGATCCCGGCAGGGTTACCTGAAGCGGCTCCACAACGGGAACGAGATCATCGTCGCCATGCGGGATGCCTGGGCCAGGCCGGTGCGGGGCCTGCTCGACGACCTCGGCCTCCCGAACGAGATGCTCGAGTACGCCCTGTTCCTCAACAACATCATGTACGACCCGCGGGAGATCCAGGACCTGTTGCAGGAGACGGACCTGTCCCGCCGGGAGGTCATCATCCGGTTGGCCGAGGCCTACCGCAGCGCGTTGCGCGGGTGGGCGCGGGCGGGCTGACACCCCGGACGCAGGCCACGCCAGCCCGGTTCTGACGGACTCGGCCCCTCGCTGCCGAGTAGGTCTCGCGTTCCGCGTAACTCGCCGCAGGCAGTCGAGTTGCGCGGGACAAGTTCTTCCGCTGCAGGCGCCGACGTCACGTTGAGCGCGGTGGCGATGAGCGGCAGGTTCGGGTCAGCGCCCGCGCGTCATGCTGACGCTGTTCGCTGTCAGGAGCGGACGCCGCGGCGTCACATCGTTCGGATTCGCCGTCCGGCGGATCCTGTAGGCGGCGCGGACGCCGAGGTGCTGTTCGACCCTGCGATGTTCGGGCGGTTTGTGGCTTTACGGCGATGAGCAGCAAGGATGTACCGTTCCACGGAGACGTCGCGAATGCCTGGCGGTTCGGCGGAAGCGCGCCTTCCGCCCCTTGGTCGCATGTCACGTGGGTCTCCCTAAACGAACAACAAACTGATACGGTCTTCTCAATTCATAGTAACGTCTACTTAACCTTCGACCGGAGGGGCCAGCGGTGGCTATGCATCAGGTAGAACGTGAACCGGCCGGATCGGCCAAGACCATATGGGTGGGTGATCTCGAAGTCGGGATCATCGACGATGGCGGCAGCGGTGTGCCACTCATGCTCGTCCATGGCGGCGAGAGCGACCGTACCCAGTACGCCACGCTCCGCTCCCACCTCGGCCCGGGGATACGGGCGATCTCCTATGATCAACGTGATTCGGGGATCACCGTGAA
Organism: Nonomuraea sp. NPDC051941; assembly: GCF_044593615.1. Classification (NCBI taxonomy): domain Bacteria; kingdom Bacillati; phylum Actinomycetota; class Actinomycetes; order Streptosporangiales; family Streptosporangiaceae; genus Nonomuraea; species Nonomuraea sp. NPDC051941. Next base: position 6,013 of record NZ_JBIUCF010000109.1, read on the forward strand.
TCCGCCTGTTCCGTATACGCTGGGCGACCTCGCCGACGACCTCGTCGCCTTACTGGATGCGCTGGGGCTCCAGCGTGCGCACCTGCTCGGCACCTCCTTCGGCGGCACCATCGTGCAGCACACCGCGATCCGGCACCCCGAGCGGGTCGCGTCCCTCGTTCTGATCGCCACCACACCGAGCTTCGCGCTTTGTCCTCAGACGGTCGGGGAGCTGTTCGACATGTCCCACGACGACCGGCAGAAGTCGGTCAAGGACTTCTTCGTCACCACCGATGGCCAGGCCGAGCTCCACAACCGGGCCGCCCAGACGCTCGTCTACCGTGACCCCGAGAAGGCCGGCCGCCGCCACGACGCCGCCCGGCAGCACGAGGTTCGGGACCGCCTGGGGGAGATCACTGCACCCACGCTGATCGTGCACGGCATGGCGGACCTGCTGGCGCCCTACTCCGGCGCCCTCCTGATGCAGGAGCAGATTCCGAACGCCCAGCTGCGTTCGATCGAGAATGGGCGCCACGCGATCGCGATGGAGTTCGCGAAGCCGATCGCCGGTTACATCCGCGAGTTCCTCGGAGTGTCGGCAGCGTGAGCGACGCGACGCACGCCCGCCACCGGCAGACTCGCGAGCCTCACCAGGCAGGTTCCGCCCTTCTGATCACACCGCTCCGGTTGGAACATGACGCACGGCGAGGATGTACGGCTACGTCACGCTGGTCGGTTTGCTCTTCGCCCTCGCGTCTGTGGCGGTGTTCGAGTCGGCCGCGGTCAGCCGGGAGGCAGCGATGATCGACCCACGCCGCGAGGTCGCGAACCTGATGGCCGAAGCGGCCCTGGCGTGGCTGGACAGCCTGGACGCCGACCAGCGCAAGGTGGCAGTCGGACCGCCGCCGGGCGCTGGCGGCGGCGCCGAGGACGAACGCACCCGCTGGTTCTACACACCCACCGACCACGGCGGCCTCACTTTCCACCAGCAGCGCCCCACCCAACACCGGCTGGTGATGCGGCTGCTCGCGAGCGGACTGTCCGAAGCCGGGTACACCACCATCGCCACCGTGCTCGGCCTGGAGAACGTGCTCGACCGCGTCGAGGACTTCTCGGTGAACTGGGGGCGGGAACGCACCCGCGACCCCGGCATGTACTACCTGCGCATCTTCGGCGAGCCCGGCGGGTCGCAGCCCTGGGGATGGCGGTTCGGCGGCCATCACGTCTCGCTCAATTACCTCGTGGTGGACGGGCGCGTCGCCGCCACCACGCCGTGCTTCATGGGCGCCGACCCCGCCGCGTCGCCGCTGCTGGGCGGGGCGACGCTGCGCCCGCTGGGGGCGGCCGAGGACCTGGCCCGCGAACTGGTCCACTCCCTGCGCCCCGAGCTCGCCGCCCGCGCGGTGCTGCTGGCGCGCCCCCCGAACGACGTCGTGGCGGGCAACAGCATCCGGATCGACGACCGCGTGCTGACCCGCCGTGAACTCTGGCGCCGCGGCCAGCACACCCCGGACCGTGCCGATCATCCGGCCACCGGCCTGCACGGTGCGGACCGGCAGGCGCTGGCCCTCACTCCGACGCCCAAGGGCGTGCCGGGCGCGGAGCTCGACACCGCGCAGCGGGAACTGCTGCGCGCCCTGCTCGGCACCTATCTCGACCGCGTCCCGGACGGGGTGTCCCCGCTCCCCCGCTACGACGACCCGGCGGCGCTGGACGCCGTGCACCTCGCCTGGGCCGGCTCCACCATGGCGGGTGAGTCGCACTACTACCGCCTGCAGGGACCACGGCTGCTCGTCGAGTGGACCAACTTCCACCGTGGCGCAAACCACGCCCACGCAGTATGGCGGGACCCGGAGACCGACTTCGGCGGCGACGTCCTCGCCGCCCACCACACCGCCCACCACGCGCCACAGAACAGAAAGTGAACGACATGGCCGGTCACCGACCATCACCGACCGACGATCCCCTCCACCAGACGCGCCCCGGACGGCCAGGGCCCTCCGGCGTGCGTGCGCCAAAGCACCGGCCGTCCTCAGCGACGGCCCGGTCCGTACGGGAGCAGGGTGGCGACGCGTGCGACGCGGCGACGGCCGGCGCCGTCGCGCCGCACGCGACCGCTTCGGCGCCCGTGTAAGCGACCCGCACGTGCGACGGCATGTGACCCCGCTGGGTCTGATGCTCGCCCTCACCTTCGCGACAGGCGTCGTCGACGCTGTCGGCTACCTACGCCTGGACCAGGTATTCGCGGGCAACATGACCGGCAACGTGGTAATCCTCGGCATGGCGGCCACCGGCGGGACAGGGCTACCCGTGCTCGGTCCGGTCATGGCTCTGGTCTTCTTCCTCGCCGGCGCGGCCGTGGCCGGGCGGGTGCTGCGCACCGCCGCCCCGATCTGGGGCCGCCGCTGCACCGCTCTGCTGGGCGCCGTCGGGATCGTCCTGGCCGCCACGGCGCTGGGCCTGGCCGTGACCGGGCCGGGTACCCTTGCCGCCCGGGAGTTGATGGCGTCGGCCCTCGCCCTGGCCATGGGAGCGCAGGCGGCGACGGCCCGCCACCTGGCCGTGAAGGACGTCACCACCGTGGTCGTCACCTCCACGCTGACCGGCCTCGCGGCGGACTCCCGGCTGGGAGCGGCCCGCGGTCAAGGGGCACGTCGCCGAGTCGCGGTCGTCACCCTCATCACCGTCGGAGCGGTCGCCGGCGCGGCGCTGTGCCAGGTGCACGCAGGTCTCGCGGTGCTGGCGGCGGCGCTCGTCGTGCTGACCGTGACCGGCCTCGGCCACGCCTCCGCACGCTCCACCGACCACGCGCCGGCCAAGGCCGAACCGATCATCTCCTCAACGAGCAGTTCCCTAGCGTCGGCCACGGCACCGACCCGACCTTCTCCGGCTTCGGCGTCACGATCCCCGTCCGCCGACGATGAATACTTCCCACCGATTACCTCCCCCTGACCGCGATCGCGGCGATCTTCGACGGAGACCGTGATGAAGACACCTACGAAGCTCACCCCCACAATCGACGACTGGACCTCCGCCCAGCCCGACCGCGCCCATGGAGGACGTCCATGAGCACAGTCCAAGCTCCCCCGGTCCGCATCGGGAAGGCCGCCGTCGCGGCTCTCGGAATGCTGGCGACCGCCACCGGCGCACTGGAGTCGGCGGTGTCACCGACGCTGCCGCTGTTGCAGCGCGAACTGTCGCTGACTCCTGCCGAAGGCGCGCTGCTCAGCATCGCGATGCTCATCACCGGTGCCCTCCTCCTGCCCATCACGGGCAACCTCGGTGATCGCTTCGGCGGGAGACGGGTCATGATCCGGCTGATGGGGGTGGTGGTGACCGGTGGCCTGGTGTCCTCGCTGGCGCCGAACCTGCCAGTGCTGCTGCTCGGTCAGGTACTGCAGGGCGCGATGCTGGGCGCGATGCCGCTCTCATTCATCCTGGTGCGCAAGTACCTCTCCGAGGGAGAGTCCTCGGTGGCCATCGGAGTGGTCAGCGGGTTGTTCCTGGCCGGCGGCATGCTGGGCACGCTGATCGCCGGGCCAATCGCGGAAGGGCTGTCTCGGCATTGGATGTTTGCGATCCCGACGATCGGGGTCGCCCTGGCGACCCTGCTCGTCCGCAGGCTGATGCCGGACGACCCGCCGGGCCGGTCGGACTCCAGGATCGACTGGCCCGGCCTGCTTCTCATGAGCGGCATCCTGCTGACGCTCATGCTGGTGCTCGCGATCGTGCCCGAGGCTGGCAGCCAGCCGATCGAGCTCGGCGCCCTCGTCCTGCTCCTGGGCGTCCTCGTGGCCGGATGGATCGTCGTCGAACGCCGGTCCGGGGCGCCGATGGTCAATCTGCGCCTGCTCGCGCAGCCAGCGATCTGGAGCTCCTACGCGATCACATTCGCCGTCTGCCTGGGCACCTCGCTGTCGATGTATCTCGTTCCGCAGCTGTTCGCGGTGACCGGCGACGGGTACGGCTTCGGAGCCAGCGCCACCGACATCGGCTTCTACCTGTTGCCCGGTGCCGTGGCGGCGGCGATCGCCGGGCCGGTCGCCGGGGTCGCGGTGCGGCGTTTCGGCTCGCGTCCCGCGGTCACCGTCGGAGTCGTCTGCATGATGGCCGCTTTGCTCGCCCTGGTGTTCCTCCACGGCGAGATCTGGCACCTCGTCGTCGGCAAGGTGCTGGTCGCCGCGGCCAGCGGCATCTGCGTCACGGCGGTGGTCGTCAAGACCGCCACCGCTGTCAGCCACGGCAACACCGGCACAGCCACCAGCCTGCTTCTGGTGATTCGCGTGGTTGCCTTCGCCGCGGGCGCGCAGATCGGCGGTGCCTTCCTGACCGCCGGGATCCCTTCCGGATCGAACATCCCCACCGAATCGGCCTTCATCGCCGGCTTTGTCATCGGCGGCGTCGTCGCGGCGCTGTCCCTGCTGGCCGTCCGGAAGCTGGACAAAGGAGTCAAAGAATGACGCATCTCCGTACCACGCCGAGGCGCAAGGTCCTGGTGTCGGGCGCCAGCATCGCGGGGCTCACCCTCGCGTTCTGGCTGAACCGCTATGGATACGACGTCACGGTGGTGGAGAGAGCGGGCACGCTTCGTGCCGGCGGCTACCCCATCGACGTGCGCGGCACCGCCCTGGAGGTCATCCGGAGGATGGGAATCCTGCCGCGACTGCAGGCCGCGCACATCGACCTGCGGCGGCTGACCTTCCTGAACGAGGAAGGCAGCGAGGTGGCCTCGGTTCACCCGCACAACGTCACCGGCGGTGTCGCGGGCCATGACCTGGAGGTGCGGCGCGGGGACCTGACCGAGGCGCTCTACGCCGCAGTCCGTGACGACGCGGAGTTCTTGTTCTACGACTCCATCGAGACCCTCGACCAGTCCGGCGACGGGGTTGACGTCACCTTCCGCGGGGGCGGCAGCCGTACGTTCGACATAGTGTTCGGCGCGGAGGGCATGCACTCACGCACCCGGGAGATGCTCTTTGGCCCCGAAGAGCGGTTCCACCGGTACCTCGGTTACTGCTTCGCCGTGTTCACCATGCCCAATACCTTCGGGCTCTCCCACGAGACCGTGATGTGGAACACCCCTGGCAGGGCCGCAGCTCTGTACGCCACGGGGAACGACGACGAAGTGCACGCCTTTCTGACCTTCGCCCGACCGGAGCCGCCGTTCGACGCGTTCCCGAACCCGGAGGCCCAGCAGAAGCTGGTCGCCGCGGTCTTCGCCGACGCGGGATGGGAGGTTCCGGGCATGCTGGCCGCCATGCGCGACGCGGATGACGTGTTCTTCGACGCGGTCGGCCAGATCCACATGCCCCGCTGGTCCAGCGGCAGGGTCGCGCTGGTGGGCGACGCCGCGTACGCGCCCTCGTTCCTCACCGGACAGGGCACTAGCCTCGCGCTGGTCGGCGCGTACATGCTCGCCCACTCCCTGGCCGGCGGGGACCACGCCGCGGGCTTCACCGCCTACGAACGCGACACCCGTGAGTTCGTGACCCTGAATCAGGGGCTGGTCGGCCAGGGCGCCGCCACGCTCTTCCCGACCACCGCCGAGACCCTGAAGCAGCGCAACGACAGGCTGCGCAAGCTCACCGCGATGCCCACCAACGGGAGGCGGCCAGCCCATACGGCCCTCGCCCTGCCCGAACTCCGGCCTGTGACGCCCGGGGCAAGCCACGCCTGACCGATTGAGCGAGTGCCAGGCGGACATGCGCATCATCGCCCACGCCGCCGACGACATCGAACGAAGCTTGCAAGCAGTGGACGCGACCTGCGACAGCAGCATCTGGACAGGTCCCGCCGGAGATCGCTTTCGAGCGGACCGGGCTCTGCACCGCACAGCCGTCCGAACTGCCCTGGACGATGTGAGAGCCCAGACCGACGCCATCATGCAAAGGTGAAGCGCGAGGAACAGCAGCAATAGATCTGAACTCCCCAGGTGCGGACCATGAAGCGCTCCGGGATTGATGGAGGCTCCCAACCAATCAAAGTAGGAGTCATGGGAGCGCCACGGAAGTATCCCGATGAGATGCGGGAGCGATCGATTCGGCTGGTGCGGGACGCGGCGGCCGACGGCGAGTCGGTCTGCGCAACCTGCCGCAGGATCGGCCAGCAGCTGGGCATCAGCGCGGACACACTGCGGGGGTGGGGTGCGCCGCGAGCAGATCGACGCGCGCGAGCGGCCCGGTGACGACATCGCGTCGCGTGCCCACCTCCAGGCCACCCGGGCCATCACCATCGACGCACCGCCCAAGGAGGTCTGGCCGTGGCTGGTGCATATGGGCGGCTACACGCGCGCCGGCTGGTACAGCTACGATCGCATCGACAACGCCGGACGGCCCAGCGCCGACCGTATCGTCCCGGAGCTGCAGCACCTGCAGGTCGGCGACGTCATGCCGACCGCGCCGGACGGTTCGGGGTTCACGGTGGAGCGGATCGATCCACCGCAGGTGCTCGTTCTGTCCATCCACGCCTACGAGGGCACGGTGAGCTGCTGCCTCGCGTTGCGCGAGAGACGCGACGGCAGCCGGCTTGCGTCCGGCTGCGGGTGCGTGCCCGGCCCACGCTGCGCGGGCTGGCCTTCCTGGCGCTCATGGAGGTGGGCGACTTCGTGATGATGCGCAAGCAGTCGCTCACCATCAGGGTGCGGGCCGCGGGGGCGGCGTCATGACGGTCAACCGGCGGATCGAAGCCGCAGAGACGGCCGGAGGAGGTGGCCGTCGAGCGTTTCGACCACGCCAGGGGCAACCGGTCCTCCACCTGCGCCACGTGGTGGGTCCACAAGGCCATCCTGTGTGGCCTGGAGCACGCGCATCCGGCTCAGCGCCTCTCATAGGTCCGAGGGACCTTCTCTCGCGCGCAGTGTGCATGCGAGCCCGAAGGCCACTCGCCTTGCTCCACGCTTCCGCCTCGGCAGCGACGACCATGACCGATACTGGGCTGATGGCACGCGGAGGATCAGGTAGCGGAGGTCACGAACCAGTACGCATCGGTCTGGAGGCCCGCGGGCGGCTGCGCGCGGTCGCGCTGGACATCAACGCCATTGACGCCAGCCAGGTGAACATCGCCAAACTGACGGCGCTAGCCACCCGGCTGAAGATGATCGGCCTGCCGGTGTGGGTACCCGAACCCGTGGCGTGGGAATGGGCCGAACACGCCGGACGGCAGTGGGAGCAGTTCACCGCCGCCGCATCCCAGCCATATGCGCGCCTGCGAGCAGCGAGGATTGATCTGCCGCCGGTTCCGTTCACTCAGCAGACTCACACGGTGCACGACCGGGTCCTGGCAGCGATCCAGCTGATCGACAACTTCGTGGTAGTCCCGTTATCGCTGGCGAACGCCCTCGCAGGCGTGAAAGACCAGATCTTGCAGCGCCCACCTGGGCGCCTCAAGACCTCCGAAGGATCCCCTTGGTATGCCCTGTTCGGCCGAGCGCTTCGGTCGGCGAATGCAGGTACGGCCTGAGGCCAGAAGCGCGCCCGATTGGACCATCCCGACGCGGGTACTGCCCGCTCGGCTTACGCTTCCGGCGCTCGCCTTTTCCCAACGGAGAGATCTACCCTCCGCGCAGACCCGCGCAGAGTTGGGCGACTTCCTCCTCGGTGTTGTAGTAGTGCACGGAGGCACGTATCAGCTCTTCAAGCCCACGGTCCGTCATGTCGAGCCGCGTGGACGGCACGCGTGAAACGCTGACGTTGATCGATCGAGTCGCCAGGCGCGCCTTGACCTCCTCGGCAGACATGCCATCCAGGGTGAAGGTGACGATGCCGCACCGTTCGGCCCCCTGGTCGTGCACCTGGCAGCCGGGCAGTTCCGTCAGCCGCCCCCGCAGGTGATCCGCCAGAGCGTAGACCCGGTCCTGGACGTTCTCGAGCCCCCAGCCGAGCGCCTCGTCGATGGCCGCGCCCAAGCCGAGCCGGGCGGCCACGCCGTACTCCCAGTTCTCGAAGCGGCGCGCGCCCGGCTGCACCTCGTAGCGCGACGGCGCCGTCCAGCGGGCGCCGTGCAGGTCGAGGAAAGGCGGGTCGAGCCGGTCGAGCGCCGCACGCCGTACGTAAAGCAGACCTGTGCCGCGGGGAGCGCGCAGGTACTTGCGGCCGGTGGTGGACAGCAGGTCGCAGCCGATCAGCTCGACGTCGA
>NZ_JBIUCF010000110.1:0-13029 GCF_044593615.1 Nonomuraea sp. NPDC051941
TTGCAAGATCGCGATCTACTCCAACATGGCCATCGGGCGCTGCGGCTTCCGGAGGTCGCACTGCGTGATCACTCCCCGCCAAGTGCGACAGACCCCGTTTGCGCCGGAACTTACAGGCCAGGTTACCTCCGCCCCGATCGTTCCGGACTGGAACATCGGCTGGTTCCCGTCGGACTCTTTCGGCTCGGCGACATGAACGGCGACGGCAACCTGGACATCGTGACCTGGAACGTCCAGACGGGCGAAGTCAGGGTGCGCACTTCCGACGGAGCCCTGCACAACACCGGCTCGTACCCGCTGGAGGACTGGCGGAGCGGGACCGCGTGCATCAACGCCGGATGGGCCGCGATCGGAGTCGTGGACTCCTACAAGCTCCCCTTCTGAACATCCTTAAGGCGTGAACGCCCCGAACACGAAGAAGCCCCCCGCCTGGCCCAAGGCCGACACCGTTGGCGAAGTGGATCGAACGGGGAGTGCCCCGTGTTAGGAGCTGTATGCCGAGCCAGCTTCACCGCTGAAAGCAACAGGATGAGGGCGAGGCTCGGGATGAGGATCAGGGTCGGGCATCAACCCAAGCCTTTGATCTTGGCTGGCTGAGGGGCGGCGAACTGATCAACGACAAGCCCGGGCGGGTCCGCCGCCAATGCCGACCCTTGGCGCTAATGCTGTGACCGGTAACCTTCACCGGGTTGGTTGCACCTAGCTAGTAGCTGCGGTTGGCGGGGACTTCGAAGATGAGTCCGAGACCGTCCTCTTCGTCCCAGTCTTCTCCGACCTTGACGAAGCCGAAGCCGGCGATCGTGGCCAGGGACGCCACATTGTCGGGACTGATCGTCGCCCGTACGGTCTTGACCGCCGGTTCGGCCGCAGCCCGGCGCAGCAACTCGATCAGGATGGCTCGGCCGTACCCCTGGCGACGGAAGTCAGGAGCGACCGCGTAGCCGATCTCGACCATGCCCGCCTCATCGGGCGGTCCGTGAAACCCGGCATGACCGATGACGACACCTTCGGGCCCGGTTACCGCTTGCCGCGCTATCCACCGTGCGTGGCGGGGGTCGGCGGCCATCTCGTCGATCCGAATCCGCCACAGCCACTGTGCTCTGTCTGTCACGAAGTACTCAGTCAGAGCGACCCCAGCCGTGTTGCTGGCCGCGGGCAGATCCCCCTCGAGTAGAGCGGACATCGCAGTGCTCGACAACTCGACAAAGCGCACATGCTTCGAACTGGTGGGGAACGACGTCTGGCGATCGGCTTCATCTGTCACAGTGCGGATGGTCGCAGGAATGTCCGACAGACGTCCAACGAATTTGGAGTGATTGATCAATCGAACGCGCTCACGACAGCATCCACCACCACGAGCACCAACCCGTTGAAAGATCATGCCGGGTACCGATTCTCCTGGTCTGCCTGGCCGGAGTGGCAGTGATCATGTACGCGCGGCGCGGCTGAGCCTGGGATGGCGCTCGCGGAATGATCCTTCCCGACACCGGTCAGAGATGATCAGGGGGTTATCGCGGATAGTGAGCCATTATCTGCGATAACGGGTCCACGGTCGTCCACCATGCCGGTGAGCCTCTGGCTCGGTCTTGATTCGTACTTGGTGCTGATCCAACCGCCAGGGGGTAGCTGAGTGCTTATCTGCGGGCTCGGCTGGGCTGGTCGACTGAGGGGGGCGATGTGGATCCAATTGTTTTGGCTGCGGGCACTGCGCTGGTGACGGCGATGGTCACCGATGCTTGGCAGTCGGCTCGCGAGGGTGTTGTTGCGCTGTGGCGTAAGGCCCGTCCCGAGCAGGCCGACGCCGTCCAGGCGGAGTTGGTCGAGGTCCGTGGGCAGATGCTGGAGGCCCGCAGGGACGGCGACGCCGACACCGAACAGGCCTTGGTCGGGTCCTGGCAGGTGCGACTGCAGCAGCTGCTGCGCGACGACCCGTCCCTGGCACAAGAGATCAACCGGGTGTTGGATGAGGTGCTCACCCCGGTACTGGAGCCGGCCGATCAGGCGCGGGTCGGTTCATTGGTGATAAAGGCGAAGGCCAGCGGGCACAGCCGCATCTATCAGGCCGGTCGCGACCAGACCATCCATGAGCGATGATCGCCGTTCGTCGATGGAGGGCTGGGCCTTCGAGCAGGGCCGGGTGTACCAGGCCGGGCGTGACCTGACCGTCCACGAGACGGTGCTGGCGACACGACCGTCGGTCGAACATGTGGCCGCTCCCCCGGGGACGGTGAACCTCCCCGGACATGTCGGGCTGTTCGTCGGGCGCGACGAAGAGCTGGCGGCGGTGAAGGGAGCCCTGGAGACCGGTGGCGAGGTGGTGGTTGCCGCGGTGCACGGGCTGGGCGGGGTAGGTAAATCCACGCTGGCCGCACACTACGCTCGCGCTCTGGTGGCAACCGGCGGCGAGCGGGTGGCCATGGCCCCCGACCTGCTGCGCGAGCTGGGCGGCAAGGACGAGGAGATGCCCGAACTGGTGGCGGTGGCCGGCCTGCCGGACGATGAGCTGTCCCGCATCAAGGTGGGCCCGTCCTTTCTGGGCGCGGTGTTCGACCGGCCGAACAACCCCGGAAACGTCGGGACGATGGCGCGTTCACTGGACGTGTTCGGCGGCACGGGCCTGATCGTCACCGGGCACGCCGCCGACCCCTACGATCCCCGATCGGTGCGGGCCTCCACCGGGTCTCGCTGCTGGCGCTGCCGGTGGTGCGGTCCTCCTCGCACCGGGAGGTGCTGGCGTGGGTGGAGCGGCTGCACACCCAGGGGCTGCCGCTGACGGTGGTGGGCACCGACGAGAACGGCACCTGCGACGTCGCCGACCTGGACCTGGCCGGCCCCACCCTGATGGTCATCGGCAACGAGACCACCGGCCTGAGCGCGGGATGGCGGCAGGCGTGCGACACGATGGCGCGCATCCCGATGGCCGGTTCGGCCAGCTCCCTGAACGCCGCCAGCGCGGCGACCGTCGTGTTGTACGAGGCCGCCCGCCAGCGTCGCAGCCGCACCGCATGACCTACCGTCACGCGACCGTCCGGACCGGCCACCAGGACCTGGCCAGCGGCGCGGTGCTGCATTCGGCTCCAGGGTTTCCCGCGTTCCCGGTCCGGCTGGCCAGCGAGATCTTCCAGCGCGCGCTGGCTCTGCGGCGGCGACCGGCCCGCGGTGCTCTGGGATCCGTGCTGCGGCAGCGGTTACCTGCGGACCGTGCTGTCGTTGCTGCACCGGCGGCAGATCGCCTCGGTGCTGGCCTGCGACCTCGCCCCTGAAGCGCGGCACCTGGCCGAACGCAACCTCGCCCTGCTGAGCCAGGCCGGTCTGGCGGCCCGCGCCGCCGATCTCCAAGAGCGTGCCGCCCGCTTCGGCAAACCGGCCTACGACTGGTTGCCCGCCTTGAGGGGTGGCACGCGGCGGTCACAATGGGACAGCAGACGACGAACACCCCCGTCCGGCGTTGAGGACGGGGGCGCCTGCCCTTCGTTGCGGGAGGTCAGAAAACGATGGTCCACCCTTCGCGGCTGGCCTGGTCTGCGGTGTAGGCGACCCCATGAATTTTGAGCCCGGTGTTATCCAGGAGGGTGATCGCGCCGCCGTTGTTGCCCAGCTGCGGCGCTTCGCTGACCGGCACCACCAGGGTGGCCCCGGCCGCGAGCGGCCCGGCCGGCAACGCGAGCGTGCGCTTGGCCCGATCCGCCAGGTGCCAGTCCTGCAGTCGATCGGATCGGGCGAGGTGTTGATCAGGGTGACGGTCTCGCGCTCGGGCGCCGGTCGGTCAGGGTTGACCAGCGCGGCCAAAATCCGCACCGGTTCTTCGCTACCGGCGGGCCGGGCGGGCGCGGTCTTGATGGCGTGTGTCCGGTGCGGTCGTCGGTGTGCCAGGCCTGGGATTGGAAGGCGAGGAAGATGGCGACCCACCGCGATGCGCCAGGGAAGTGGAGCAGCAGGCCACCGTCCTGCCAGACCCCGTCGTCGGACCGGAACCGGCCGCTGTTGCCTTGGCTCATGTGGACGTCGTGCACGCCGTTGCCCGGCCGGAACCCGAAGACCTTGTCCGGGGTGCTGGGTTCAGGACCCCACCGCTCGCCGAACACGAACATGGGCGCGTCGGGGTCGCCGATCGCACGCTGCACGAAGTGGTCGAGCCGGTCGGCCAGGTCGTTGTCGGCCCCCGGCAGCTCGGGCGGCAGCGGCCGCATCGCGGCGGGGTCGAACAGGTCGCCGCGGATGAAATCCAAGGCGGCCCCGCCGGGCGCGGACGCCAGCGGCGTCCACCCGCTGCCGGCGGCCGGAAGCAGCTGGACGACGGGGTGGCGGAAGTCCTCGGCCGCCAGGTACAGCAGCTCGGAGGGGGCCCGCTGCGATTAAACGTTCACCGCCACCCTGTAATCGGTCCCTGCGGCGTCGGTGAGGTGGATCTGGTAGTGCGGGGTGTCTGCGCCCCTTCACGACGCCGGTCGACGGCCCCCGGCCCGTACAGCCCGCCATAGCGTAGGGCCGCACCGCCGGCCTCGACGACCGCCTCCTCGACATGGCGGATCGCCGCCGCCCCGGCGCGTGCCACCGTACCCTCCTCCGGGTCCAGCGGGTCCTCCTCGGTCTTCACCCATCCGCCCTGCCGGATGCCGTTCCATGAGGCGTGGCTCTGCGCGACGACGTGGGAGACGCCGGTGGCCTCGGCGGCGGCCAGCAGGTGGTCCGTCCCCTCCGTGCGCAGCCGGTTGGTCCGGGTGAATCACCGGTCGAGGTGCTTCATGCCGGGCCTGCCCGCGTGCGCCATCGAGAACGAGGTCATCTGATGCACGATCGCGTCCGGCCGAGCCATGGCCACCGCCTCACCGACCGACATCGCATCCAGGCCGTCCATCACCACCCCCTGCGCGCCCAACTCCGCCAGCAACACCAACTTGGCCTCGCTCGTCGTGGCCGTCACCTGGTGACCGCGCGCCACGAACTGCGACACCAGCCGCTGCCCCAGAACCCCGCTCCCGCCTGCCACGAACACTCGCATGATCATCACTCTCCATGGTCGGCCATCGCCCCCTCCGCGGGACGGGGCCAGATGATCGGGAACTGTGTGTCGCCGCCCGTCAGCCGGTGAAGGGCTCGAGGACGAAGCGGCCCCACGCGATGAACGCCGCAACCGCGAGGTAGATCACGGTCACCAGCACGAACACGGATTCGCCGCGTCGAGCGTGGGTGATAGTGGCGCCGACCATCAGCAGGATCCAGCAGACGGCGGTCACCGGCACCAGAACCGGCGCGATATCGAGCGCGGCAGGCAGGATCAAGCCCACCCCGGCCAGGAGCTCAAGAACACCCAGGGTCTTCAGGAAGCCGACACTGGTGTCTGCGGTCCAGCTATAGGCAAGCGCCCTTTGATGGAACGCAGCCAGCCTGTCCTTGGGCACGAATGTCTTTTGGATGCCGCTGGCCAGCGCTAGCACGGCCAGGAACCCGGCAGCGATCCACAACGCGAGGTTCATCATCTACTCCTTGATCGAGGATTGCCTGCACCCCCTAGACGAGACAGCGACCCCGCCAGTGACATCTCCGAACTCTCGCGCGTCCTGTCTTCAGTGGGATCCCCGGCGCGGCCGCATGTCGTGTCGACCGCAGCGATCCTGATCCGGTGACTGGCTGACCGATGGACACAACCCCCGCCGAAACCAGCCCACAAGCTCGCGATGGTGAGGCCGCTCACACCGTGTCACAGCCCGCAGGGGGCATCTCGTCTCAGAGGGCATGACGAACTCGGAACAGACCTCGGTATTGATCACCGGAGCCAACAAGGGACTTGGTTTTGAGGCGGCCCGGCGGCTCGGGGAACAGGGCTGGACGATCTTTCTCGGCTCGCGTGATGAAGGTCGGGGACGGGCGGCTGCCGACAAGCTGACCGACGGCGGCGCGAACGTGGTCATGGTCCCGCTGGACGTGACCTCGGACGAGTCCGTGACCGACGCCGTGCGGCTCGTCCGGGAGCACACCGACCGGCTGGATGTGCTGATCAACAACGCCGGCGCGCCGGGAAAGGCTGTCCCGCCCGCGGACGCGACGGCCGACGAAATTCATTCCGTCTACGACACCAACGTGTACGGACCGATCAGGGTCACGCACGCGTTCCTGCCCCTGCTGCAGGCGGCGGACCAGCCGCGGGTGGTGATGGTGTCCAGCGGTGGCGGCTCATTCGCGGTCGTGACCGACCCAGAGCAGCCCGTCTCGAAAATGCACGAGCTCGCCTACACCTCGTCGAAAGCGGCGCTGAACATGATCACCATCCGGTACGCCCAGGCGATCCCGAACATCAAATTCAACATCGCCACTCCCGGAGAAGTCGCCAACCACACATTCGCCGCCACCGACATGAACCATCACACCGGCCAGCTGACGGTCACCGAGGGCACCGACTCGATCGTGAAACTCGCGACGATCGACGCCGACGGGCCAACCGGGATCTTCATCGATCGCCTCGGCCCCGTCGCCTGGTGACCGACGCGCAACCCACCCTCGGGCCTTTGCCCGCGACCCCGCAAAGGCCCGAGGTGACACGTTTCGCAGCCATCTTTGTCCCCCACGAAGGCGGCGGCGGTCGGCGCGGCGCGCGTATGAACGCCGGCCTTGAACGACCGGAACAACTCAGCCAGACCTATAACTGGGAGGTCATTCATGACGAAGAGCGTTGACGGCGAACTCGCCGGCCTGGAGCTGCCGGTTGAGCGTGGCTGCCCGTTCACCCCGCCCGCCGCCTACGAGCGACTGCGCGAGAAGGCTCCGATCAACAGGATCCACCTGGTCAGCGGCGGCGAGGCATGGTGGGTGTCCGGGCATGAGGAGGGCCGTGCCATTCTCGCCGACGGCCGCTTCTCCTCTGACAAGCGCAAGGCCGGCTTCCCGCTCTTCAACGTCGATGCCGCCACCCTACGACAGCTCCGCAGCCAGCCGCCGCACATGCTCAGCATGGACGGCAACGAACACGCCGCGGCCCGGCGTCCGGTGATCGGCGAGTTCACCGTGAAGCGGCTGGCCGCGCTGCGCCCGCGGATCCAGGTCATCGTCGACCGGTTCATCGACGACATGCTCGCCGCCGACCAGCGGCCGGTCGACCTGGTGCAGGCGCTGTCCCTGCCGGTGCCCTCCCTGGTGATCTGCGAACTGCTCGGTGCGCCCTACACCGACCACGACTTCTTCCAAGGCCGCACCGCCGTGGCGGTGCGGCGGACCTCCTCGCCGCAGGACCGCCAGCGGGCCTTCGCCGAGCTCCGCGCCTACATCGATGACGTGCTCACCCGCAAGGAGTCCGAACCCGGCGACGACCTGTTCAGCCGGCAGATCGCCCGGCAACGCCAGGAGGGCACCCTTGACCACGCGGGCCTGGTGAGCCTGGCCTTCCTGCTGCTGACCGCCGGACACGAGACCACGGCGAACATGATCTCGCTCGGCGTGGTGGGGCTGCTCACCCACCCGGAGCAGCTGGCCCTGATCACCGCCGATCCGGGCAAGACGCCCATGGCCGTGGAGGAACTGCTGCGCTACTTCGCCATCGCCGACGGGGTTACCTCCCGGGTGGCCACCGAAGACGTGGAGATCGGCGGGGTGAGCATCAAGGCCGGCGAGGGCGTCATCGTCTCGATGCTGTCGGCCAACTGGGACCCGGCCGTGTTCAAGGACCCGGGCGAACTGGATGTCGAGCGCGGGGCCCGCCACCACATCGCCTTCGGCTTCGGCCCGCACCAGTGCCTCGGCCAGAACCTGGCCCGGATGGAACTGCAGATCGTCTTCGACACGCTGTTCCGCCGCATCCCCACCCTGCGGCTCGCCGTACCGGCCGAGGAGCTGCCGTTCAAGTCCGACGCCGTCATCTACGGCGTTCACGAACTCCCGGTCACCTGGTGAGGAAACCTGATGCGGATCAAAGCCGACACCAGCGTCTGCGCCGGCTCCGGCCAGTGCGTACCGAGCCGGCCGTGTTCGCCCAAGACGACGATGGCATTGGGGTCGCGCTGACCGACCGCCCCACGACGAGACCACGGCACAGGGGGCGCGGCGCCGTCAGCACCAACTTGGTTGGTGGTCTGGGGTTCTGTCGCCCGTGTTGGAGATCTTCGACGTCGCTGACGTCGTGTTCGACCAGAAGACTCGATCTCGAATCAGGAAAGGAAGCAATTGATGACTATGACGGAGCAAGCGTGAGCCGGGCCGGCGCGGCCGGCTATTCCTCGCCATCTCGCTGTTCGCCTTCTTCGCCTGCATGGCCGGATCGGAGCGCGAGTACATCAGCGAGAAATCTCTCGAAGGGCAGATCCGTGGCCAGCGTCTACCGCATCCTCACCGACCGCCACGTGCCCCCCATCCTGACACCTACGCGCAGGGCGCACCGCTCAAGACAGTTATGGAGAGGACCCGAGCGGCGGGCCTACCCGGCCATGTTTATGTACGTGATAATGGCTCATTATCACGTACATGAGCGATCGCGGCGACGCGCCGACCAGGAGAACCCCTCGCCGGATCGATGCGCGACTCCGGCACGTTATCGAGTACATCGCGGCGGACGTCGCGCGGCGGCCGGCCGCACTGCTCCTGAGCTGCAGGCCAAGAGCCGCCACCAGCACCTGGCCAGCCTCGGCCGCTACATCCGCCTGGGCGAGGAGACCTCAGCCCGCATCACCGCCGTCCCCGCTGATCAAATCACGGTGCCAGTCCCCGCAGGTCAGCGCTCTACTTGGCGGCCGAAAGCAGACTGGCCAACGGCACCCCGTATCACCCGTTGATCGCCGAGGTGCTGACCCGGACCGGTCGCCGGCTGACCGGCGCGAGCCGGCCACCCTCATGCTCGCTTGGTGAACTGCGCGCGTACCCACAGGTAGCCGAGCAACGAGAGCCCGGCGCACCCGGCGATCGCCATGACGACCGGGCCCGCCGACGGCGGGCCGGCCAGCAGGCCGCGCAGGGTGTCGATGAGCGGGGTGAACGACAGGTGCCGAGCTATGGGCCGCATCCCCGACCCCTTCTTGCCAGCCGGCACGAGCCCGATGATGATCCCGATGGCCACGAGGCTCGCGAGCATGACGTCGTAGCGGGCCAGCGGGCCCCGCATTGTGTGGCGGAAGTCGATGCCGTCCAGGACGATCTTGTCCTCGCACGCCTTACGCGGCGTCGCGGCCGCAATCACTGAGCCGTTCATGGTCGTTACGGTCGCGGACCGCTCTGATGCCCGGCCGGTGTCGCGCTGACGCGGCCGCTGACACGGCCGGCGCGGCGCAGGTATGGGCCTCGCCCCCAGAGCACATGCCTGCCTGCAACGCAGCCAACATGCCTTACGTGCCCGACAAGATCATAACGCTCTGACCTGCGAGAAGAGGCCAAAGACCCAAGATAACAATCGCATCGGCGGCCACCGCTCGTTCAGGCCGGAAGTACCGAGGCAGCGCACCTGACCTGCCCAACATGCCGTACGGACCCCCAGATAGCGGTGGACCACCGACCCGGCTGTCCACCCGCACGAGGCTCTGCTGGGCGTTCTCGCCCTGTTGCATGGCGCCTCCAGTAGCGAGGTTCGCCACCTGCGGCTGGATGACATCAATCCGGCGGACCGCGCCATCCGCCTGGGGCAACGTCCTCGCCCGGTGCCCCTGGATCCGGTCAGCTGGACCACCGTGCAGCGGTGCGTGGCTCACCGCGAGACCCAACGCACCGGCAACCCGCATCTGATGGTCACCAAGGGCACCAAGGCCCGCCGGAACCCGGCCTCGGTCGCCTATGTCAGCCACGTCCTGGACCCGGCCGGGATCTCACCGCGGATGCTCCGCTCCACCCGCCTGATCGACCTGGTCAACACGATGGACACGAAGCTCGTCGCCGCAGCCTTCGGGATGCACTCCGAAGGCGTCATGATCTATCTCGCCGACCATGTCGATCCCGGCCGGCTGCCCGGACGAAGCGCGGTTGACCGGCCAACGTGAGACCTATCCTTGCTGCGATGCACCAAGACGATCACGACGTCACCGAGTTGCCCGAAGTGACCATCCGCAGCCAAGACGATCCAGATGTCCGCGTTCGGCCGCTGACCGCCGCTTCTCCGATGAATACGAACCGCGGCCGCCCCGGTTAGTCAGCGGTTTTGGGTTCTTGGCGATCCAAGCCGACGATTGACGCGGAAACAGGGCGGTCAGCGGTAGTGCACGCGGTAACGCAGGTGTGTCACGCCTTCGCCCTCGACGACCTCGACGCGTTCGAGCTCGGCCTTCTCGTTCTGGATGTTGTCGAAGTAGCGGATGCCCTCACCGACGAACACGGGGACCAGATCGATCCGCACCTCATCCAACAGGCCGAGATTGAGGCACTGCTGGGCGATGTTCGGGCCGGAGACACCGACGTTGCCGTCTCCGGCGGCCTTGGCCTGGCTGATCGCGCTGGCGACGCCGTCGTGGACGAAGGTGAAGGGCGCCAGCCGTTCCGCGGGCCAGTCCGCTGGAGGTTCGCGGTGGGTCACTACGAACGCGCGTCCGCCACCGGGCGGGTTGCCGCCCCAGCCGCCGGTGTAGTCGAACACCCGCCGGCCGCAGACGAACGCGCTGTCCCGGGCGAAGTCCATCTGCGCCCGCAGATAGCCCGCGCTGGCCGCGGCGACCCGGAATGTGATCGGGTAGCCGACCATCGGCACCTCCACATCGCCGTTGTCATACCAGTCGAACAGAGGGCCGACGCTGTTGTCCGGACGGGCCACGAACCCGTCGAGAGACATACAGAAGCTGGCGCTCACGGTCATGATCGAACTCCTTGTCATGTTGCTCAGATCCCGCTGGTTCACCGAGTCGACGGCGCCTTGAAGCCCACCAGAGGCGCAGTTCGTGCGCCCTCCCGGCCATGGGCTTCGTGGATCCTCTCGTTCCGGCGTGTGCCTTCGGACAGTCAGACCGTCGACGACCGGCGAACTCATCGCTCGCCAACCACATCCGGATGCCACCAGAGCATCTGCCATGATCACGTGGGCGCCGCGAGGTGCAGGCGCAACTCCGATGAGCCCCCTTGGTGAGGCTGGTTCACCGTCGCGCCGCCGCCGGTGATGGCGACATCGCGCCGGCCAGAGCGGCCTCGCCCGCCTGCACGGCGGGAAGTTTGGATCTTGGCGTCTCCGATGAAGTCCGCCTTGTCCTCTGGCCGCCCCGGTGAACAGATACAGATGTCACCGCGCAGGTGATGAATTCCGCTGGTGAACATGACCGCAACCTGCAGCATTCATCAACGGCACCCGCGCCACCGGTGCACTGACGGTGAAAGTTCGAAGGCGCATTCTGAACTTGTGCAGTTTCGGCGTCACCTGACACACGTTCGCGCGAACATGTGCGCTTTCGAAAACGATTCATTTGAGGCGATCGCGACACTGAACCTTTTTCAGGCTCCGCGGCGAGCGCCCTGGTCACAGCATGATCGCGATGCCGGCGTTCGGCCGGTGACGTGAAGAAGCTCCTGGTAGACGGGTTGATCACCACAATCCACGCCGTCGCAACCAGGAGCTTCAGGTGTTGTTCTATCAGTGAGACTGGTGCCATCGGGAACGACTGCTACTGCGGTTGAGGTTGCAGGAGCAGGAAGTGTTGTCCCACGAGGTTGACCCTTGTTCTATCTGGCCCGGGTCTTCTGGTGCCATCGGCACGATCTGTCGCCTCTTCTGGGGGAGCACTCCCGAAGGTGCGTGTCGGCTGGCCGTGTGTGGCTTGATAGAAGCGTCGGCGAGATAGCCCGTCCCGTCACTGGTCTGCCTGCTTGACCGGCCGTCACGCACCGCCTTCGGATATCCCCCGAGCCGGTGAGGGTGCATATGACGGAGTTCAAGAAGCCCAAGGCGCGACGGATCGTGGGCGGGGTCGACACCCATGCCGACACTCACCATGCCGCGTGTGGTGTTGATGAACGGGCGCCGGGTCGCCGATCGCGAGTTCCCGGCGACCCGGGTGGGATACGCGGACCTGCTGGAGTGGATGCGGTCCTTCGGCCGGCTGCAGGCGGTGGGGGTCGAAGGTACCGGCTCCTATGGTGCCGCCCTGGCTCGTCACCTGAGCAGCGCGAAGGTCAAGGTGGTCGAGGTCAATCGCCCTGATCGGCAGCAGCGCAGGGCCAAGGGCAAGTCTGATCCACTGGATTCCTACTCTGCGGCCGAGGCTGTCCTGGCCGATAGGGCTCGCGCCGTCCCGAAGAGCGGAAACGGGGTGGCCGAGTCGATCCGTGTGCTGCATCTGGTCCGCGCCGGCGCGGTGAAGGCGCGCACCGCCTGTCTCAACGAGCTGCAGGCGCTGCTCGTCACTGCCCCTGCCGAGCTCCGCGAGCAGTTGGCCGGCCTCAAGAAGGCCCGGCTCGCCGACGCCTGCTCCCGGTTGAGGCCCTCCGCGGATCTGGCCGATCCCGCTCAGAGTGTCAAGGTGGCGCTGCGGCACCTCGCTGCTCGATACCGCGCCCTCAGTGCCGAGATCGACGCTGCCTACAACCAGTTAAAGGGGCTGATCGAGCAGGCTCGGCCCGAGCTGCTGGCCATCCAGGGCGTGGGTGTGGAGACCGCCGCGCAACTGCTGGTCACCTGCGGCGACAATCCCGATCGGCTGCGCTCTGAGGGATCGTTCGCGGCGCTGTGCGGGGTGTCGCCGGTCCCCGCTTCCAGCGGCAAAACACGACGCCACCGGCTTAACCATGGCGGCGATCGGCAGGCTAACCGGGCACTGTACGTCATCGTGCTGTCGCGCATGTCCTGCGATCCATCCACCCGCGCCTACGTGGAACGCAGAACCACCGACGGGCTGTCCAAGAGAGAGATCATCCGCTGTCTGAAGCGATACGTCGCCCGCAAGCTCTACAAGATCATCATCCGCCCGCCAGCGCCAGCGACCGCATCGTCCATCCCCTCTTGACAAGCCATAGAAGCATCGTGCTGCCGTCGATTTGTCGCATCAGGCCCTGAACTACGTCGCCGGAGTCATCCGGCGTCATCGTAAGGCCATCGGGTCGATCTGGCGGCGGCTCAACCCCGGCCGGCAGTCCCTGCTGGTG
>NZ_JBIUCF010000111.1:0-12729 GCF_044593615.1 Nonomuraea sp. NPDC051941
TCCACGAGCCATAGCGGACCGACGTCGGCGGGCAGCACACCCCCCGATTCTCATCCACGCGAGCACGCCCGAAGGGCGGATCTGGATCTAATGGCACGTTAATGGCACGAACACCCCGTCACATGATCTGTGGCGGGATGTTTTTGCTGGTGGAGCCTAGGAGATTCGAACTCCTGACTTCCTGCTCGCAAACGGGGGCCAGTCACTACGTGGGGCGGTCTTCTTCCTGGTCAAGCGGCAGATGGCGACTGGTGACGCGTGCCCATGTGCGTCGGCGTTGCTGTACCAGGCTGCTGTACAGCAACTGTGGGGCCGGTCCAAAAATGTCCAGGGCCGGATGTTAGCAGCGGAGTCAGCATGACCAGCATCACAAGCCGGTAGCCAGTGGTCACCATGCCGAAGGAAGATTCGGAAAGCATTGCAGGCGGCTGCGGCTCAATACAGGGCAGCCCAAGGACCTCGCTCAGCACAGTTCGTTGCCTGTCGGTCACCCGACGTTCGGCGTTGGCATCCCGGGTGTCGTCATCCTCGGTGGGAGCAAAGCCCAGACCAGACCAAGACTAGAGACGGCGAAGACGCAAAAGCTAGGTTGAAGGCGTGGAGCTTTTAGAGGAACGTGAGTGGGATGCCAGCGTGCACGGCACCCAAAGCCCAGCGCGGCGCGGCGAATGCACATGGGGAGCACCTTGCCCAAACCGAGCCACCCGAAGCGTCCTGGTGCGTGATGCCGGCGGAGAGAGTTGGTGGGCTGTGTGCGACCGGCACTTTGCTGACTCTCCGGTCTTTCGGTAGGCGGAACACATCGGCCTGTAGGCGGGGGAGCGGAAGGCGGGGCGGCATGAGCGACGTCGACATAGAGCAGATTGCCGCGTTGCTGAGGGAGCGGAACGGTATTGACGAGAAGATCGCAGCGATTATTCAGCGTCCCATGACCGCGGGCCATCTGGGCGAATGGATCGTGGCGCAAGTCTTTGGAATCGAGTTGGAAACATCCGCCGTGGCCGCCGCAGTCGACGGTCGGTTCACGTCTGGCCCATTGCGTGGTCAGACCGTCAACGTGAAGTGGTATCTCAAGCGCGAGGGCCTACTGGATATTACGGTGCGGACGAAGCCGGACTACTATCTCGTGCTGACGGGGCCCGCATCACCAGCGGCTTCGTCGCGAGGCGGCACTCGTCCTTGGTGTATCGAGTCGGTGTACTTGTTTGACGCTAGTCAGTTGCTAGCGGAGCTCCGTACGCGCGGAATAAGGATCGGGACTGCCTCTAGTGTCCGAGCCGCGCAGTGGACAGCAGCTGAGATTTACCCGGGCGCAAATAACCCGCTATTTACGGTAAACCCGGAGCAAGCGGAGTTGCTGCAACTTTTCGCACTTCGATGAGACTGCTGCATACGGAGTCAGTACTCCGATGCCGAGTACTTGCGGTTCGCAGAACCCGTCGACCGGTAGCCCCCACGTCGTCGTCAAGGAACCGCACATGCCAGGGAGCAGGCGTTGCTGTTTGCGCACGGCAGTCAACCTCTCGTAGCTCGCTGTCTGTGGTAGGCCCGCTCATGTCTCCACTCAAGCATTCGGGCCACTGACCGGCGAACGCCAGAGCGACCCCTCGTAGATTTGGGTGATCTCCGATGCCCTCCGTGGCCACCTGCGGAAACCTGTCGATCAGAAGCCTGACCAGGAGTTACTGTTGCGGCTGGCTCTCGTCGTTTCGCGCTGTTCTCGGCCATCCCACGGAATAGGGCAGGAGGTTGCTCATGGCGATCCCGAAGAAGGGTTCGCGGCTCATCACCGCCGACGGCACCGTATTCCGCTGGCACGTCCGTCGTAAGCCCACGTATTGCCAGGGGAACAGCTGGGGCCCGATGACATTCGCCGTAGAACTGGCCGACGCATCGGGTCGTGTCCTTCTGGTGTCGCTCCCCTGCTCGCGACCGGACGCGTGGTGGGGAGAACGGACGATGGCCATACGGCCAGCACTCGTGACGGCGACCATACGCATGGCGCTCGGTAACGGTTGGAATCCGCAGCAAGCAGGCAACGCCTTCGAGCTTGCACTCACCGATGATGACCTGACCGAGTTGATGAACGGCCAACCGCCTGCCTACGACGCCCCTTTCATGCGGAGATAGCTTCCTCGGTGTCCAGCACGAGTCCGCTTATCAGGCGGACCAACCGCCCTGATCGTTCTGTTCAACACGGTGGATATGGGTCGATGCGATGGGATTGCGTGAGGCGGCGTTGCAGCGCGCGCTGCTGTACAGCGCTCTGCCAACGCGCCTCAGCGCTGTTGCCTCCCAGCTCGCGCAGGAGAAGAGCCGCGCTGGCCCTCCTAGCTTCTCAGCCGGCAACGGACGGATATCGGGCTGCCGCTAGATCGTCGGCGAGGTCTTCTATGGAAAGGTCAGCGTTCAGCGTGGTGACCACCGTCTGCGTCAGCGGACGGAGGGCGTAGACGTGTCGCACCGCACCGAGGTCCACGGGTACCTCGTAGTAGTCCTCCGCGAACCGCTGGAACGCCTCCGGAGACGGATCAACGAGCCGTGCGAACAGATATGCCGCCCCATCGGGATCGCTCACGTCGTTCGGGTAGTCGATCTCACCTGCCCGCCAGCAGTCATCACCGGCCTCACGCCACAGGCAGGCGGTCACGACCGGCATACCGTCCTCGTCGCAGAATGCGGGCTCCTGCACACAGTGGCGGAAGATTTCGGGGACGGAGTCGAGCACCCCCGGCCACGGTCCGTCGTTGCCGTAGGGGCTCATCACCGCCTCGTGAGCGAATCCGCGGATGTACGCACCCGCGGCAGAGAAGACGATGGAGTATTCGTCTCCCGAGCCGTTGCGCATCGAGGCCATCTCCTCCCCAGGGCCCCAGCCTGTGTCAAAGGAGTGGTAGCGGCTGGACCATTCCAGGCTCAGGACGGCCTCCAGCACCGCCATGGAGCGACACAGATCACGGAGCTGCGGAATATCGGGCAGCAGACGCGCCACATCGTGAGCAGTCATGAACCTTATCCAATCGGATGCCAGCAACATCTCCTTGCATGCCTCCACGCCGCCAGCACCGATGGGCCACACCGTCCGTCCGGTGGCGCACAGCCGATGACCGACTGGAGGCAAGGCAGACAGTGTCCCTGTGTTCCACTGCTTAGATGGCAAGCGCGATAACGAGCATCATCGCGGTCGTAGGAACGTTGCTCGGGGCCACCGTCACGTACGTGTTCCAGGCTCGTGCGGCGAAGCAGGCCCGCCAGGCCGCGCGAGAAAAGAGACTCTGGCAGGAGCGATTAGCTTCCTACAGCGCCTTTGCCGGCGCGTTGACCGACTTCCGGCAGAGCCAGAACGACCGGTGGCATATCGAGCAGGAAAACCCGCAAAGCCAGGCGTTCATCGTGGCACGGGATTCGTCGTACCAGAAGCGAGCCGATGCCACCTCGGCCCTCTTCAGGCTGCGCCTTGTGGCAGCGAACGGGACGCTCAGCGAGCTTGCCTCGGCCGCGCTGAAACTTACCGAGGAAATCCCGCAGGCTGCCGATGAGTCGGACCGGAGGGATCGGGGACGCAAAGCTCGCCGTGCCCTACTGGACTTCACAGAGGCAGCAGCCGCCCAGGTAAGGGAGACCCATAGTTAATTAGGCCGGGGCAGAGGTCGGCGGAGCGGGCGGTTGCGAGCGTCCGCTTTTCAGGCGGTCCATTCACCCTGCTCAGACAGAGAAGGCCGTCGTCAGAGGGGTGGACGGTAGCCGGCATGTGCTCGCGTGTGGGGATGTTGCTGTCAGCGTTGCTGTCACCTCGGCCATGGCCTCCCGACGGCAAGGGGTGCGGTAGCGATCGCTCCCGCTCTCGACCACGAGAATCGAGGCAGGCGATTGTCACAGCCTCACCACTGCCTGGTCGACAGCGTATCCGTGGCCGATAATCTGCTCATTTCTATGCGCCTGTGCCAGGCGATGGACATCAGGGGCCGTCCTATGCCCGGCATGAGAGCGCGGCGCGGCTAGATCATGGGATTCTGTGGCGTGGACTCGGTAACACTGCACGTGGCGGCACGCCGGTATCTAATAGAGCGCTACGACGAGTTGGCTGACAGGTATGTTGAGCTGCCCAACCAGGGGCGGGCGGTGGGCGGGTATGACTACAGTCCCGAAGCCTGGCGCATCTCCCCTCGCTACAACGTGGTCGCAGCGATCCTGGAACAGGTGGAGCGGCTTGATCCAGACCGGCTGCCCGAGTTCTCCGGCCTCGTCGACGCTCTGGCAGCGGCGGCCGACAGGGCCCAGTCCCCGTTCACCCAGCCGGCGGCCAACGAGGCGGCGGCCAAGGCCATGGCTGAGGAACGCCATCTGTTCCAGTCGACTCTGCAAGGCTGGGTTACGCGGGGCGGCCTTCGGGTGACACCGTTGGCGTACCGGCGCGTGTTGACGCCTGCCGAGTCGGCCGAACGGCAGGAACAGCTGCAGCAGCGGTGGGGGCTAGTGGGCAGGTCGTGGCACCCGATGCTCGCCGAGCCAACCCCGCCCGACGCGCTCGTGCTGACAGAGGCATCGATGTGGGATGAGCAGGGACTCGCCCAGGTGCGCGCCGCACTGGTCGAGATGAGCGGCGGCCGTGTGACAGAGCTACGCGAGTACGGCGCGGATTACCTCGTTGACGTGGAGATGTTTGCACCCTGGTACACGGGCGCCGAGGGCGTGTGGAGCGATGGCTCGCTTACTTGGATCGCGTTCGCCTCCCACGAGGGAACTGTCGCCTTCGGTGGCCAACTCGCCGCCGCCCTCGAAGCGGAGTGGGTCGACCTCGACCGATGGCGCTGGTCAGCCTGAGCCGCTCCGGCTTCGATGGACGCTTGACCTCCTGATCCGTAGCAAGATCGGAGATGTCCGCAGGCGTCCATCGTCGACATGAGCACCAGTTCGGAAGGGGCGTCCGGCCTCGGGGATTCCACACTTGTCCATGGTCGTTCAGGGCTGTCGTTAGCAGCAGCGTTAGCAAGATCACCTATCGGGATACTCGTCAGGGCGAGGAGCTCGGACGTGGGGTAGGGCCTGTCTCCGACTCGCGCCGAACTCCGCGAAGTTCCGCCGACCCTGCGTGAGGCTCACCTCGTAGTTACTGAACTTGATTGGGTGATGTCGGGGGCATCGGCCTGACAGTAGTGTGTCGGTTCCTGATAGTTCTGGCTGGGTGAGAGATGCGCGGGGCGGGGGCTGACCGACGCCGGGAGGGCCGGGCGGGAGCGCAGTCGGCTTCAGGCCGCCATGGAGCCACCCCGCTTATGAGGCCGAACAGTCTGAATCCCGTATTTAGAACCTTGCCTCAGCAACCTTCATGAGGGAGGATAGATTTTCTGAGCTAATACCTCTATACGGGCGAACCGATGCAGATGATTCCCCGTTTTACGAATTTATGGCACGCCTGATGGGGCACTTGCTCAATTCTGTCTTAGCAGCAGAAAATATTGCGATTCACTATGGCTATGGAACTGCTATGAGTCCGCCTAAGACGCCTGGCGCGACCCTTATGCCTGACCCTAAGTTGCTGAGATCACTGGAGCAGTCTTGTGTCGGGCAAGATCGTACAACAGATTCTGCATATCATCGGCACTCGTGAAGACATCGGTCAGGCCAGCTTGCCAGAAAGAGGCAGTGATCATCTCCTCGTCGGGCAGGCACAGCCATGCCGGGCCGGACGCACCAGGGTAAGCCGCCGATCGCGTGTACATGTGTCCCGGTGGACTTCCTCGCGCGCTGATTGCCCTGCCTGAAGTCGGCGGCTCACAAGGTTCGGGAAGTGCCGCTTGCCGGCACGCGCGCCGCCGCTGGGGGACTGGCCGGAGAGTTGCCCCATGCCACGCTGTTGCCTTTTCGTCACGAAATCTCGGCAGCGAGATCGCTACAGGTCGTTTGCGCTGCTCGCAGGGTCATTAACGGCCGCTCAAGGTCGCCCGAATATGGCGCGGTTGCTGTCCCCGGCCCACCGCCGCGCCAGGGGCCAGATTCTCGGAATCATGGCATATCTGCGCGAATCGGATCTTTCGGGAGCTACACGTCGGAATAATATCCATTTTACTGGCGGATATTCGGACATCAAGGACACTCCCTCTTTTCGCTCCTTGCTGATTATTTGCCCGCTTATAAACGTGCGCGCGTCTTTCATGATTGACGCTGGGGTATCTCCCTTATCGCACTATCGCAGCGGTGCGGGCGTATGCGAAAAAAGAACAACCCCGGCATCCGCGCTACCGCGACACCATTCACGAGCTCGATCTGACACAGGTCAACGAGCCTCAGGAAATTATCTGACGTTCGCGCTGGAAATGCTAACCGCGGAAAGGAATGCCCTATGTCATTCATCATGCGCAACACACTCCCCAAGCTGGCCGCACGTACACTCGCCGCCGCCGTCCTCACCGCAGCAGTCATGACGCCCGCGGTCGCGGCATCCTCTGTCCCCAACCCGGCCGAGGCATACATCTCGAGCGTCAGTGCGAACGGAAACGGGTGCCCGCCCGGGACATGGGAGGCGGCGATCAGCCCCGACGGGAAGTCGTTCACCGTTACATTCAGCTCATACGAGACGCTCATCGAATCTGGTGGTGATGCTTCGGATAAGGAATGCACGCTCTCGCTGAACGTGCATACCCCGCCGGGGACCTCGCTTTCCACCGCCAAGTTCTCCTACCAGGGCTACGCGCTCATGGACCAAGCAGGGATGAGCGCGACGCAGAGCGCAAGCTACAACTTCCGCGGTGCTCCCGTCCCGGCTCAGTCGGTTCGCTCGCAGATCTCGGGGCCACACGACGACACGTACCTCTTCTCCGACCGGATCTTGCTTCACGACGACGTGGCGTCGGCGCAGGGCGAAACCCGCGCGCTAAACGGGGAAACGGGCCTAGTCCTCACCAACAACCCCGCAAAGACCGGCAGCGGCTTCTTCAACACCAACAGTGTCGACGGGACGCTCCAAAACGGACCGAGCTGCACCATCGACCGGCGCACCGCCACCTCGGGGCAGACCATCGTCGGCACCTCGGGCGCCGATGTCATCTGCGGGTCACCGTTCGCCGACCGTATCGCCGCGCTGGGCGGCGACGACGTCATCCTCGCCTTCGCGGGCAACGACCGGGTCTCCGCCGGTGCCGGCAACGACACCGTCTTCGGCGGCAACGGCGACGACGACATCAGCGGCGACGACGGCAACGACACCCTCGACGGCGAAGCCGGCAACGACCGGATCCTGGGCGGGCCAGGCACCGACACCGCTAACGGCGGGCCGGGCACCGATTCCTGCATAGCCGAGACGACCACCTCCTGCTGAGTCAGGTCGACGCTCCGGTGATGTGGCTTCGGGACGAAGCGGTCGAGGTCGGAGCCGGGCGACCTGCTTTACCCACCTTGGCCGCGCCGGGTCCCGAAGCGAGGGGACCCAGGTCGGACAGTTGCGGGCAGGAAGGAACCTGCGCGACCCGCCGGGCCAGCGTACGGGCCCCTCGCTCCCGGCCCGACCAAGGACACCGGGCGAAATCCAGGCCGCCCTTCACCATCGCCCAGGAGCCGATTCGGCGCAGGAGTGCCAACCGTGTGCGACCAGCGTGCGATCCGCCGCGGTCAGCTTCGGTGAGCAGCGGCGACCCAGAGTCCAACTTCTGAGCGGGGGGCAAGGCCCCGATCAGGGCACAAAATCGGGTTTCCAAGTTGACATACCCATCACCCAGGTAGGGGGTTGTTCGCTTGCTGCACTTCGCGTGTCATGGCTAGGCCATCAAGCACGCGACCATGGGGACCGTGAGCGGCTCGCGGAGGACGATCGCTTCAGGACGGCGGTCACCACAGGCGACAGATGCGTGACCACGGACGCGGTAGTCACGCAGTTTGTCACTCTCCCTCGCCTCACAGTGATCGGCGAGGGAGAGTCTTCCCAGGTGGAGCCTAGGAGATTCGAACTCCTGACTTCCTGCTTGCAAAGCAGGCGCTCTGCCAACTGAGCTAAGGCCCCTTCGACGAAGATAGCTTACCGGGCGGACGAAGCTACCTGCGTCGTACCAAGGTCATCGCTCAGTACCAAACCAGGGAAGTCGGCGATCGAGTCAAGGATGTGGGTCGCGCCGCCCTTCAGAAGGCGCTCCCGGCTGTGGACCCCGGTCATCACCCCCGCCACGATCGACGCCCCCGCGCGCCTGCCGCAGAGCATGTCGCTTTCGGAGTCGCCGATGACGGCCACCTGGCGGACGTCCTCCGCCCCCAGGCGCAGCACCGCGTGCAGGACCATGTCCGGCCAGGGGCGGCCGCGGCCGCCGGCGTCCTCGGGGGAGATGGCCAGGTCGATCTTGTCGTGCCAGCCGAGGACGCTCAGGATGCGGCTCAGGGTGGTGCGGCTGAAGCCGGTGATCAGGGCGAGCTTGATGCCGGTGCCGCGGAGTTTGTCGAGGACCTCCAGAACTCCGGGCATGGGGACGAGACCCGCCCGCTCCAGAGTGCCCTCGTAGGAGCGCTCGAACGTCAGGTTCGCCGCTTGCGCCTGGGCCTCGTTCCCGGGGAAGATCCCACGGAAGACATCGATCTTGGGGCAGCCCCGGGACCGGTGCACGTGAACCATGGCACGCGCGTATGCTCCGGTCCCGGGCACTATGCCCTGGGTCGCGATCGCCTCGGCAAAGGCGCGCTCGACCATGGCGATGTCACCGACTGTGGTGCCTGCCAGGTCCAGGCACACCAGCTTGATGGGGACGACGTCACTCATCGCCTCGCCGGTCGGTTAGTTCTCGCTGCCGGTCGCCTCGGTCCAGAGATCGAGCTCTGCGCGGTCGGCCTGCACCTTACGCCAGATCAGCAACCCCCCAAGGGCGATCAGCGCCAGAACGAGCAGCTTCTTCACGGTGTGACCCCACTTCTTCGACGGCCTCACCTGCCGGGGTGAGACCCAACGGTTGACATGCAGCCTAGCAAGGGATGGCTGCGCTCCCGGTGTTGCGCACAGACCAGATGCGCGGAATGCGCGGAGAACGAGTGGTCAGCCCCAGGTGAGGCGCGTTAACCCCATCCCCCACGACATCTCGGATTCCTCTCCGTGTCCATCCCCCTCCACTCAGGGGGCCACCCGTCAGGCAACAGCTCGATCATGCCAAATATCGCGCCCGAGCGCGCATGACTTCGAACTGGACATACCCCAGGGGGGTGTGTTACGTTCCTCGCCGTTCCCAGATATACCCCCTGGGGGTAGCAAGGAAAGGAAGGGGTTACGTCATGGCTGACGAAAGACGCTGGTGGGCGCTCATCGTGCTCGCGGCGGCACAGTTCATGGTGATCATGGATACCTCCATCATCGGCGTCGCGCTCCCCGACATGCAGCGCGACTTAGGCTTCTCCGACGGCGGGCTGCAGTGGGTGTTCAACGCCTACGTGGTCGCCTTCGGCGGATTGTTGCTGCTCGGCGGGCGGCTGGCCGACCTGTTCGGGGCGCGCAGGGTGTTCGTCACGGGATGGGCGGTCCTGATCGCCGGATCCGTGGTCGCCGCCGCTGCCACCACCGCCTGGGTCGAGGTGGCCGGGCGTGCCGTGCAGGGCATCGGTGGGGCGCTGATCGCGCCCGCCGCCATGGCGCTGCTCATGATGCTCTTCGGTCACAACGCCCGCGAGCTGGGCAAGGCCATGGCACTGTACGGGGCCGCCGCCCCGGCGGGTGGCACCGCGGGCGTGTTCCTCGGTGGCGTGATCACCGAGTATCTGAGCTGGCCCTGGGTCTTCATCATCTACGTCCCGATCGGCCTGGCCACGCTGGCGGCCACCAGGCTGCTGCCCGCCGTGCGCGGCAAGCGCGGATCCGTCGACCTCGTGGGCGCCGCGTCCGTCACCGCGGGCATCGCGCTCGTCGTGTACGCCATCGTCGCCGCGAACTGGCCGGCCGGACTCGGTGGCGCGGCGCTGCTCGCCCTGTTCCTGTTCGTGCAGCGTACGGTCAGAGAGCCGCTCATGCCCCTGGCCATCTGGCGCACGCCCGGCCTGGCCACCTCCAACCTGGCCATGGCCCTGCTCGGCGCGGCCTGGATTCCCATGTGGTACTTCCTCAACCTCTACCTGCAGCAGGTCCTCGGGTACGGCGCGTTCGCCAGTGGCGCGGCGCTGCTGCCGATGACCGTGGCGATCATGATCTTCATGATCGGCATCACCGCAAGGCTGCTGGGCAGGTTCGGGGCCAAGCCACTCATCGTGGTCGGGCTGGCGGTGCTGGCGGCCGGGGTGGCCGGACTCGGGTTCACCGGCGGGTTCGCCACGAACGTGCTCCCCGCGAGCCTGATCGCGGCGGTCGGGATGTCCCTGGCGTACATCCCGGCGATGATGTCGGCCATGTCGGGCGCCCGCCCGGAGGAGGCGGGCCTCGCCTCCGGCATCGTCAACACGACCTACCAGGTCGGCTCCGCGCTGGGCCTGGCCGTCATGACCGCGCTGGCCACCTCCCAGGAGCAGTTCGGCTTCCAGGCCGCCTTCACGGGCGCCGCGGTGGTGGCCGTCCTGGGCGCGGCGCTCACGTCCGCTCTCATGCGCAGGCCGTCCGTACGCGAGAGCGACCCTGTCGGCTGAATCCCCAAAAACCCTTCTAGATACCCTAGGGGGGTAGGGTGTTAGACTACGAAGAAGGAGACGTCATGAGCACCGCCACCTACATCGTCAAGGGCATGACTTGCGGCCACTGCGTGAGCTCGGTGAAGGAAGAGGTCAGCGGCGTCGCGGGGATCACCTCCGTGGAGGTGGACCTGGCCGGCGGCCTGCTGACGGTCAACAGCGAAGGCCCCGTCGACCGCGCGGAGATCGCCGCCGCGGTCGAGGAGGCCGGATACGAGCTGGCGGGCCAGGCATGAACGCCGCCGCCAAGCTCGGCGCCTACGTCCTGGGGCTGACCGTCGTCTTCGGCGGCGCCCTGGGCGTGGGCCAGATGGCCGGCCCGACGGCGGCCCCGGCGCAGGTCGAGGACCACGCCGGGATGGCCCCGCAAGAGGACCACGCCGGGATGGCCCCGCAAGGCAAGCACGAACAGACGAAGAGCGATACCCCTAGGGGGCTTCAAGTGTCCGAGAACGGTTACACCCTCAACCCGTTGACCACCGTCAAGGCCGGCGAGCCGACCGACTTCCGCTTTACGGTCACTGGCCCTGATGGCAGGCCGGTGACCGATTACCAGGTCGAGCATGACAAGAAGCTGCATTTCATCGTGGTGTCGCGGGATCTGGCGAGCTTCCAGCACCTGCACCCCGTCCAGGACGGGGACGGGGACGGGGCGTGGTCGGTGCGGCTGACGCTGGCGGATCCGGGCGCGTACCGAGCGTTCGCGGACTTCACTCCGGTGGGCGGCGGTAACCTGACGCTGGGTGCGGATCTGCTGGTCGCGGGGGACTACAAGCCGCAGCCTCTTGCTCCGGTGGCTCGTACGGCTGAGGTGGACGGCTACACGGTCTCCCTGGCGGGTGATCTCGTGCCCGGCCAGGCCAGCAAGCTGACGCTGAGCGTGAGCAAGGATGGCAAGCCGGTGACGGACCTGCAGCCGTATCTGGGGGCGTACGGGCATCTGGTGGCGTTGCGGGCCGGTGATCTGGCCTACCTGCACGTGCATCCGGAGGAGAGTGTGAAGGCGGGGCCGGAGATCACCTTCTACGCCGAAGTGCCCAGCGGCGGTGACTACCGGTTGTTCCTGGATTTCCAGCATGAGGGCAAGGTCCGTACCGCGGACTTCACCGCCCGGGCGAGTGGCGCGGGACCGGCTCAGCCGGGCACCAGCGGTCACGGGCACTGAAACAGGAAAAGGAGGGGTGATGACTTCCCTGACCCAGGACAGATCCGTCGAGCTGTCGATCGGTGGCATGACCTGCGCGTCCTGCGCGAACCGGATCGAGCGCAAGCTGAACAAGCTCGAGGGTGTGAGCGCGACGGTGAACTACGCGACGGAGAAGGCGAAGGTCACCTTCCCGGATGGTGTGGACCCGAAGGAACTGATCAGCGAGGTGGAGAAGGCCGGGTACACGGCCGCGCTACCGGCTGCCCCCGCCCCGAGCGAAGCACCCCCGCAGGACGAGCTGCGGCCGTTGCGGCAGCGGTTGATCACCGCGGTGGTGTTGAGTGTGCCGGTGGTGGCGATGGCGATGGTGCCGGCGTTGCAGTTCACGAACTGGCAGTGGCTGTCGCTGGTGCTGGCGGCGCCGGTGGTGGTGTACGCGGGCTGGCCGTTCCACAAGGCGGCCTGGACGAACCTGCGGCACGGCGCCGCGACGATGGACACGCTGATCTCGGTCGGCACGCTGGCCGCGTTCGGCTGGTCGCTGTGGGCGCTGTTCTTCGGCAGCGCGGGCACACCGGGGATGACGCATCCGTTCGCCTTCACGATCGAGCGCACCGACGGCTCCGGCAACATCTATCTGGAAACCGCGGCGGCGGTGACCGCGTTCATCCTGGCCGGCCGGTATT
Organism: Nonomuraea sp. NPDC051941; assembly: GCF_044593615.1. Classification (NCBI taxonomy): domain Bacteria; kingdom Bacillati; phylum Actinomycetota; class Actinomycetes; order Streptosporangiales; family Streptosporangiaceae; genus Nonomuraea; species Nonomuraea sp. NPDC051941. The sequence continues at coordinate 12,454 of NZ_JBIUCF010000111.1, forward strand.
TCGAGTCCCGTTCCAAGCGGCGGGCGGGGGCGGCGTTGCGGGCGTTGCTGGAGCTGGGCGCCAAGGAGGTGGAGCTGGCCGACGGCCGCCGGATCCCCACCGACCAGCTGGAGGCCGGTGACACGTTCGTGGTGCGGCCCGGCGAGAAGATCGCCACCGACGGCGTCATCCTCGAAGGCTCCTCGGCGGTGGACGCCTCGATGCTGACCGGCGAGTCGGTGCCGGTGGAGGTGCGGCCCGGGGACGCGGTCACCGGGGCGACGGTGAACGCGGGCG
>NZ_JBIUCF010000112.1:0-12685 GCF_044593615.1 Nonomuraea sp. NPDC051941
GGCCAGCCGTGTGCGGCCTCGCACACGGCACCCGCGGCGGAGGGGATCCAGAACGGCTGGTCGATACGCTGGCGCGTGCGGGCCGTGGTGCAGTCCACCGCTTCTCCCGGCGCGGTGGTGGCGGGTCCGTGGTCGGACTGGCAACTGGCGCGGGTGGACACCGCCAAGCCGCTCGTGACGGGGGTGTCGGCCTCGACGGGACAGCTCACCTCCGGGTTGTGGACGTTGTCGTCCACAACCCCGTACTTCTCCGCCTACGGCGCCGACCCGGAGTCGCGGTCGTTGAAGCTGGAGGCGCAGGTCGAGCACGACCCGTCGGCCACCGCCCAGGGGAGCGGGCTGATCTGGTCCGGAAACGGCTCGATGTCGAGCGGATCGTGCTCGACCTGGAGCGCCTGCTCGCTGCAGGCCCCTGCCGTGACCGCGGGCAAGCTCAAGGACGGGTGGCTGATCCGCTGGCGCGTCCGCGTCTCCACCTCTGCCAACGTGGCGGGACCGTGGTCGGAGTGGCAGATGGCGCGGGTGGACACCTCGAAGCCGGTCGTGTCGGACCTGTCCGTCTCGACGGGGCAGCTCGCCTCCGGGTTGTGGACGTTGTCGTCCACGACCCCGAACTTCTCGGCCTACGGCGCCGACCCGGAGTCGCGGTCGTTGAAGCTGGAGGCGCAGGTCGAGCATGACCCGTCCGCCGCCGGGCAGGGCACCGGGCTGATCTGGAGCGACAGCGGGCAGGTGTCGAGCGGTTCGTGCTCGACCTGGAGCCGCTGCTCGTTGCAGACTCCTGCCGTCACGGCCGGGAAGCTGAAGGACGGCTGGTTGATTCGCTGGCGCGTCCGCGTCGCCACCTCGGCCGGTGTGGCGGGACCGTGGTCGGAATGGCAGGCCGCCCGGGTGGACACCTCCAAGCCGGTCGTGTCCGACCTGTCCGCCTCGACGGGGCAGCTCGCCTCCGGGTTGTGGACGTTGTCGTCCACGACCCCATATTTCTCGGCCTACGGCGCCGACCCGGAGTCGCGGTCGTTGAAGCTGGAGGCGCAGGTCGAGCATGACCCGTCCGCCGCCGGGCAGCGCAGCGGGCTGATCTGGAGCGACAGCGGGCAGGTGTCGAGCGGTTCGTGCTCGACCTGGAGCCGCTGCTCGCTGCAGACTCCCGCCATCCCAGCCGGGAAACTCAAGGACGGGTGGCTGGTCCGCTGGCGCGTCCGCGTCGCCACCTCGGCCGGTGTGGCGGGACCGTGGTCGGAGTGGCAGATGGCGCGGGTGGACACCTCCAAGCCGGTCGTGTCCGACCTGTCCGCCTCGACGGGGCAGCTCGCCTCCGGGTTGTGGACGTTGTCGTCCACGACCCCATATTTCTCGGCCTACGGCGCCGACCCGGAGTCGCGGTCGTTGAAGCTGGACGCGGAGGTCGAGCATGACCCGTCCGCCGCCGGGCAGGGCACCGGCCTGATCTGGAGCGACAGCGGGCAGGTGTCGAGCGGTTCGTGCGCCACCTGGAGCCGCTGCTCGCTGCAGACACCCACGGTGACGTCCGGCAAGCTGAAGGACGGCTGGCTGGTTCGCTGGCGCGTCCGGGCGTCGACGTCGTCCGGCGTGGCCAGTCCGTGGTCGGAATGGCAGACGGCGACGGTCCAGGTGAGCGGCACCGCGGGGAACGGCTTGGGCGCCGTCCCGGCCACGCGCGGCAGCGACACGTGGACGCTCTCCTCGGCCACCCCATGGCTGTACGCGAAGGTGACCGACGCCGGCGGCTCGAAGCTGGTGCTGGGCGCGGAGATCGAGCACAACCCCGCGACCGGCCAGGGCACCGGCGTGATCTGGTCCGGCAAGGGCGCCACGAGCTACGCCTCCAGCGGCAACGCCTGGGTGCAGGTGCCGGCAGGCAAGCTGACCGACGGCATGAAGATCCGCTGGCGGGTCCGCGGCGTCACCACCGCGGGCGCCGAAGGCGAGTGGTCGGCGTGGCAGGCGGCCACCGTGGACCTGCGCAAGCCCAGCGTGGACGGCCTGGGCATGGACCCTGCCATCCGCGGCACCACCTCCTGGACCGCCGAGTCGCTCACTCCGTCGATGTACGCCAGGGTGACCGACCCGGACAACCGGCTCAGCAGGCTGAACGTCGAGGTCGAGCACGACCCGGCCAAGAGCGAGCAGGGCACCGGCCTGATCTGGACCGGCACCTCGGACAAGGAGTACGCCTCCGGCACCAGCGCCTGGGCGGCCGTCCCCGCCGACAAGCTGACCGACGGCTGGCAGATCCGCTGGCGCGCCCGCGCCACCACCGCCTCCGGCGTCTCCGGGCCCTGGTCGGACTGGGTGTACGCGACCGTGACGGCCCTGCCGTTCGAGTCGTTCTCCCCGGCCCACAACAGCCAGGTCGGCACCCTGACGCCGGTGCTGTCGGTCAACGCCCGCCCCTACAACAAGGGCGAGGTCAAGTACTGGTTCCAGCTCTGCGCGGGCAGCGCGCCCAACTGGCGCTGGTGCAAGGACTCGGCGGAGAAGACCGAGGACTGGACCAAGGAAGGCGTCTGGCAGGTGGTCGATGCCCGGCTGAAGTGGGGCGAGACGTACTCGTGGATGGCGAAGGCCGCCACCACGTACACCACGGTCACCTCGTCGTGGCGGACCTTCACCCCCGTTCCCGACCAGGGCAACATCAACGGCCTGCTGGCCGCCGGCACGCAAGGTCGCGAGTTCAACCATGTCTCTGGCAACTACGCGTCCACGGCGACGGACGCCTCGGTGACGACGGTGGGGCCGCCGCTGTCGGTGAACCGTACGTACAACAGCCTGGACCCGCGGACCGACGGCATCTTCGGCGCCGGCTGGACGACCCGCTGGGACATGCGCATCGAGGAGGAGCCGACCGGGAGCCTGCTGGTGACCTATCCGGGCGGCGAGCAGCTGCGGTTCGCGTCCATGGGCAACGGCGCCTACGCGCCGCCGTCGGGGACGTTCGCGACGATGGCCGCCGAGCAGACCGGTGGCTGGCGCCTGATGGACAAGTCGGCCACCTCCTACTGGTTCGACGCCTCGGGCCTCCTCTCGAAGATCACCGATCACCGGGGGCGGGCGCAGGAGCTGACCCGCGGCGCCGACGGCAAGCTGGCCAAGGTGGCCGCGACGGGCGGCAGGTCGCTGACGTTCACCTGGGCCGGCAATCACGTCGCGAGCGTCTCCACCGACCCGGTGGACGGCAACCCGCTCACCTGGACCTACGCCTACGAGGGCGACCTGCTGGTCAAGGTGTGCCCGCCGACCTCGGCGACGGCCTGCACGACCTACGAGTACGGGACAGGCTCGCGGTACAAGAGCGTGGTCACCGACTCCGGGCCGAAGTACTACTACCGGCTGAACGAGGGCGAGACCCGTACCGGCACCGTCATCGCCAGCGCAGCGGGCTGGAACATCACCGAGCAGCAGGCCAAGCTGAACGGGACCACCCCGGCGGACCTCGGCGCGCGAGTGCCGGGCGCGCTGGCCGGCTCGCCGGACACCGCGATGCGTTTCAAGGGGGCGGCGACCTCGACGTACGTGCAGCTCCCGGCCGATGCGATCAGCGGTCAGGGCGGCGAGCCGGCGGTGGAGGCGTGGTTCAGGACCACCACGTCCGGCACGGTCATCGGGATGCAGGGCGCGGACAACGGCACGCCTCCGTCGTTCGTGCCGGTGATGTACGTGGGCACCGACGGCAAGCTGCGCGGCCAGTTCGGCACCGGCACTTCCACCACCGCGCACACCCCGCTCACCTCCACCGGTGCGGTGAACGACGGCAACTGGCACCATGCGGTGCTGTCGTCGGTGGAGACCAGGCCCGCCTCGAGCACGAGGCCCGCCGAACACACGCAGACCCTCTACCTGGACGGCGTCGCAGTGGGCACGCTGGCCGGCGAGGTCCAGCACCACGAGATGGCGGAGACCCGGATCGGGTCCGGGTACGGCTCCCCGGCCTGGCCGTCGAGCACCACCAGCACCGCGCCGTTCCCGTTCAACGGCGACATCGACGAGGTCGCGGTCTACGGCAGGCCCCTGAGCAAGGCGGCCGTGCAGCGGCACTTCGCGGCAGGCAAGCCGCAGCCGCAGCTCACCAAGGTAACCCAGCCGTCGGGCCGCGTGTGGGCGGTCAACGTCTACAACCCGGACGGCGGCCGGCTGGTGACGCACACCGACTCCAACGGCGGCACCTGGAAGCTGTCGGACCCGGTGTACACCAAGCAGACCACCCTCTCCACCTTCGCGACCGTGACGGTGACCGACCCGCACGACGGCGTCGTCACCTACGTCGCCGACGCGCAGCGTGGCTACCGGCAGGTGTCGGTGACCGACCAGGTCGGAGCGACCACGAAGTGGGCCTATGACGTGGGCGGATACCCGGCCAAGGTGATCGACCCGAACGGCAACGTGGTCGAGCTGGCGTTCAACGCCCGTGGGAACCTGCTGGCGAAGAAGACCTGCAGAACGGCGGGCGCGAACTGCTCGACCGAGTACTACGACTACTTCGTCGACGTCGACAAGCCGTTCGACGCCCGCAACGACGTGAAGATCGGTGAGCGGGACGGCCGGTCCGCCTCGGCCGCCGACGAGACCTACATGACCTCGTGGACGTACAACTCGTTCGGAGAGGAGACCAGGACCACGACTCCGGCGACGGCGGACTTCCCGGCCGGGCGCAGCACGGTCAAGACCTACACCGACGGTACCGAGCCGGCCGTCGGCGGCGGCACGACGCCCGCAGGCATGGTGAAGTCGGACAAGGACTACAAGGGCTACGAGACCACGTACGCCTTCACCGCCGCCGGCGACCTCGCGACGGAGACGCTGCCGTCCGGGCTGGTCAAGAAGTACACCCATGACGCCCTTGGGAGGGTGACCGCCACGACGGAGATCTCCGAGGCGTTCCCCGAGGGGGTCACGACCACGGTCGCCTACGACGGGATGGGACGAGTGCTGTCCAGGACCGGCCCTGCCGTCAAGAACGAGGTGGACGGCAAGACGCACACGCTGCGCTGGTCGGCGGGTTACAACGAGGACGGCCTGCCGATGACGGAGACCAATGAGGACCTGACCGGAGGGGACGCGCCGCGTAGGACCGTCTACACCTACGACGCCTACGGCAGGCAGGCGACGATCACCGGGCCCGAGGGGAGCGTGGAGACGTTCGCCTACGACCACAAGGGTCAGAAGATCTCCGCCACCGACGCACGGGGCACGACGCTGGCGTACACCTACACCCCGCGTGGCGAGCCGGCCACGACGGTGCTGAAGGGCTGGACCGGCAGCCCCACCGCGCCGCAGGCGGCCACGGACATCGTGCTGACCTCGAACGCCTACGACCCGGCTGGACGGCTGGCCTCGCAGACCGACGCCATGGGCCGCACCACCGCCTACACCTACTACGCCGACAACCTGCCGGCGGAGACGACGGCCAAGGGCGCCAGGTTGAACGGGTCGGATGCCGTGCGGGACGTGGTGGTGGACTCGAAGGTGTATGACGCCGCCAACCACCTCATCCGCCAGACCACCGGCAACGGCACACTGCGGGTGGAGGCCGCCTACGACGCGGCCGGACGGGTCGTCTCTCAAATCGTGGACCCGGGCAAGTTGAACCGGGTCACCACACCCGTCTACGACGCCAACGGCAACATCACCAAGATCAGCCTGTCCGCGGCGGGCACCGACCGCGTCGAGTCCGTCGAGTACGCCTACGACGCAGGCGACCACCCCGTCCGGCAAACCGTGCACAACGACGGGCAGGACCTGGTGACCACGCTCACCGTGGATGACCGTGGCCTGGTCACGGCGACGACCGACCCGCGCGGCAACGCCGCCGGGGCCGACCCGGCCGCCTACACCACCGACGTCACCTACGACAGCAGGGGCCAGAAGACGCAGGTACGACTGCCGTCGGTGCAGGTGGAGCGGGCGGGCGCCGCACCGGCGACGCAGCGGCCCACGGCCAAGATTGGCTACAACACCTTCGGCGAGCCCACGCAGCAGGTTGACCCTGAGGGCCGGCTCGTCAGCTCGACCCTGGACCGGGTCGGGCGGGTCGTGGAGCAGAACCTCCCCACCTACACGCCTCCCGGCGGACAGCCGGTCTCGCCCAAGGCCACCACCGTCTACAACGCCGCCGGTGATGCGGTCAGCGTGACCGACCCACGCGGCCAGACCACGACCGCGCTCTACGACGGGCTCGGTCGCAAGGTGCAGGTCACCGCGCCCAGGACGGGCTCGGCCGCGGCCGGAGTGTGGAACTACGGCTATGACCTGCTGGGCGAGGCGCTGTGGACGACGGATCCGACCGGGGCGCGTGCGGAGTCCACGTACGATGATCTCGGCCGGCAGATCACCTTGACCACAATCGAGCGCAAGCCGTCGCAGGCGGTGTACGTGACGAAGATGGAGTATGACGACGCCGGTCGGGTGACCAAGACGACCCGGCCGACCGGCGACACCTCCATCCGCACGTACGACGCCACCGGCGCGCTGGCCGGGCAGACCGACGCGCTGGGCAACACCACGACGTTCGGCTACGACCTCGCCGGCCGCCCGACGACGACCACCAACGCGCTGGGCCTGACCAGCAAGGCTGGCTACGACCTGGCCGGCCGCAAGACCCGGATCCAGGAACTGGACGACGCCGGTGCGGTGCTGCGCACCCACACCATCGGCTACGACCTGGCGGGCAACGCCACCAGTCAGACCTCCGGTGAGGGGCACACCACCGAGCGGTTGTTCGACGCCGCGAACCGGCTGATCGAACAGCGCGAACCGATCTCGGCGACCGAGAAGATCACCACCACGTTCGGCTACGACGCCGCGGGTGCGCAGACCCGCTCGACCGACGGCCGCGGGAACGCCACCTACGCCACCTACAACAGCCTGGGCCTCCTCGAGTCGATGATCGAGCCGAGCACCGCCGCCCACCCCGACCCCGCAGACCGGACCTGGACCACCCTCTACGACGCCGGCGGTAACTCGGTGACCAGCCTCCTCCCCGGCGGAGTGCGCGTAGACCGGATCTTCGACGAGCTGAACCGCCTGGTGAAGCAGACCGGCACCGGCGCCGAGGCGAACACCGAGGACAAGACGTTCGGCTACGACGCGGCGGGCCGCCTGACCGCCGCCGGCGATCTCAACTTCACCCTCAACGACCGCGGCCTGCTGCTCAAGACGACAGGCGCGGGCGGCGACCTCAACGCCTACGCCTACGACGCCAACGGCCATCTGGCCCAGCGCGTCGACGTGACCGGCACGTCCACCTTCACCTGGGACGGGGCCGACCGGCTGACCCAGTCGATCGACCCGGTCAGCAACACCGCCATAGACTACGGCTACGACAAGGCCAACCGGCTGACGTCCATGGCCTACGGGACCTCGGGCGCGCGGCGCAGCTACACCTACGACGCGCTGAACCGGCTGACCAAGGACCAGCTCACCACTGCCGCGGGTGGCGCGATCGCCTCCATCGAGTACGGCTACGACCTCAACGACAACCTCACCTCCAAGACCACCACCGGCACGGCCGGGGCCGGGACCAACACCTACGCCTACGACCAGTCCAACCGACTCATCTCCTGGACCGCCCCGGGCGGCACGAAGACCGCCTACGAGTGGGACGCCTCGGGCAACCGGGTCAAGGCCGGCGACAAGACCTTCACCTACGACGAACGCAACCGCCTGACCTCGGGCGACGGACACACCTACACGTACACCGCACGCGGCACCTTGCTGGAGGATTCGGCCGGGATCGTCCGGCGCACCAAGTTCGACGCCTTCGACCGGCTCATCAACGACGACGCCGTCACCTACGGCTACGACGCTCTCGATCGTATGGAGACCCGCACACAGAGCGGGCAGACCTTGTCCTTCGCCTACGAGGGGGTCAGCAACAACCTGGTGGCCGTCACCGACGCCAACGGCGCCAAGCGGGCCATCTTCGGCCGCGACGCGCTCGGCCGCACTCTCGGCATCAACGACGGCACCGGAGCCCAGCTGGCCTTCTCCGACCTACGCGGCGACCTGGTCGGGGCCTTCGCCACCAACGCGACCGCTCTGGCTGATTCGGTGGCCTACGACCCCTTCGGCGAGGTCATCACGCGCACCGGCCCCGAGCATGCGCTTGGCTATCAGGGCGGCTACACCGACCCCACGACCCGCATGATCAACATGGCGGCCCGCTGGTACCAGCCGACCACCGGCAGCTTCGTCTCGCGCGACACCCTCACGCAGAACCCCGACCCGTCGGTCCAGCTCAACCGCTACGCCTACGCCAACAACAACCCCCTCACCAACGTCGACCTGGACGGGCACAAGAGCACGTCGAAGAAGAACCCGGTCGACACCTATGAGGAATGCAAGGGGCAGAAGAAGAAGAGCAAGACGTGCGGAGAGATCATCTCCGACCACAATCGGTGCGTCAAGGACTACGGAAAGTCGTACTGCAAGGAGTCCGAGAAGGAGTACACGACCTGCCGCAAGGAGAACGGCAAGAGCTACTGCAGCGCGACCAAGGACGTCTACGGGGACTGCCGCGCTGACGCGAAGTCCCACATGGGAGTGGTCTCGAAGGGCGGCAGCCCGGGGTCGTGCAGGGACGCAGCCTCGACGTACGCGGAGTGCCGGGCCGCGGTGATCGATCGGCCGACCTGTCTCGACGCGAAGGACAACTACATCGCCTGTCGCGCCGAAGGAAGCACGAGAAAAGTCTGCATCGAGGATGCCGGCAACTATCGAACCTGCCGGGCCGGCCATCCCAACTCCAAGGAGATGTGCGGCAACGCTTCGGACATGTATCGCGGCTGCCGTTACGGCAACAAGACCAGCCAGCCCGTCTGCGCCGCGGAGAGTGATTACTACGTCAAATGCCGGGATCAGGCGAAGGACGCCAATCACAACGACTGCAAATCCTTCGCCGGCAGCTATTCCGACTGCATGTCCTCCAAGCAGTACGGCAACCATTCGGCGCAGTTCTGCAACACCGCGTACGACTCGCAGATGACGTGCATGAAGACGGATCGCGTCAAGGACTGCAACTGGGTCGACGACGTCTACCTGGAGTGCGCGAAGAAGATGAAGGGCGAGCAGCCCTGCACGCAAGGGGGCGGCTTCACCGGGAAGAAATGCAATGCGAAGGGCGGCGACTGCGTCTACTACCTGAGCAACTCCGCCGCGAACCTCCTCGCGGCCGGCCTCGGTTCGATCACGGGGTTCGCGGAGGCATTGTGCGGGGTAAGCGCCGCCACAATCATCGGCATACCGCTGGGAGTTGTCTGCGGGGCGGCGGCCGGAATCCTCGGCGTGGCGACAGCGGTGATCCTGAACAACAACAAGGGGAACGGGATCTGGTTCAAGTTCAAAACGGGCACGTACTATGATCAGCAGTCCGGAATGTTCATGCCGATGATCAAGGAACTGAATATTGGATCGCAGTAGGTCGACGTCGGGGCGTGGAATACGAATTCTTCGCAGGGTGGTGGTGATGGCGTCCGCGTTCTCCTTCTGGAGCGCCGCCACCCTCATCGTCGCCACCATGCTGTCCGACCCGAAGTCCTGGGCGGTCCCGCTCCTGATCGGCGGATCCCTTCTGGCGGTCATCGGGAGTGTGCTCACCGCCCTTGAGCGGCGACACTCCTCCGGCGCCGACGAGAGTGACGTCACACCTCGCGATGGGGACGTCGGCTGATGGGAGACGTCTCGGTCAGCGCCGGCCGGGCCGTCTCCCATGAGGCCTGGGGCAGGTGCTGCAGGAAGGCGGTACCTGTCGCGACGTGTGAGCGGGCATTCCGGTCACGTCATCGGGCGGCAGAGGTCCCACGACGTGAGCGAGCCCTGCCCGCTTCGCTCACCCGTAGTGCTCCCCGACCAGTGTCGACGATCACAGAATTGAGCAGGCGTGAGCCCTCTGCGATCACGTAATTGACCACCTCGATCACGTTATTGACCCTGGTCACGGCGTGCGTGTCGGGATGGACCTGGTCATCGGAAGATCAGCATTCTTGCCCTCGTCACGGGACGGGGGGCCGATGGCGAGGAGGAGCTTCGACGTGGTGGACATCACCGAGATCCTGGTGCACTGGCATGCAGGCCGGTCGAAGAACGAGATCGCGGACAGCTTGGGGGTCTCGCGTAACACGGTGCGTAAGTACGTGGCCCCGGCCGAGGCTGCGGGAATCGCTCCAGGCGGGATGGCGATCAGCTCGGCGGAGTGGGCGGCGCGGGTGCGTGAATGGTTCCCGGAGCTGACCGACATCCGGCTGCGGCAGGTGACCTGGCCAACGATCGAGCAGCACCGCGATTACATCGTCGCCCAGCTCAAGGCCGGAGTGACGGTGGCCACGATCCACCAGCGACTGCGTGATGAGGAAGGGCTGGCGGTCAGTATCGCCTCGATGCGCCGCTATGTGCACGCCAACCTGCCCGAGGAGGTGCGCGCCTCGCAGGTGCGGGTGCTGCGGCTGCGCGAGGCAGAACCAGGCGAGCAGGGGCAGATCGACTACGGCCAACTGGGCCGCTGGACCGACCCGAAGACCGGGCGCCGTCACATGGTGCAGGCCTTCGTGATGGTGCTGCCCGCCTCCCGGCACATGTTCGTCTACCCGGTGCTGAAGATGGACCAGCAGGCGTGGAGCAGCGCGCACGTGGCCGCGTTCGCCTTCTTCGGCGGCTGCCCGACCCGGCTGGTGCCCGACAACCTCAAGACCGGGGTGGACCGGCCCGACCTTTATGACCCGAAGATCAACCGCGCCTATGCCGAGTTGGCCGCGCACTACGGCGTTCTGGTCGACCCGGCCCGCTCGCGAAAGCCACGCGACAAGGCCAGCGTCGAGCGGCCGATGCCCTATATCCGCGACAGCTTCTGGCGCGGTCGGACTTTCGCCAGCATGGAGGAGATGCGCGAACAGGCCGCCCGCTGGTGCATCGAGGTTGCCGGGGCCCGCGCCTGCCGCCCACTGGCCGATGCCGCGCCGCTGATGGTCTTCGACGCGATCGAGGCTGAACGGCTGGCGCCGTTGCCCGCCACGCCATTCGTGCTGTCGCGCTGGAGCAAGGCCAAGGTCGGCCCGGACATCCACGCCCGGGTGGAGCGGGTGCTCTACTCCATCCCCTGGCGATATCTGGGCCGACAGCTCGATGTCCGCTCCACTGCCACCAAGGTGCAGTTCTTCTTCGGCGGCGAGCTGATCAAGACCCACCCGCGCAAGCTCGCGGGCAAGCAGACCGACCTGGCCGACTACCCGCCGGAGAAGGTCGCCTTCCATATGCGCACCCCGGCCTGGTGCCGCAGCAAGGCCGAGCAGATCGGCCCCGCCTGCATCGAGGTGATCGCCGACCTGCTGGGCGAGAACGCGTTGTATCGGCTCCGCGCCGCTCAAGGGGTGCTCGGCCTGGCCGACAAGCACAACCCCGAGCGCCTGGAAGCCGCCTGCGCCAAGGCGCTGGCCGTCGGCGACCCCTCCTACCGGACCGTCAAGGGCATCTTGGCCGCGGGCACCGAGACCGACCCCGCGCCGGCCAGCCGCGGCGACGGCGGCGCCGATGCTTTCCTGCACGGCCCCGACGCCCTGTTCGCCGACGCCTACCAGGGCCACATCGCCGAGGTGATCCCGTTGCGCGAGGCCAGCGCCCCGGCCGCCAGCTGACACCCTGACCGCGCTGACCAGGCTCACCGCGAAGTACGGCAATCACACTCGCGCTGAACCAGCGCACCACGAACCATCATGAGGAGCTTCACCATGACCACCATCACCCCGATCGAGACCGGCGCGCTGGACAAGGCGCTGCGCGCGCTCAAGCTCGGCGGCATGCTCGACACCCTGGACGCCCGCCTGGCCCAGGCCCGCGCCGGGGAACTTGGCCACATCGACTTCCTTCAGGTCCTCTGCGAGGACGAGATCTCCCGCCGCGACACCATGGCAATGCAGCGACGACTGCGCAAGGCCCGCTTCGAGCAGCAGGCCACGCTGGAAGGCTTCGACTTCGGCGCCAGCCCGAAACTCCCCGCCGCTCAAATCCGCGACCTGGCCGCACTGCGCTGGCTACACGCCGGCGAATCGGTCATCCTCTATGGCCCGGTTGGGGTTGGAAAGAGCCATATCGCCCAAGCCCTCGGTCACCTGGCCATCCGGCACGGCGCCGACGTCCGCTTCGTCAAGACCAGCCGTGCACTGGCCGAGTTGGCCGGTGGTCACGCCGACCGCACCTGGACCCGCCGCCTGGCCGAGCTCGCCCGACCCGCCATCCTCATCTTGGACGACTTCGCGATGCGGGAGCTCACCGCGGCCCAGGCTGACGATCTCTACGAGCTGATCAGCGAACGGACCGGCAAATCGATGATCCTGACCTCGAATCGGCAGCCGACGGATTGGTATCCCCTGTTCCCCAACCCCGTCGTCGCCGAGTCCCTGCTCGACCGTTTGATCAACAACAGCCACCAGGTCTTCATGAACGGGCCACGCTACCGTCCCAACAAACGACCCGGGCGCGCCGCGACCCCCAGCACGACGAACGCGGGATAGAACAGAACGCAGACCGGGACCTGGTCAATTACGTGAACGCAGCCCTGCTCAATAACGAGATCGTTCACACCGTGACGACGTCGTCCGGATTTGCGTTTGCCGGCCGACTCATGATTTCCCGGGGCCAGTCCCGACCAGGCGGCGAGTTTGGCGGCGGTGGCGAA
>NZ_JBIUCF010000113.1:0-12223 GCF_044593615.1 Nonomuraea sp. NPDC051941
TCGGAGACGTGCCGGTCCGCTGGTCGCGTTCGCTGCCCTCCGATCCATCATCGGTGACGGTGATCAAGGATTCGGCAGGCCGGTATTTCACGTCGTTCGTGGTCGAGACGTCGGACGAACCGCTGCCCGAGCCCCTGCCCGAGACGGACTGCGAGATCGGCATCGACCTGGGTCTGACGCACTTCGCGGTGATGTCGGACGGCCAGAAGGTGGTCAACCCGCGTATCCTGCGCCGGGCAGCCAAGAAGCTCCGCAAGGCGCAGAAGGCGCTGAGCTGTAAGGAGAAGGGCTCGGCGAACCGCATCAAGGCCAAGGTGAAGGCCGCCAAGGCGTACGCCAAAGTAGCCAACACGCGCCGAGACTGGGCACACAAGCTCTCCACTAGGATCATCCGCGACAACCAAGCGGTGTACGTGGAGAATCTTGCGGTGTCCGGCCTGGCGCGCACACGCTTGGCGAAGTCGGTGCACGAGGCGGGCTGGTCGCAGTTCGTCGCCATGCTGGAGTACAAGGCCGTCAAGTACGGCCGCCACTTCGGCAAGATCGACCGCTGGTTCCCGTCGTCGAAGCTGTGCTCGGCGTGCGGGACCATCGCCGAGTCGATGCCGCTGAACATCCGGGCGTGGACCTGCCCGTGCGGGGCGGCCCACGATCGGGACGTCAACGCAGCGATCAACATCCTCGCCGCCGGACAGGCGGAGAGACTAAACGACTGTGGAGCGCAGGTAAGACCGGGACTTGTTCCGGCACCGCGCGAAGAAGCAGTAACCCACCCGGAGCCATACGCGCGGCGGACGGGAGTCTCCGTCCTTTAGGGCGGAGTGGATGTCAAGAGTCCCACCTCCTCGACCGGGCGGACGTCGGCGGGCAGGTGGCCGGGGTGCGGCCGGGTCCGCAGGGCGGGCTCGCGATCCACAACCCGGGTGAGGGCTGGGTCTCCCTGCCGCACCTGATCCAGGAGCTCGCGGACGAGCTGGTCCGGCGCGGGGGACGGCTCGTCACCGGCGCGGGCCGCTGCTCGGTGATCGTGGAGGACGGCCGGGCACGCGGCGTACGCACCGCCGACGGCACGTCCTGGAGCGGAGACGCCGTCGTCGTCGCCTGCGGCGCGCAGACCTCTTCCGTGCTCGCGGAGCTCGGCGTGAACCTCCCGGACGCGTCCCCGCTGTCCATGCTCGTCGTCACGGAGCCGGTCGAGACCGAGGCCGTGACGGTGCTGAACACCCCACGTGCCGCGATGCGCCCCCATCCCGGCGCGACGTTCGCCATCGACCACTCCTGGTACGAGGAGCACATCGTCGAGCACGAGGACGGCTCCTGCTCGATCGACGAGGCGTACGTCAAGGAACTTCTCGCCGAGGCGTCCGCCCTGCTCCAGGGGGAGGTCTCCCTCCAGGCGGCGTCGTGGCGGCTCGGCCGCAAACCCATCCCGGGGGACGGCGAGCCGGTGTTCGGCGAGCTGGAGGCGGTGCCGGGGTGCCATGTGGCGTTCACCCACTCGGGGGCGACGCTGGGACTCATCGCCGGCGAGCTCACCGCGTACGAGGTGCTCACCGGCGCCAGGCATCCGCTCCTGAAGGACTTCCGCCCCGAGCGCTTCGCCACCGGATGACCAGAACCGAACGGCCGGACCGCCCCCGGGAAGGGGGTGGTCCGGCCGGGTGTCAGATCAGCAACGGCGGCCCCGGTTGATGCAGTCGACGACGACGCGCATCAGGTTGTCGGGCATGACGTTGGCGAAGTCGGCGTGGTCGGTGATCGGGTTGTGCTTCTGCTCAGGGAAGGCGTCCACGGCGAACGACTGACCCTGCGGCACCGAGTAGGCGAGGGTCATGCGCAGCTGGGGAACCGCCTGGGTGCCCTGGGGGCAGGCGCCGTTCTGGCCGGGGAAGACCACGTGCGTGCGGTGGTTGGCGCTGTCGATGTTCTGCCCGTCCCAGCAGCTCGGGAAGTCCAGGATCCGGACGACCTGGCTGCCGCGCGGGCACAGCGGGTACTTGTCGGTGATCCGGTTCTGGAATCCCGTGCAGGTCCACGCGGCGCGGGCGTTGCCCCCGCCGTTCGTCGCGGCCTTGGCGTCGCCGGTGATCAGCCTGAGGAACCTCGGCATGGCCGTGACCTGGGAGCTCGCGTTGCCGCGGAACTGGAGCTGAACGGAGCGGGCCGTCAGCACCCGGCCGATGTTGCCGTGCTCGTCGTCGGCGTTCTCGTTCGACGTACGGTCCCTGAGCACGGGCCAGAAGTACGCGGACTTGTCGCCGCGCTGGCAGGTCGTCCCCCCTGCGGCCAGGCTCTCGTCGGTGGAGAATCCGTCCGTCGTCAGGTTGCCCACGTAGTCGTGAAGGTGGTGCGCCCCGTCGCTCACGCCGGGGGTGACGATGAAGTTGTCCGAGTTGTTGTGGCGGTTCTCGTTCCTTCCGCACTGGGCGACGAAGGTGCCGCGGGAGCCGTTCCTGCCGGCTCCGAATTCGGCGAGGTTGGACTGGCCCGGCTGAACCTGCCGGATGTCGACGAAGTCCTGGGCGAACGGCCCGACGCCGTTGGCGGGGTCCTCACCGTTGCCGTTGCCCTGGCCACCGGTCGGGCTGGGGCTGGGCGAGCCGTTGCCGCCGTTCCCCCCATTCCCGCCGTTGCCCCCGTTGCCGCCATTTCCGCCGTTGCCGTTGTTACCGCCGTTGCCGAGTGTGCAGTTGGCCAGGTTGCCGAGGCCGGTGGGGCGTTGGCCGGTGCGGCCGATGGCGATGGCGATGCGGTCGAGGGTGGCGGCGCGTTTGCCGGCCAGCGGGCCGAGGATGGCGTTCTGGACGAAGTTGGGGCCTCCTTCTCCGGCTGAGCGGGCGAGTCGGTTGTTGGCCTCCTGGATCTGGGTTTCCAGGAGGGCCAGGTTTCTGTCGACTTCGGCCCTGGCGGCGGCGGGAACTTCGGGGAGCTTGTCCGCGACGCTGGGGCAGACGATGGTCTGCCCGGATCCCGATCCTGTTCCCTGGGTCGGCCTCACCGTGTTCCCGGGGTTCGGCGCCTGGGTCGAGCCGTTGCCGCCGTTCCCCTCGTTACCGCCGTTGCCGCCATTACCCCCGTTCCCGCCGTTACCCCCGTTGCCGTTATTGCCGTTGTTGCCGCCATCGGCAGTGCCGGTGAGTCTGCAGGTGGCCAGGTTGTTGAGGCCGGTGGGGCGTTGGCCGGTACGGCCGATGGAGATGGCGATGCGGTCGAGGGTGGCGGCGCGCTTGTCGGCCAGCGGGCCGAGGATGGCGTTCTGGACGAAGTTGGGGCCTCCTTCTCCGGCTGAGCGGGCGAGTCGGTTGTTGGCCTCCTGGATCTGGGTTTCCAGGAGGGCCAGGTTTCTGTCGACTTCGGCCCTGGCGGCCGCCGGTATTTCAGGGAGCTTGTCCGCCACGCTGGGGCAGACGATGGTCTGCGCCGCCGCCATCGTGCCCGCCTGCGCGGACAGTGAGGAGCCGGTCAGGACAAGTGCGATGCTTCCCCCTAAGGAAGCGACTGCTCGCCATGACCTGAGTCGGCTCCCCCCGAGCGGATTCCGCATGTGTTGCTCCTTCAAGTCTCATGACCCGGGTGGAAGTCCGGTCTCCGGGAGATACGCGAGGCCATACGGGAGCAGTTCGACTATTTACCGAGAATCGTGGTTGACAAATCCGTGACCCGGGACAGTCAGGAGCGGCGCTCGGACGTCAGCGGAAGTCGGAGATGCGGAACACGGCCATCATGTCCTTGGACCTGGACCCGTTGTAGAACGAGGCCTCGGCGCCGACCCAGCCGCGGAAGGCTCCGCTGTCGTCGATGATCTGCAGCAGCGGTTTGATGTGCGAGTTGCCCGAATAGCAGAACGTCTTGCTCTCCATGGCCAGGCAGGTGCACCAGTGCCACAGGGTGTCACGGCGATCGTTGTTGGAGATCTTGGTGAGGTAGTACTGGATGGAGCTGACGTTCGCCTTGGTGCCGCCGCCGAAGTTGGGGCAGCCGCCGGCCTTCTGGCAGGCGCCGGGGGAGGAGGGCTGCAGGTAGGTCAGGCACCAGGTCGTGGTGGCGCAGCTGCGGAAGGAGGACTGCTTGAAGACCTGGCCGTCGGACTTCACGATGGTGTTGCGCGACCAGGAGACCAGGTCCTGCTTGAGGGCTCCGGCGAAGGCCCGCACGGAGCTCATCGCCCGGCGGGTGGTGAGCGAGGCGTTGCTGCCGTAGCCGTACCCGTTGGTGGCCAGGCTGCTGTCGGCGAGCTGCAGCTGCGCGAGCTTGCGGTCAGGCGACAGCTGCACCCGCCACTTCTCGGTCCAGGTCTGGGCGATCTTCCACCTGATGCTCACCACGTTGCCGGCCACGGTGTACGTCCCCGTGCGGGCCTCGTCCGGGGAGCCGGGGAAGCCGGGAGCGGTCAGCACGTCGCAGGCGCGTACCCGGGTGCTGGAGCCGCCCGCCTTGGTCGAGCAGCTGGAGTCGGGGACGACACCGGTGGCCTGCCTGCCCTCGGGGTTGCGCTGCCACCAGAGGTAGGTGTTCGCGCTGACGGTGCCGTTGGCCTTGAACTGGTACGTCCCCAGACGCACCCAGTTCTGAGTGGATGAGGCACGCAGGAAGCCCTGCGTGACCACGAAGTTGGCCTTTCCGCCGGGCAAGGACGATCGGGATGAAGCGGCTCCGGCCGAACCGGCCCCGGTGGCCAACAGGATGAGCGTCGCGAGCACGGCGGTGAGAACGGCGCGCACAGGGAAAACCTCCTCGATTACGGTCTTCACCGATTCTGGCCTAAGGGCTCCTTCGCTGACAGCCCGTTCGGAAATGTTCACCGTCGGTTGTTCTCGCCGAGCGGCCGCCCGGACGGGCGAGACAGAGCCTGCCGAGTATGTTGTTCCGGAGTCGATCCGGCACGAGATCGCTCCGGCTCCCGAGGAGGTCCGGTTTCATGACCACGACGTTCGGCGCGATCGGCAGCGGGCGGCGGACCCGGTTCTTCCTGCGGCTGGCGGCGGCGATGCCGGACCGGCTGCGGGTCGGCGGCGTCGTGACCCGCAGCGCGGAGCGGGGCGACGAGGTCACCGCCGAATGGGGCGTACCGGCCTTCCGCTCGATCGACGAGCTGCTGCGGCACGAGCGGCCCGACTACCTCGCCGCGGCGGTGCCGTGGGCCGCGATGCCGGACGCGATCCGCGAGGTGGCCGGGCACGGGATTCCGGTCCTCGCCGAGACGCCGCCCGCGCCGGACCTGGCCGGGCTGCGCTCGTTGTGGCGGGACGTGGGCGCCACCGGCCTGGTCCAGGTGGCCGAGCAGTACCTGCTGATGCCCGGGCACGCGGCGCGGCTGGCGCTCGTCCGGGAGGGCGTGATCGGCGAGCCGACCTCGGTCCAGATTTCCTCGACCCACCTCTACCACGCGGTGTCGCTGATCCGCGGCCTGCTGGGCGTCGGGTTCGACGCCGCCGAGGTGCGCGCCGGCGCGTTCGAGGCGCCGCTCGCCAACCCGCTGGGGTTCGGCGGGTGGACCGGCGACGACACGCCGCAGCGGCTGACCACGACCATCGCCACCCTCGACTTCGGCGGCAGGATGGGCCTGTACGACTTCACCGACAACCAGTGGTGGAACCCCCTGCGGATGCGGCGCATCGTGGTGCGCGGCTCGATCGGCGAGCTGGTCGACGACCGGGTGATCCGGCTGGTCGACCCCACGACGCCGGTGGAGTCCGCGCTGATCCGGCGGGACACCGGCGTCGACCTCAGCCTGGAGTTGCGCGACCTCAAGCACATCAGCTTCGACGGGCGGGTGGTCTACCGCAACCCGTTCGAGGGCGCGTCCCGGTCGGACGACGACATCGCGGTCGCGGACCTCCTCGAACGCACGGGTGCCTGGGCGCGCCAGGAGGGCCCGCCGCCGTACCCGCTGGCCGAGGCCTGTCAGGACCACCTGATCAGCCTCGCCGTCCAGGAGTCGGCGAAGACCGGCGGCCCGGTCACCACCGGCAAGGAGGCATGGGCGGGCTGACGGATGCCTTCTCAGCGACGGCGGCGCGGCGCGGCGCCCTCGCCTTTCGCTATGTTTCGAAAGGCGAGGCTGGAGGCTTCCTACCTTCCCGCCATGCCGGTGAGCATGATGCCCCTGATGAAGTACTTCTGTGCCGCCAGGAACACCACGATGACCGGGACCAGGGCCAGGATGGACACCGCCATCATGAGGTTGTAGTCATCGGCGTACTGGCCGCGGAACAGCGAGATGCCGAGCGGGATCGTGTAGTTCTCCGTCGAGCGCAGGTAGATGAGCGGATCGATGTACTCCCCCCAGGCCCCGACGAACGACAGCAGCGTCACGGTCGCGATCGCCGGCTTGGACAGCGGGATCATGATCCGCCAGAGGATCCGCAGTTCCCCCGCGCCGTCGATGCGCGCCGCCTCCACCAGCTCCTGCGGGATCGTGGTGAAGAACTGCCTGAGCAGGAAGATGTACAGCGCGGTGCCGAAGAAGTTGGGCAGGAACAGCGGCCAGAAGGTGTCCACCAGGTCCAGATGGGAGAACAGCAGGAACCTCGGCACGATGACCACCTGCGCGGGGATCATCATCGTGCCCAGCATCAGCGCGAAGGCCATGCCGCGCACCCGCGAGCGCAGCCGCGCGAAGGCGTAGGCCGGCAGGATGCAGGAGATGAGATTGCCCACGATCGACAGCGTGGTCACCACCACGCTGTTGACCAGGAAGGTGTTGAAGGGCAGGCTCGTCCACGCGTCGGGGAAGTTGGACCAGGTGAAGACGTCGGGGAGGAACCTCGGCGGAAACTCCAGCACGGCTCCGGACGGCTTGAGCGCGGTGGTCAGCATCCACAGCAGCGGGAGCAGGCTGGCCGCCGAGGCCAGGACGAGGAGCGCGTAGGCCGTCAGACGCTGGACCCGGCGGATCCGCTCGGCCTGGGCGGGGGCCACGGGCCGCTTCTCCACCGGGCGGGCCTGTGCGGGCAGGACCTTGATTGCCATCTGGTGACCTACTTGACCTCGTAGTGGACCCAGCGGCGCGCGAGCGCGAACTGGATCACGGTGAACACGATGACGAGGAAGAACAGCGCCCAGGCGATCGTCGAGGCGTAGCCCATCTCGAAGTACTTGAAGGCGTAGCGGTAGACGTACAGGCCCAGGACCAGGGTGGAGTTGGCCGGCCCTCCGTCGGTCATGAACAGGATGAGCTGGTAGGCCTGCAGGCTGCCGATGAAGCCCACGACCAGGTTGAAGAAGATGACCGGCGACATCATCGGGACCGTCACGTGCCTGAACCTGCTCCACCAGCCGGCGCCGTCGATGTGCGCGGCCTCGTACAGCGAGACGGGCACGCCCTGCAGCCCGGCCAGGAAGATGATCATCGCGTTCCCGGTGGTCCAGGTGGTCATGATGACCAGGCCGGGGATCGCCCAGCTCGCGTCGGTCAGCCACCCGGGCCCCTGGATGCCCACCAGGCCGATCAGGTAATTGACCAGGCCGTAGTCGGGATGGAGCACGTGGATCCAGAGGAGGGCGGTGGCGATGCCGGAGATCACCGACGGCATGTAGATGATCGTCCGGAAGATCGCCTGCCCGCGCACCTTGATGTTGAGCAGCAGCGCCGCGGCGAGGCTGTAGACGACACCGGCCGCGGCGGAGGCGGCGCCGAAGTACACGGTGTTCTTCGTCGCCATCCAGAAGTCGGGGTCGCGCAGGAGCTGGGCGTAGTTGTCCAGGCCCACCCATTGCGGCGACGACAGCAGCTCGTAGCGGGTGAAGCTGAGCACCAGCGACACGACGATGGGCCCGCCGGTGAAGAAGACGAAGCCGATGCTCCACGGCAGGGCGAACAGGTGGAACCGGCGGGCCTCGCGCCGGACCAGCGGGGAGGCGGCCATGGTCAGACGTTCTCCGCGAGCATCGGCGTGACCCGCTCGGTGACCTGCTTGAGCCCCTCGTCCACCGACAGCGACCCCGACATGACCCGTTCCCAGATCGGCTTGGTGAGGTCCTCGAGCTTGGGCGTCGCGGGCAGCCTCAGCACGCCGTCGCTGGTGCCGTACTTGTGCAGCGAGTCCTTGGTGGTGTCGATCACCTCCTTGTCGAGCTTGAGGTCCTGGAGGTTCTCCTCGAACGCCGACAGCCGCGACGGCGGGGTGTCGAGGAAGAAGCGGTGGCCGGCGTAGGAGCGCAGGGAGTTGAGCACGATCCACGCCGCCTCGGGGTTGCGCGTCTTGCTGGTGATGCCGAAGGCGCTGCCCAGGACCGGGGTGAAGCGGCCCTCGGGGCCGCTGGGCACGTGCGTCAGGCTCCACTCGAACTGCTGCTCGGCGGGCAGGGTGAGCAGGGTGACGATGTTCCACGCGCCGCCGACGTACAGGGCGCCCCGGCCCAGCGTGAACGGCTCCACCTTCGCCGTCGCCTGCGTCTCGGCCAGGTCGGGCATCGCCTTGTCCTTGATCAGCAGGTCGATCCAGCGCTTGAGCACGTCGCGGCTGGCCGGCTCCTGGATCACGCACTTGGTCTCGTCGGCCGTCAGGTAACGGCCGCCGTGAGCGAGCAGGAACGTCGCGGTGAGGTCGCTGGTGGGTTTGGGCACCGGCGTGAACCCGAAGATCTTCTGCGCGCCCGTGCCCGAGACCAGCCCGCGGGCCGCCTCCATGAGCTTGTCCCAGGTCCAGGAGGCGTCAGGCGCCTTGGCGCCCGCCTTGTCGAGGATCTCCTTGTTGTAGAAGAGCAGCTTGGGCGCCGAGTCGGTGCCCAGCGCGTAGAGCTTGCCGTCACGCTCCCAGTAGCTGAGCGCCGCCTTGGAGAAGTCCGCGCGGTTGAATTCGGGCGTGGCCGCGATGTAGTCGTCCAGCGACAGGTACAGGTTGTTCTTGATGAAGCTCTGCCCCCACTGGAACTGCGAGTACATGATGTCGGGCAGCACGCCGCTGGCGGCGCCCGTCAGGTACTTGGTGCGGAAGTCGTCGAACGGCGTGACCTCCACCTTGATCTCGATGTTCGGATGCCGCTTCTTGATGAACTTGGCGAACTGCGCGTGCCGCACCTCGTGCCGCTGACCCGGGATGATCGCGACGGTGACGGTGACCTTGGACGTGGGCTCCGGCACGTTGGTCTTGGGCCAGGGCAGCGAGTCGAAGAGCTTCTCCGCCTCGGCGTAGGGGAACAGCGCGCTCTCCGGCCGGTCCGGGTTGATCACCGCGGAGTTGCCGGACGCGGAGGCGGTCGAGGAGGCCGGGCCGGCCTGGCGGGTGCGCTCGCCGCTCCCGCAGGCGGTGAGGGGTACGGCCGCCGCGGCCATGGCGGCGAGGCTGAGAACCTGGCGCCGGTTCAGGCCGGTGGTGTTCAGACCGCGCAGGGGGTTGTCCATGGGGGGTATCGCCTTTCAGCCTGTTCAGAGGAAGAGCTCGATCACCGGGACGGCCACGTCCGGCGGCTCCACGGGAAGCTCGAGGGTGAGGGTGCCCTCGGGGATCGTGAAGAAGTTGACGTTCCCGTTGTCGACCTTGGGGTCGGGCGCCCACATGCGGATCTCCGACCTGTCGTTGAGCAGCTGCGCGTAGCGGACCTTGCCCGCCAGCCCCGGCAGGTGCAGGTGCCGGTACGGCCAGGAGAAGACGTGCACGTAGAGCCGGTCGCCGCGCTGGGTGTAGCGGCAGTGCTCGGGAGCCTGGAACTCGCTCGTCCCCGCGCCGTGGATCGACTGGCTGTGCAGCCGCATCCAGTCGCCGATCTCCCGCAGCGTGTCGAGTGCCCGGGGCTCGAACTCGCCGCGGCCGTTGGGCCCCACGTTGAGCAGCAGGTTGCCGTCCTTGGAGACCGAGTCGATCAGCATGCGGATCAGCAGGCCGGGGGACTTCCACGCGTTGTTGTCCCGGTCGTAGCCCCAGCTTCCGTTCAGCGTCTGGCAGGCCTCCCAGACCGTCGACAGCGGGCCAGGGGGCTGGAACTGCTCCGGCGTGGTGAAGTCGCCCGGCAGCTCCAGACGGTTGTTGATCAGGATGTCCGGCTGGATGCGGCGGATCTTGTCGACCAGCTCCTCCGAGCGCCACTCGGCCTTGCCCTTGCCGCCGTAGACCGGCTTGCCCTGCTTGACCCGGCCGGCGTAGGAGAAGTCGAACCACAGCGTGTCGATGGGGCCGTAGCGGGTGAGCAGCTCCTCGACCTGCCCATGCAGGTAATCCGCATATTTGGTTACATCGCGGTCGGGGAACGTGCCGCCCTCGACGTACGACGAGTGCAGCCCGTCGATCGGGAAGTCCGGGTGATGCCAGTCCAGCAGCGAGTAGTAGAACCCGACCCCCAGACCCCTGCCTCTGAACGCCTCGACGAACGGGCCGATCAGGTCCTTGCCGTACGGCGTGCCGCTCACGCAGTAGTCGGTCAGGGCCGAATCCCACAGGCAGAAGCCGTCGTGGTGCTTGGAGGTCAGCACGGTGTAGCGCATCCCCGCGCGCTGCGCGGCCTCCGCCCACGCGTCGGGGTCGTACAGATCGGGGTCGAAGCGCTCGAAGTACCGCTGGTACTGCTCGTCGGACATGTGCTCGCGCTGCTTGACCCACTCGTGGCGCGCCGCCAGCGCGTAGAGCCCCCAATGGATGAACAGGCCGAACCTGCGCTGCCGGAATTCGTCGATACGGGAATCGGACATCCGTGACACCCTCTGTCGTGTTGGCGCTGTGCGAAAAATTTCGCAACTCTCGACTTGCGGGTAACGTAGGCGAAACATCGGATGTGGTCAAGGGTTTCCTGAGTTGCGAATCAGTCGCGCACCCTGGCCTGCATCTGCTGTCCCAGCCCAGGCCTTGGCCACTGAGACGGTATTGGCGGGAGTGTTGGGCGGGGACTCCAGGGGATCTGCTGCCGCGCTGATGAGTGCTACTACATCCGATGTTTCCTCCACGCCCGTTCTACTGACAACGGTTTCAGTAGGTCCAGAGGAAGGGCGGCCGGACGGGGCCCTGAGTTGGGCAAATGTCCATGGAAGTAACGACTTGGAAACATGCCATTGACACTCCGTGGCCGGATCCTGCCATCATCACTGACATCGATTTCAGTTTGGAGCTCACTTGGTCACCATCCATGACGTAGCAGCTCGCGCGGGGGTCTCTCCCGCCACGGTCTCGCGCTTCCTGCGGGGCCAGCGGGTGCGCTCGTACGAGGCGATCCAGGCCGCCATCGACGAGCTGGGCTACTGGCCGAGTGCGGCGGCGCAGTCGCTGAAGTCCGGGCGCACCAACACGATCGGCGTCGTCGTCCCGGACATCACGAACCCGTACTTCGCCGCGGTGGTCAAGGGCATGGAGTCTGTCACGCGTACGGAGCCGTACCGCATCCTGCTCGCCAACAGCGACGAGAGCGGGGAGCAGGAGGACGACGTGCTGGCGGACCTGGTGCGCAGGGTCGACGGCATCATCCTCGCCCCCGCCACCGAGCAGGACCAGACGCCGCTGCACGTGCGCGACGCCGACGTGCCCCTGGTGTTCGTGGACCGCGACCTGGCGGGCGGCGAACGGTTCGACGCCGTGCTGGTCGACAACGACGGCGGCGGCAAGCAGGCGGCCGAGCACCTGCTGGCCCTCGGGCACACCAAGGTGGCCGCGATCAGCGGCACCCTGGACACCACCCCCGGGCGGCTGCGGCGCGAGGGGTTCGTCGGGACGCTCGCCAAGGCGGGCATCGAGGTGCCGCCCGAGTACGACCTGGTCGGCGACTTCAAGGAGCACAGCGGCTACCAGCTCACGCTGTCCCTGCTGTCGCTGCCCGAGCCGCCCACCGCCATCTTCGCCGCCAACAACCTCATGACGCTGGGCGTGCTCAAGGCGCTGCACGACATGCGGATCGACATCCCCGGCCAGATCAGCCTGATCGGCTTCGACGACCTGGACACCGGCCCGCTGCTCAGGCCGCCCCTGACCGTCATCGACCGGCCGATGGTCGAGCAGGGCGTGCTCGCCATGCGCCTGCTGCTGCGCCGGCTCGACCCCGACGAGGCCGGGGGCAGCGCCAGCCGCATCGTCCTGGACACCAAGCTGATCGAACGCGCCTCCACCGCCCCGCCGGGCGGCTGGCCGGCCCCCTCACGCACGAGAAAGACCCGATCGCGATGAGCGTAGCGACCACCTCGCTCGCGGACGTGGCCTCTTCGGAGGCGGCGTTGCGAGCTTTCCTGCACGGCCTGCCCGGGGTTGACCGGGTCGGCGCGGACCAGCGGGCGGCGATGCTCGGCACCCGTTCGATCAAGACC
>NZ_JBIUCF010000114.1:0-10294 GCF_044593615.1 Nonomuraea sp. NPDC051941
CGTGGAATCGCCGTCGAGGTGGTCAAACGCAGTGCCGACACCGGATTTCAGGTGCTGCCGCGTCGTTGGGTGGTCGAGCGCACGCTGGGCTGGCTAATGCAGCATCGTCGACTGGTGCGCGACTATGAGACTCTCCCGCAGCGATCCCGCTCCATGGTCTATTGGGCGATGACTAACATAATGAGCCGGACATTGACCGGGGAATCCACCCAAACCTGGCGCGTCAAATCCACCTAGAACGGACATCCAGCTCAAGATCTAGATCAGATGCCCTCTTAGGCCCTCCGCTCGGGTCGGTGCGATGAGCCCCAAAGTGGGAGCCGCCCCAGGACTGACGACAGGGCGTTGACCTGGGGAGACGGTGTTTGGGGAACGGGACAGTACTCAGGCTCAGGTTCTGTCCGATCGGACCGTCCCGAAGATCGAAAAGTACGCCAAATAGCGATCCCAGAATCACGCCATTCAGCGATGCAAGTCACAGCCCTGGTCGCTTCGGTGTCCTGTCGGTTCCTGTAGGGCGATCGCCGCGTCGTTGTCGGAGACGTCGTCCGCAGTAATCCGTTTGTGTATCACCACAGCCCGCCGTCAGTATGAGGGTCCATGCGTCACCCTCTTGACACGCTGGACTGGCCGATTTCCACCGAGCGGCTGCTGTTGCGCCGGGCTGCCCCCGACGACCTGGACGCGACCTGGGCCTTCCGGCAGCTGCCGGAGACTCACGAATGGGTCGCGGCCGCCACAGAGACCTACGACGACTACCGTGAGCGTTTCCTCCGCGAGGAGCGGCTCGTAGACCTGCTCATCGTCGAACTGGACGGCCGGGTGATCGGTGACCTGACACTGAAGGTCCAGGACGGTTGGGCCCAGGAAGAGGTCGCTGACCAGGCGGAAAGCGTCCAAGGAGAGCTCGGGTGGACGCTCGATCCCTCCTACGGCGGCAAGGGCTACGCCACCGAAGCGGTACGCGCCCTCATCGACATCTCCTTCAAGAGTCTTGGCCTGCGCCGCCTGCACGCGGACTGCTTCTACGACAACGAATCCTCGTGGCGGCTGATGGAGCGGGTCGGGATGCGCCGCGAACAGCATACGGTGAGAGACTCACTCCACCGCACCAAGGGATGGCTCGACGGTCTCTCATACGCGCTCCTGGCCGAGGAATGGCCCGCTCACGAGTGATTACGGCGGAGACGCTTGGGAGCCCGGGGTCGAGGAACCGGCGGACAGCCGTTGGCGCTGAGAAGGATCTTGATTGCAGTGAGCTGAGGCTGCTCCTGATCGCGAAGCTTCCTTAGCTCGTTGCCCGATCCCGGCGTCGGCGCGCGGCGCGGATCTCGGCGTCGGCGACCTTGTCGTCCAGCAGCGCGTACAGCTGCGTGGTTTCGGCGGAGGCGTGGCCGAGGCGGCGGCGCACGGCCTCGATGGAGACGCCGGCGTTGACGAGTTCGGTGGCGTGGGCGTGCCGCAGCTGGTGGATGTCGATCTCGACCCTGGCCTGCGCGCAGTAGCTCTGCCAGCGGTGGTGGGCGGCGTCGTAGGACAGCGGACCGCCGCGGCCGTTGATGGAGGCGCGGAACAATGGCCCGGCGGTGTAGCCGGCGCGGGCGAGGTAGAGCTTGAGCAGGGTGACATAGCCGCGGTCGTCCAGCAGGACGGTGCGTACGCTGCCGCCCTTGCCGTGGATGCGGACGTGTTCGTCGTCCAGGCGCAGATCGAGATCCTCCACGTACAGGCCGCACACCTCCGAGGCGCGGGCGCCGCAGACGTAGGCGGTCTCGAACAGCACCCGGTCGCGCAGCCGGTCCAGCGGCAGATCTTTGCGCGACCGCCGCGAGCAGATCACCGCCAGCACCTTCGCCACGTCGGCCGCGCTGGCGGGGCGGGGCAGGCTCTTGGGCACTTTGACGGTGTCGATGCGGTCCATCGGGTTGGCGTCCAGCAGGTCGTGCCGGACCGCCCACTTGGAGAAGGAGGCGATCGCGGCGCGCTTGCGCTTGCGGCTGGCCGGCGACAGCTCGGCGAGCTCGGCCAGGAACGCGCGGACCGGCACGGCGGTCAGCTCGGCGATCTCCTCGCCGTGGTGGGCGGCAAAAGGGATCAGGTCGCCACGGTAGGCCCGCCGGGTGTGCGCCGACTTCCCGGCGTTGGCCAGGTCGGTGAGGAAGTCGTCGAGATGCCGGGCGAGCGGGTGGGCGCGGCCGAGCTGCTCGGCGATGACCGGATCCACCGTGCCGACCTCCACCATCCGCAAAGTTGCCAGATAACCGGGAAACGAAGCCTGCGCGCTGAGACGGCGGTCGTCCAGCTCGAGCCTGGTGCGTGATCGCTATCTTGCCAGATAACGACGGTTATCGAGCAACCTTGACGCCCCTGCTGCACGGGCAGCGCCTCAGCGGAATCAGTAGGAGTAGCCGCTGGCGGCCTGAGCAGCGCTGCAGGCGCGTTCGGCGGGCAGCACGGGAGGTGTCCACGTCCAAGGTCGCCAGACCTGCACGATGTCAGGCCATACCCGGGCGAACAGGCAGTGCCCGTCCGGTTCGCGCAAGGCGATGCCGATCTTGCCGTCGGCTTCGGCGACGTCTTGACGGATCCGCGGATCCAGATCCAGGCCGCGCACCGCTTGACGGGCCGCGTCGAGATCGAGGGTCGTGGGCAGATGGCTCTTCAGCCACGTACTGGCCTGGTCCGGAATCGTAGCGGGAGCGGGGAAGCTGAGCGGCCTGGACTCAGGGCAGCTGACCTCGGAGACGGTGGCCTGCCGGTCTCTCAGACCTGCCCGTGAGCGGTCTAATTTCAAACGGTAGGTGACCTCGATGTCGAAGCACAGGAACACCACCGCGGCGGGCGAGGAACGACCTGGGATGGGTGGCTGAAGGGTGCGATCCCTCCCGCGCACTCTGATCCGAGCGCGTCCCGGTTCCTCCGGACCGTCTTCGGAGATATCCAGGACTGCAAGGTTGCCATCCTGCGTGAGGCGGTAGCCGACGTCATCGGAGACCCAGGGATCGATGCCCTTCAGCGTCTCGGCGACCCGAGCGGCGTGATCTCGCGCATCCTGTACAGCCGGATCGGCGGCGCAGGCGGTGAGCAGGATCAGGCAAGCCAGGGCCATGGGTATGAGTCGGCGCACGTCTGCTTCGATATCGCGCGGACCGTGCCTGTTCGCGGCGGGGTACGCAACGTCGCAATTTTGCGATCACACTGCGTGTGTCATGGACGACGACGGAGTACTACTCATTGGCATGCGTCACCACGCAGTTGAGATGCCGTCGCACTAGGGAACAGGCTGCTGTCACGTTCGGTTACTGGCACGTCCCGTCATTGACTCACGATGGTTTCTTGACGCTCAACACTTGTTCCTCAAGAGCATGGACATGATCATGAAATTCGGGGGTGCGGGCGCGCTGCACGGCGGACGGCGGATGGCCTGCCGGCCGGGCCTCGGGGGCGGCGTGGTCGGCACCGGCTTTCGTCCCGGGCGGATCGTGAACTCGGCCCTCCGCTCCTGAGGCTGCCCCCAGCCCCAAAGTAGCTGTGTGGGTGATCACGGCCGATCCCACGCGACGCACCGGTGACAACTACCCCACGTCCACTCATGAACCGATCTTCTCGTATGCGCTGACCGCGGGTAACGCCCGCGGTCGCCGAGCAGATGACCAAGGAAGGCGAGCATGACCGGAAGGGGTTCTGTGTCCGACGACGACCTGCGTGACGCCCTTGTCCAGATCGAAGAGGCCACGGGGATCGGTCGCCCCATCGGGGGCGCCAAGCTCCCTGACGCGATCCGCTTCTTCCGCGTGCTGACGTTGCTGCGCGACGCCGTGTGCCCGCGGCTCACTGACCTGGCCGCTGCCGCGGACGGCAGGAGCGGTGACCTCGTCGTCGTCCTGGCCGACCTCATCGTGGCGACCGTCGGCAAGGTGCCCGTGCCCGCCGCGACTGTGGCCAGGGCCATCGTCGGGATCGGCGCCGACCGGTTCTGCGCGAACCCGGCGGCCCTCGTGGAGACTCCACCGGAATGACCGGCCCGGATGACTGGGCTCCGTTCGTCGCCGCGATCACGGAGCACCAGCAGCGCTCCGAGCGCGGCGGCGCGTTCCTGCGCACCGCCGCGGAGGTCGAGCAGGGGTTCGCCGATCGCGCGGCCTTCCACCGGGCGCTGCACGCCGACGACGTCACCGCGGAGGAACTGGCCGCGCTCTGCGGGGCGACGGCGGGGGAGACGGCGCGGCTGCGCGCGGATCTGGAGCCCGGCACGATCCGCTTCACCCCGGCGGAGCCCGCGTCCTGCGTCATCCACCTGTCCAGGTCGTTCACGCGGGTGAGCAAGCTCATGGGGCTCGACGGGACGCACAAGTTCCTGTTCGCCACGGACTACCGTTACCGGCCGCACGCCTCGGTGCAGCAGTGGGCAGACAGCCGCTACCTGGTCCTGATGGGCCGCTATGTGGTGCAGGACATGTGGGCGCTGTCACTCGTCCTGGCGCAGCTCGTCGTGGTGGCGGGCCGCGCGTTTCCGGGCCTGGAGGAGCCGTGGACGCACCCGGACTTCCCGCGGGTCCTGCTCGACACGGCCCACACGAACCCCTACCTGCACCAGCAGATCGCGTACGGCATGTGCGCCATGGTCGAGGGCGAGCGGTTCAGGACGGCCATCGGGGTCCACGATGACGAGACGCTGGCCCCGGTGATGTTCGAGATCGCCCGGGGCGCCATGGACTTCCTGGTCGGCCACGAGCTGTCGCACGTCTACCGTGGTCACCTGCACGCGGCCGGCCGTCCCGCCGACGAGTCCCCGTGGTTCGCGGGCGAGGCCTTCGACCGGGTGCGGGAGTCTCCGGGCGGCGCCGCCGTGGTCGAGACCTACCTGCGTGACTACTGGCCGGCGCACAGCCTGGAGCTGGAAGCGGACAGGTTCGCGATGATGTCCGCCGCCGACGCCGGCGCGTCCGTCGCGCGGGACCTGCGGCTGGTGGGCATCGAGTTCGCGGTGAGCCTGCTGTCCTTCCTGGACCGGGCCAGCTACCTGACCGAGTACGGCGACGACCCCGCGGAGGCGGTCGGCCTGCGGGAGTACAGCCGGGTGCCAGGGCTCGTGGACGTGCTGCTGCCGATGGAGACGCATCCCTGGGGCAAGACCCGGGCCACCGCGGTGACGTCAGAGGTGCAGCTCGTCTACCGGAGCCTCGTCGACCCCGCGGAACTGCGACGCAAGGCGCTGCTGATGCAGGCGGTGGGCAATGTCCTCGGCTCGATGAGCGGGCGGGCGCTCAACGCGATCCAGTGGATCAACAGCCGGCCCGGTGAGAGCCTGGCCGTCATCCTGCCTGACGACAAGCTGCTCACCCACTACTGGCCGCCGGAGGCCACCACCGACGACGACAGGCTGGAACGGCTGGAGTCGAGCGCGTCCCTCTTCTACTCCGACCTCACCGGCGCCGATCCTCGCGCCGACGCGCAGACTGTCGCGACGGCCTGCCGGGTCGCCTTCGCCCGGATGCGGGAGGAGCAGGGCATCCTGCCCGAGGCCATCCTGCGGATCATGTCCTGGTACGCGCCGGGCGGCATCCCGCTCGACCTCTTCCGCCAGGGGGACATGTTCCCCGCCGACGAGCTGGACGCCGCGCTGGCCACGCTGGAGGAGCACTCGCTGATCGCTCTGGACGGCTCAGCCGTACGCGTCGATCCCCTCGTCCAGGCGGTCGGTCGCGACGTGGACGAGGTCGAGGAGGAAGAGGTCTTCCCGGCCGGAGAGACGCTGGACGTCGCGGTGGTGCTCCTGTCGTCGGCCGTCCCCGAGTGGCACGATCCGGCGGGCCAGCCGGTCTGGCGCGAGCTCCTGCCGCACATCGACGCCGTCGCGGGCCATCTCGCCGACGTGGAGCGGGAACCGCCGCTGGTGCTCTGGAACGACACGGCGCAGTACCTGCTTGACCAGGGGATGGTGGAGCGCGGGCTCGGCTACGCGCTGCGGGCGCTGTCGGACGGGCAGCGGCTCAACGGGCCTGACCACCCCGACACGCTGGCGCTGCGGCACAGCCTGGGCCTCGCCTACACCGCAGCGGGTGACCACGCCGAGGCGATCTCCGTGCTTGAGCGGATCGTCGCCGACCAGGAGCGGCTGCTCGGCGCCCGCCATCCGGTGACCCTCACCAGCCGCAACAGCCTGGCCTCCGCCCATCTCGCCGCCGGGGACTTCGCGCGGGCGATCGCCCTGCTCGAACGGACGGTGACCGACCGTCGCCGGGCGCTCGGCCGTGATCACCCGCACACGCTGGCGTCCCAGAACGACCTGGCCATGGCGTATTCCGGGGCTGGAGAGCTCTCCCGGGCGATCCAGCTGCTCAGGAGGGTCGTCGCGCGCAGCGAGCGCGTGAGCGGGGCTGATCATCCGGATGTGGTGATCGCGCGCGGGAACCTCGCGTACGCCTATTACGCCGCCGGGCGCGTCGCCGAGGCGATCCCGCTGCTGGAACGGTCGGTCGCCGACCACGAGCGGGTGTTCGGGCCCGACCACCCCAACACGCTGACGGCGCACACGGTCCTCACTGACGCGGTTGAGGGAGCGGCCCGGCCTGGAGGCGCGCCCGCGGGGGACCCGTGAGAAATTCATGGGTCCCCGCATGATGAGCGCGCTCCCGCCGGTCGGCGAGCGCGGGGACGACCGTGCGCGTGAGGCTCTACGGTCGATCATCCGAACAGGGCTCTCCGCTCCCAAGCATGTCCCGAGCCGCCAAGTAGCACTGAGTAACCGGGAGCTCCCGGGTGGCTTGACATAAAAGCTGTTAGCGAGCAACGCGATCTGCGGAAATGTGCCCGCCGTCGTTATCGCGGCACAAGCCGCCGGACTCATCCCCGGCCGTCCCGACCGAAACCCGCATCGGCGACGAGAGGCCGTCACCTGGGGTGACCTGCAACGATCACTCCACTTTGGGGCTGGGGGCACGCTCGGGAGGAGGACGCCTTCTCGGGCGGCGCCGCTGGGAAGCGGAGTAGCCGGAGTTGCTCTCGTATGGTGGCTGCGTTGGAGGGTTCTCGGGCCCCGGATCCGGGGTGGCTCCACGCTCGCGGGCCAGGTCCTGGATCGACACAACGTCCAGGGCCGGCCGGCCGGGCGACCCGTCCACCACCCGCGTCACGATACACGCGACGGGTGTGGGCAAACGGAGGAAAACGGCACCCCCTGCCCCTGTGAAAGGTCGAGCCGCGGCGGCGGTCGATCCCCTGAGGACCGCCCACCGCCGCGCGCGTTCATTCGTCGCTTGTTGAGGGCGTTGTGACGGGTTCGAGCAGTGCGGCGGTCGGCTGCTGGTGGAAGTGGCGGGCCCAGCCCAGCGGGGTGTCGTTGAAGCGCCGGTCGCGGAGGTCGGGGTCGGCGCCCAGGTCCAGCAGTCGGCGGGTGAGCTCGAGGTCGCCGCGCCCTGCGCTGTGGTGCAGTGCGGTCTCCCACGCCTCTTCGACCGGCGCATCACCGCGCCCGTAGGCGTTCACGTCGAAGCCGAGCTCCGCCAGCATCATGACCGTCTCGGTGGGCGCCTGGGTCGCGGCCCACACGATGAGCCCGGGACGGCTGCGGCAGGCTTGCGCCACGGCGTCGGGGTACTCGGCGCGGACCCGGTCGAGCGCGGGCCGGTCGGCGCGGAACGCCGCGGCGATCAGCTCGCGCACCGGATCGGGGCCGGGTTGCGCGGCCCCTCGGGCGAGGAGATAATCGGCGATCTCGGTGTCGCCGTTGAGCCGGGCCAGCTCGACCGGCGTCCGGCCGTCGCCGGGGCTCCACGCGGGCCCGTCGCCCTCGAACGGCGAGCCGAAGTCGACGCCGTGCGCGACCAGCAGCCGCACCCGGTCGGGCTGGTGATGCTCGACCGCCCAGCGTAGCTGGGTGCGCAGCATCTCCGCGGGCGTGTCCAGCAGCTCGATCCGTGCGTGCCACGGGCCGCCGTCGCCGGAGCCGAGCCTGTACTCGAACAGCAGTTCTAGGTGGGAGTTGTCCGGCTCGAACATCCGGTTGTACAGGGTCTGGGCGTCGTTGGGGTCGGCGCCCGCGTCAAGCAGGAGCCGGCCCAGTGCTCGCCAGTGCGGGTGGCTGGGCTGGCGCCGCCGACCCAGCTCGCCGTGGCCGAACACCCCGGTCAGCAACGTGAACGGCGACGGCAGTGCGCCGAAGAGGTAGCCCTCGTTGGGGTCGGCGCCGGCGTCGAGCAGCTGCCGGGCGACCGTGAGCACCCGCTCGGCCGGCACGGCGAGATCGAATCGCGAGTAGATGAGGTAGAACAGCGGCCGGCAACCGTACGGGCCACCCCGCTCGGCCACCAGCCGCGGCTGCTCGGCGAGCAGCCGGCCAACGTCGTCCGGGCGGGCGGCCGCCGCGGCGGCCCAAATGTTCGCCACGGTCAGATCGGGATGCCGGGCCAGCAGCTGACGGGCCTGCGCCCAGCGCGCCGACCCGTCCTCGCTGCCGTAGGTCAGGCAGGCCAGGCGGCAGAACTCCGCTGCCGGGTCGGCCGCGGGTGCCGTATCGAGTCTGGGATCCCAGCCGTGTTCGGCCACGGTTTCCAGGTAGCGCGTGAGCCGCGGCCAGCTGGCGAAACCGTATTCGCGGGCGACGACGAGCTGCGCGGCGCTGAGCCGCAAGCCGCCGGCGTTGTCGGGCACTCCACCGGGATGGTGGCGGGCCAGCCGCGCTAGAGCGTCGGGGTCTCCGGCCCGCACGGCCCGCTGCAGGGCACGGGCCTGCCGGCGGAAGCTGTCGAGGTGGGGACGGTCGGGCATGCCCAAGGTCGGCACAATGGCCTCCTCTCGTCTGCCTGATGTCCGCTCCGTCAGGCCGAAAGGAGAGCAATGGTGACACGTGGTGCACACGCCAGGTGGGCTGAGCCCATTCCCGCGGACCGGTGGCTTCCTGGAGCCGACGCCATTCTAACGCCTGAGTTCGTCCGCGAGCTGATCGTGGAAGGCACCCACGAGGGCCTGGCGCCGCTGAGGCTCGCTGATGGTGCCCGCCACCGCCGAGATCGTCATCGAGGGCCACATCGCGTTCAACGAGGAGGCGATGGAGGGCCCGATGAACGAATACCCCGGCTACAACGCCACCGACGCCTCCCCCAAGCCGCTGTTCACGGTCAGCGCCATCACCTACCGCGACGGCGCCATCCTGCCGGCGGTGGCCGCCGGCCCGCCGGTGGAGGAGGACTACACCGGCACCGGCACCATGCATGCCGCCGAGATCCTCTACCAGCCCCGCCAGGCCGGGCTGCCGGTCGCCTCCACCTGGTTCTCCTACGAGTCGGCGGTGCACTGGCTGATCGTCTCGGTCCGCCAGGACTGGTACGAAATCCTGAACATCCACTCCGGCGAACTCGCCCAGCGGATCGGTGACATCGTCTTTGCCGGCAAGGCCGGTTTCGGCGTGCCCAAGGTGCTGCTGGTCGAGGACGACATCGACATCACCGACGTCAACGAGGTCGTCTGGGCGTTCGCGACCCGCACCCACCCCGAACACGGCGAGGTCCACTTCCCCGCCAAGCCCACCGCCGCCCTGTCGGTCTACCTCGACGAGCAGGAACAGCACACCTACCGAGCGGGCAAGGTCATCTACAACTGCCTGCTCGCCGACCAGTTCCCCACCGACAAGCGACCGGTCAAGGGCACCTTCGAAAACGGCTGGCCGGCCGATGTGCAGCAGCGCGTGCTGGCCAACTGGCAGTCCTACGGCTACAGATAGGACACACGCCGAGAGCCCTCGGCCGACCTGCGCGGGGGTTTCGCCTTCCGACGCCGCGCAGGTCGGCCGCCTGGCTCGCGGAACGCGACCGCCCCCGGCGGGCCGGGACCGCCTGAATGCAACGCTCACCGGCGGGTGCGCGGCCGGGCCCCGGCTCTCCTACCAGCGCGCAAGCGCCTCCGGTGAGACGTTGGCGTTGCGGGCCCCGGCGCATGAGACGAGGACGACTCCTCTGGTAGCGGATGCCCAGAAAATACCCAGTCAGGTGGAAAGATTTCGAAGGCGTCCGAGGTGAACTGATGTTCCGTAAGGGGATCCCCCAACGGAACACCGCCCGGCCGGGACCGCGCCCCAGGTCGGAGTGTTCCGTATAGGTGTTCCGCGAACTGTTCCGGTGAAGCAGGCCCTCCGCTCGCCAGCCGAACGTGTCCCCATCAGAGCATCCGGCCAGATAACTCCGGAGATCCCGGCCATTTACCGGGGTCTGTCGCACTTGGCGGGGAGTGATCACGCAGTGCGACCTCCGGAAGCCGCAGCGCCCGATGGCCATGTTGGAGTAGATCGCGATCTTGC
>NZ_JBIUCF010000115.1:0-10173 GCF_044593615.1 Nonomuraea sp. NPDC051941
CCGAACACCGGTCTCGACAGGAGGCTCGGTCACCTGCTGTGACCTGGGGCGACTCTCTACTTTGGGGCTCATCGCACCAACCCGAGAGGAGGGCCGACACGACGGCGCGGCGCGCGTCTGAGCTTGTGCTCGCTGGGTCGCGGGCCATGATGGGAAGGTGCTGATCCGGATTGAGGCATCAGATCTACCTGGTCGTGTCTGTGGGCAAGAGCCCGGGTTTCCCGGCTACGTCAACATTCATGTCGGCGTCCAGCGGCGGGAGCGCCGTGACGAGTTGCTGGGGGTGACGCCGGGCGATGCTTCGTCAGCGGTGTGGGAGCTGGAGGTGATCTGCACCCGGACCACGACGGGGTGGGATCTACGGGGACCCTTTGTTCAAGGCAGGCCGGGCGGCCGGTTCATCTATCTGTCGTGGGGGACTGTCGATGCGGCCGGGGCGTTCTCGATGTTTCGCCGGGCCAAGGTGTGGCTGGCCGCGATTCCCGCAAACGTGCTGGCCGACGCCGCGGCGCGTGGTGTCGTGGTGGCCCGGCTGAGGCTGACGGACGCCAAGGGTCAGCCGTTGTGCGCGTCGGTCCGTCCGCCGCTGGTGACCTGGTCGGTTCCTGCGGGCTGAGGCTTGCCGACCGGGCGGGCCGGGATCGAGGAGGCCAGGATGCTGCACACCTGCTCGCTGGTGCAGTCGGCGGGGTCGGTGCTCTGCGGGTCCCACCGGAATACGGCTGAAAGGGGCCGCGTCCATCGGCAACCGCAGGTCAGACGAAGGGCCGGACGCCGAGGTTTCGGCTGTGGATGACCGTGCCCAGCGTGGGATCGATTGGCACCCATGGTTGCCCCACAGCGCTGCCCTGGGAGTACGCCGTTCCGGGAACGGGACAGAGTCCAAGCCGCGGCGTGGAGCTCGGGGGTGAAGTCGCGCAGCGCGG
The DNA here is from genome assembly GCF_044593615.1 of Nonomuraea sp. NPDC051941. NCBI lineage: Bacteria > Bacillati > Actinomycetota > Actinomycetes > Streptosporangiales > Streptosporangiaceae > Nonomuraea > Nonomuraea sp. NPDC051941. Next base: position 927 of record NZ_JBIUCF010000115.1, read on the forward strand.
CCACGCCGTTGTAGGGGTTGCGCGTGGCGGGGCTTCCCTCACCAGGCTTGGTGGGCCTTGACCGCGTCCCCGCATCGAGGCGGCGTAGGTACGCCGCCGCCTGGGATGTGGCGAGGGCGTCGTCGAGCACCGTCTCTTCTCTCTGCCTGCGCAGCCATGCGGACCGAGCCTTGATCAATCCCAGCGCCAACCGGGTCATCGCTGCTGGCCGCGGTCAAGGAGGGCCAGGAGCACGGTGACCACGCCGATGCCAGTTACCAGTGGCGTCGCGGCCTCCGGATGTTGCAGCACGATGTACGCGCTGCCCCCGCCGATCGCCAGCAGTACGATGATCTGCCATTCGCGGCTGTTCACAGCGACTCCTGAACTTCCATGGCGCTGAGCGCATGACCGCACCTTCCGAAGCGCAGCCCCATGGTGTGTGTGGTGCTCTCGACCTCCGTGAGGTCGGAGGGAGCCGCACCGCGATGGGCGGCACGCAGCGCGTGCGAATTGCTGATGTGCTTCACGAGTTGACCTCCGTGGAGTGGGTGTCGGTGAGGCCACCGTGCCAACGGTTGACCTTGTCCGTGCACGCTCAGCGCGTTGGCCCAGGTCGGTCGCGGACAAATATCAGCTGCGGGCCAAGGAGGAATCCTCATGACGATCGAGGGGAGCCGATCCCCGCGTCGGCGGGGGCGGCCGGTACGGTTCCGGGCTGACAGCCCCGAGGCTGAGGAACTGGCGCGTTGGCTGTACCAGCTGACCGAGAAGCTGCCGATCCGAGAGCTGGCCGATTGATTTGAATACAACAAGACCAAGTGGGCCCAGTTCCGCAACGGCAGCCACCTGATCCCCAGCTGGCTGCTGGAGGAGGTAATCCGCGAACTGGTACCCGAACCGGCCCGACAGCAGCGGATGCTGATCAAGGGCCAGGAGATGCTGGCGAGGGCAGAGCGGGCTGCAGCGGGCAAGCCGACCGCGGCTGAGCATTACCTACCCGAGCGGGAGCTGCGGGCCCGGCTGGAGAAGGCTCGGCGCGGCCAGGACGAGGCACAACGGACCCTGGTTGGCATGAACCAGCTGATGATGCTCCTGCTCGGCTTCGTCGCGTCTCTCGCCGCCCGTTGCCGGGAACTGGAAGAACAGAACGCCTTCCTTCAAAGACACCATCGTTACCGCGACCGCCTGGAGCGGGCGGAGGCCCAGCTTGAAGAAGCCCGACAGGCCAGAGAAGAAGCCGAACAGTTACGGCTTGAAGCCCATCTGCAGGCCGAACGATGCCGACGGGCCCTGGGCGGCGCACCACCTGCTCCGACCAAGGTGAGTGGCGCCGTCGGCGACATGCAGCCATTGCCGCTGGATGAGCAGGAGTGCGACCGCCTGCTGGAAACTAACGCACTCCTCCTGCAGCAAGCGCACCACGCCCTGGACGAGCTGCGCACACAGCTCAGTTTGGCATCACCGAGCCAGCCCACGCCCCGCGTTGTCCGCGGACAACTCGTGGACAACGCCGATAACGGCCCTGACCAGGGCCAAGGTGCCAGGAACATGTCGCTGGCAGAACCTGCCGAGGCCGACCAGGTGCGGCATGGATGGCGCGGCATGCCTCGTATCGTGACGGTGACGGTAAGCGCCACCCTCGTAGTGTTTGTGACGCTTTGGGCGCTGGATAGATGGACGCTGCCGTCGACCAACACGCCACCTGCCGGCACCTTCCTCGGGAGTAGCCCTCCCTCTCACGGGAGTACGACCCCCAAAGCCAACATGCTGGAAGAAGCCCCCAAGAGCACCAGCAGGCCGCCCATGTTTCAGCGCAAGACTTACCAACCCGTGATTACCGTGGGCGAGGACTGGTCAACACCCACTCACGCCGTCCGCATCAACGTTCCGGGTGCTTCCACCAGCAGCGGCCCAAGGATCTTCATCACCACGCCGACCACATCATGCCCGGAGGCCGAGATAGCGATCGGAGCCGCGATCATCGTGCGGGAAGCATCGGGGTCGTCATGGACCAGGGTCACCGTTGTCAGCGTCTGGGCTAAAGACATCCCAGCCGATCAACGCACACCCAACGAAGCTCCGTTCGATTTGTACGTCAAACTGCTGGTCGACCAGGGCCCCGACACTGCTCCCAAGGGGAAACGATGTGGTTAGCTGTCGTGCCCTGGCGTGTCACGACCGTGACGGTACGCCGTGCCCCCGGGCGCGCGCTTGGGGCATTGCGTCGACTGGGGGTGTCAGTAACCCTCGCGCCACCAGGTACACACGATCACGTCGCCCAAGGTCAGCCAGACCGGGGGCGGACCGAGCACACCCGGCAGAACGACTGCTCTCTCCTCAAAGCGCACGTTGCTGACCTGGCCGAACGCCACCGCATGTACTTCATGGGGTCCCGGTAGCACTGACGAAGTTTCGGTCGGATATAGCCGCGACCTGCAGTGATGTTGGGGGTGCAGGGCCTGGTTCATTGATGGTGATCGCTGACCGGCGGGCCTGTGCCTGGCCGGGCAGCGGGCGGTGCCGTGTTCTCAAGCCCGGATCGCGGCTGCGCAACGGCGAGCGAGGATTTCGATCTGCTCGACCAGCTCCGGGGGATCGGTGACGGTGAAGTCGGTGTCGATGGACGTGATCATCCAGGACAGCGCCCACGGGGAGTCGGCGCCTACATGGAGCAGGCAACTGGCGTCGTCGATCGCCTCCAGCACGCCCATACCAGTCCAAATGCGGTCGGCCAGTCCGGCAGCCGAGCGGTGCAGGGTGACGGTGGCACGGTAGGGCCACGCGCGCGCGGAGAGCTGATTCGAAAGATAGGTGACCACATCCCCTTCCGGCGCCTCGCGGGGTGGGAAGCGCGGGCCAGTGGGTGTGCGAGCGTGCAGCCGGTCCACCCGATAGGAACGCCAGTCCGCGGCCGCCGCGTCCCACGCGACCAGGTACCAGTGCCGGTTGAAGTTGACCACCGAGTGTGGTTCGACATCCTTGATCGATTGGTGGCCATGGAAATTCGTGTACTCGAAGCGCAGCCGCTCGTGGCGGTGGCAGGCGTCGGAAATGGCGATGAGCGTGTCGGGTTCCACGCGTGGCGCGGTCGCCTCCACACGGATCAAGGAGCGCTGCAAGGCTTGCAGACGGTGCCGCAGGCGCGAGGGCATGACCTGTTCGAGTTTGGTGAGGGCGCGCAGCGCGGAGTCCTCGAAGCCGGCCACGGTCCCGCCCGTCGTGGTGCGCAGGCCGACCGCGACGGCCAGCGCCTCCTCATCGTCGAGCAGCAGCGGCGGCAGGGTGCTGCCCGCGGCCAGCCGGTATCCCGCCGCGCCCTGGACGGCGTCCACCGGATAGCCGAGTTCGCGCAGCCGATCCACGTCCCGGCGCACGGTCCGGGCGCTGACGCCGAGGCGTTCTGCCAGATCGCCGCCTGACCAGTCGCGATGCATCTGCAGCAGGGACAGCAAGCGCAGGAGCCGAGCCGAGGTTTCGAGCATGATTCAAGAATGCCACCAACTTAGGAACGAACCTGTCCTAAGGCCCTCCTAGCTTCAAGACATGACGAAAATCGCTCCCTTCCGCATCGATATCCCCGACACCGACCTCGAGGATCTGAACCGGCGATTGGCCGCCACTCGCTGGCCCGAGGAACTGCCCGGCGTCGGCTGGACCTACGGCATCCCGACCGGCTATGTGCGGGAGTTGGCCGAGTACTGGCGTACCGGCTTCGACTGGCGGGCGCAGGAGGCTGCCTGGAATCGGTATCCGCAGTTCGTCACCGAAATCGATGGGCAGCGTGTGCATTTCCTGCATATCCGCTCGGCCGAGCCCGACGCGCTGCCGCTAGTCCTGGTGCACGGCTGGCCGTTCGAGGACTTCACTGCCATGATCGGCGCGCTCACCGATCCGGTTGCGCACGGCGCTGCTCCGGAAGACGCCTTCCACCTGGTGATTCCGACGCTCCCGGGGTTCGGCTTCTCCGGCCCGACACGCGCGGCCGGTGCGGCGTCGACCGAGCGTAGCGCGGAGCTCATCGCAAGACTCATGGCGGAGTTGGGATATGAGCGCTACGGCGCCCAGGGCGGCGATGCGGGCTCGTTCATCGCACCCCAGCTGGGCCGCATCGACACCGAGCACGTGGCGGGAGTCCACCTCAACGATCCGATCACCATTTTCTCCTGGGGCGACGACGGGTCCGGCTACAGCGCAAGCGATCAAGAGAAGCTGGCGCAAATGAAGGACTGGAGCAGCAAGGAGACCTCGGGCTATGCGGGCATGCACGCCACCCGTCCGCAGACCCTCGCGCCGGCGGTCGCCGACTCGCCCGCGGGCATGCTGGCGTGGGTGCTGGACGTGGTGAACACCTTCAAGGATCCCGCCAAGGCCACGCCCTCCGACGCGATCGACCGCGACATGCTGCTCACCAATCTCTCGATCCTGTGGTTCACCAACACCACCGGCTCGTCCATGCGGTTGTACAAGGAAGTCCAGCACTGGGGCGCGGAGCTCCCCGATTCCGGTGTGCCCACCGGCATCGCGGTCTTCCCGGGCAACGACACGATTCGCGGCATCGCCGAGAAGCAGAACACCGTGGTGCACTGGTCGGAGTTCGACCGCGGCGGCCACTTCGCAGCGATGGAGGCCCCCGACCTCATGATCGGCGACCTGCGCGAATTCTTCCGCAAACTCCGCTGATTCGGGAGTCTGGAACCATCGGGCCGAACGGCGATCGTGCACCAGATCGCCATTCGGCCACATGTACGTGATAACAGCTTGTTATCGCGTACATGAGCGATCATGGCGGCGCGGCGACCAGGAGAACCCTTCGCCGGATCGCTGCGCGACTCCGGCACGTTATCCGGTACATAGTTCGGACAGGCACGGCGACCGCCGCTCGGCGGCCGGCATGAGCGCCGCGCCGAAGGTCACCGCCCTTCGCGGTGGAGGCGTCAGCCTCGCCGCGGCCGCCGACGCCTTCCTGGCCACCCCGCGCACGGCCAACCCCAACACTCACCGCGCCTACGCCTCGGCCATCGACCGCGTCGCCGCCCGGCTCGGCCGCGACCGGCCGCTCGCCGAGGTCGCCGACGCCGAGATCGGCGCCGCACTCGCCGAACTGTGGGGGGCGAGCGCGCCGGCGACCTGGAACCGCAACCGCGCCGCCGTCGCCTCCTGGCTGAGCTGGTGCCAGACCAAGAAGCGCTGGGCGGCGCCATCGGTCCCGGCCGATGCCGAACGCCGCAAGGAGAGCGCCGACGAGACCCGCGCGGTCGCCAAGACCACCATCCATCGGCTGCTGTCCCGCCGCGACATCCCACTGCGTGAGAAGACGCTGTGGCGGATGCTGTACGAGACCGCCGCCCGCGCCGCCGAAATCCTCGCCCTGAACGTCGAAGACCTCGACCTGGAGCACCGCCGCGCCCCCGTCCGCTCCAAGGGCGGCGCCACCGAGTGGGTGTACTGGGACAGCGGCACCGCCCACCTGCTGCCCCGGCTACTACGCCTACCGGACGGCAGCACGCGCACGCACGGCCCGCTGTTCCTGTCCGAACGCCGCCCCGTCCCGGCCCGCCGTCCGGCGGCCGCCGACATCTGCCCGCACACCGGCCGCGCCCGCCTGGGCTACGACCGCGCCCGCGTCTTGCTGGAGAAGTACGCCGGGCTCGATCTGCACCAGCTGCGCCACAGCGCCGCCACCCACCTCGGCGAGGCCGAAGTGCCGCTGCAGCTCATCATGGGCAAGACCCGCCACAAGAACCCCCGCACCGCCCTGCGCTACGTCAAACCCGGCGCAGAAGCCATCGCCAAGGTCACCGAGGTCCTGGCACCCCGCCGCCGTACCCACTGATCAGGAACTTCTCCGAGTGGGAGGGGACGCTGCCCCTTTCTCTCGTACTTGGTCTGGCCCCCTCAGGGACTCGAGGGCGGCTAGGACGAGGTCGAGGCCGAAGATGAACTCCTTCGCCGGGTCGAAGCCGGCAGAGACGAGCGCCGCGGCGGACTCGTTGAGGTAGGGGAACTCGTCAGGAGGGAGCTGGGGCAGGAAGACGTCCTCGGCCATGTCCGCGAACTCATCGGCGGTGTCGAACGGCAGGCTGGCCGCCTGCAGGGCGAAACCGTAGACATAGCTGTCGAGCAACCAGTTGGCGTGCGTCGCCATCAAGGCCGAGAAGCCGGCCCTCCGCAGGCAGGCGGTGACCGCTTCGTGGTGGCGGAGGTTCGCGGGCCCGGGCGATGTCCGCGACTCCATCAGGCCGTTCGCCCACGGGTGGCGTGCGAGAACCTGTCGGGCGGATACCGCCCGCCGTCGCATCGCTGACTGCCAGTCGGTCTCTTCGGGCGGGAGCTCGATCTCCTCGAACACGACGTCGATCATGGCGTCCAGCAGCTCGTCCTTGCTCGCCACGTAGTAGTAGAGCGACATCGCGCCCGCGCCGAGCGCGCGAGCCAGCCGGCGCATGCTCAGCCCGTCGACCCCCTCGCGGTCGGCGAGCCGGACCGCCTCCACCACCACCCGCTGCTTGCTCAGCCCCGCGTCGGACGCGACCTGCCTTTGTTCCCTCCCGGACACGGGTCTCCTCGCTTGCTCGTACAGATTGACAATCGTACAGCGTACGAGCACAGTACAGCAGAGGCACTCGTACGGCGTACGACGTACGGTGTACGAGTCAGCGAGTGTCGCGGTTCGGAGGAGGAGGCTTCTGTGGGGATCGAACAGCGATCGAATACCGGAGACGGCCTGGTGCCGGGGGCGAGTCCGGCCGGGGCGGCGACGATGCGGGCCGCCGTCCAGCACCGCTACGGCCCGCCCTCGGTGCTCAAGTCGTCCGAGGTCGGGCTACCGCTGCCCGGTCGAGGCGATGTGCTCGTCCAGGTGGGCGCGACCTCAGTACATCCTGGCGACTACTTCGTCATGACCGGTGAGCCGTACGTGGTGCGCCTGGTGTTCGGGCTCCGCCGGCCGCGCCACGGCATCCCTGGCAGGGACCTCGCTGGCGTGGTGGCAGCGGTCGGGAAGGACGTCACCGCTCTCCGACCCGGCGACAAGGTGTTCGGCTGGAGCACCACAGGAACGCTCGCGGAGTACGCCTGCATCCCGGCGGACCACCTCGTGTCCGTGCCTGCCAACCTGTCGGACGTGGACGCGGCAGCGGTGCCCACGTCGGCCATGGCGGCATTGCAGGCATTGCGCGACATCGCGAACGTTCGACCGGGCCAGACGGTGCTGATCACGGGCGCGTCGGGCGGCGTGGGCTCCTTCGCCGTACAGATCGCCAAGGCCTTCGGCGCCGAGGTGACGGGTGTGTGCAGCACCCGCAACGTCGACCTGGTCCGGTCGCTCGGCGCCGACCACGTCGTCGACTACACCGAGACCGACTTCACCCGCACCGGGAAGCGCTACGACGTCATCCTCGACAACGTGGAAGCCCAGCCCCTGGCGGCTGCCCGCCGAGCGCTGACGCCCACCGGCACCCTCATCCCCAACAGCGGACGCGGCGGCCGCTGGCTCGGCCCCCTCGGCCGGATCGTCAAAGCGCGCGTGCTGTCCGGGTTCACCCGTCAGCAGCTGAAGCCCTTCACATCGGTCGGGAAGCGCCAGGACCTGCTCACCCTGGCCGACCTGCTCACGACCGGGCAGGTCACGCCCGCCATCGACCGCACCTACCCCCTCGACGAAGCAGCCGACGCCCTCCGCTACGTCGCGGCCGGCCACACCCGAGGGAAGGTCGTCGTCACCGTCTGACGACCGCACCGACGAGAACGACCCAACCCGTGCGTGTGCACGCCCAAACCTGCCGCCACTCCGGCGGACGAACCGCTCCTCTCGAAAAGAAGAACCGATGACCATCCCAACGAAAACCCCGAACCTGCTCGACAACCCGCCGGTCATCCGACCGCAACGAAGGAGTAAGAGATGAGATCACCGAAGAACACCGCCACCACGCCAGCCCGCAGTTGGTTCGTTCGAGGCCGGCTCGTCGGTGCCGCGGCGATCGCGTTCGCGGTGTTGGTGGTGATAGAGAACGTGTTGTTTGCGGTAACGGGCGCGCTGCCCTACGGCGCTCCGATCGAGGAAGTGCTGGCCTACTACGCGGCCAACCGCGACGCGGTCGCGATCGTGTCCGGTCTGGTAGCCCTGTACCTGCCGCTGCTGCTCGTGTTCGTGACGGGCCTGCACGGCCTCGTGGAGCGGCGCGGCGGAGCGGGCGCTGACTGGTCGCGCCTCGCCTTGGCCGCTGGCGCGACGCTGTCGGCCATCTTCGTGCTTGTCAACGTCCTGCAGATCGGGCTCGCGCTCTCCGCCGGCGGGCTCGCCGAGCCGACGCCCGCGTTCGGGCTCGTCTGGCAGATTCACGCGGCGGCGTTCGCGCTGGCGCTGCCGATGCTCGGCACCACCTGCATCGGCTCGGCCCTCGCCGCGCACGCGAGCGGGCTGACTCCGGCTTGGCAGCGCCTGCTGGGCATGGTGGGCGGGAGCCTGCTGCTCGCCGCGGGGCTGGGCAACCTCGCAATCGCCGACGGCTCGCCGCTGATTTTCGTCGGGCTCCTAGGGTTCGTCGCCTGGCTCGTCTGGCTGCTCGCGACCGGCGTGCGCCTCGTTCGGTCGTGACCGAGATGAGGGCGGCGCCGAGGTTGCGCACGCTGGCGAGGACTCCGTGGAGGGCCGCCCGGGGATGGCAGCCACAGCCTCGAATTCGACCACCCGTGCGTATTCACGCCCAAACCTGCCGCCACTCCGGCGGGGAGACCGCTCCTCTCGAAAGAAGAACCGATGACCATCCGAACGAACACCCCGAGCCTGCTCGACAACCCGCCGATCCCCGTGCAGGCCAAGCTCACGGCAGCTTGGACCAGCTTCATGTTCTTCTACATCTACGTCGACTACCTCCACCTCTACAAGGGGGCGGCCGGAATACGCCAGAGACGGGCCGCGCGAGGAGGTTCATCCCTCCTGACCTGGTGTTTTAACCCCGTTTAAGGGAGCGACTCGTATCGATGGCGAGGATGCCGTGACATCCTGTGCGGCGCCGGAGCCGACGATGCGAAGGAACGGCCGTAGTCCCTGGCCGATACCCGAGCCGCAAACCGTCCTTAGCGTCATGATCCAACACCGTGATCAAACCGAGACGCCAGTCGGAGGAGCTTGCGTTATTGCAGGTCAGACGCAACTTCGTTGAAAATTTCTTCATTGCTACAACTGCCGCCTATTGCATCGGATGCGATTTGGCGACAGTTGGCAGTTCTGCTGTGGGACGTTCTCCCGTCCGGGGTCTGAGCT
>NZ_JBIUCF010000116.1:0-8843 GCF_044593615.1 Nonomuraea sp. NPDC051941
GATGGTCTGGCCCGAGATCACCGCGTCGAACCTGCCGGCCTGAACCCCGGCGATGAAACTCTGGAAGTTCGACGGGACGAATTCGACCTTGGCGACCCCGAGCCGCTTGGCCAGCTCGTTGGCCACATCCACGTCGTAGCCGGCGGGCTTGCCGTTCTCCAGGAAGTTCCACGGCGGGTTGGCCTGGGTCTGCGCCACCCGGATCATCCCCGCGGCTTTGACACGCTGAAGGAGATCGCCCTTGGCCTGGCCGGATCCGCATCCGGCGGCTGCGATGACTAACACGACGAGGAGTGAGGAGCGGATCATGGCGCGATCCCTTCATACCTCTAGGGGGTACTTGCGTTCTGCCAACGGTCTCTCCGGCCCGAACACTTCGTCAAGTACCCCCGAGGGGTAACTTTCGGACAAACCGAAGTGTGCCATTTGTGCCGTACCCCACAGAAAGGCAGCGTTCACCCCCGACCGCGCGTCCGAGCGGCGTCCATGCTCATCGATCCGCCTGGTGCCGCCGGGCGGCCTGCGCGACTCGCTCACCCGGCAGCACCTCGGCGTTCAGCCGGCGACCACTTCGTAACCGATCTCCTCGACGGCGTTCCTGATCTCCGCGTCGTCGAGCGGACCGTCCGAGGCGACGGTGACCTGCCCGGTCGCCAGCTCGACATCCACCGAGGAGACCCCGGCAATCTTGCTGATCTCGGTCTTCACCTTGCCGGCACAACCGCCACACGTCATTCCCGACACCTTGTACGTGTTCGTGCTCATTGCGGCATCCCCTTCCCTTTATACCCCTACCAGGTATATTTCACAGGAGACCGTACGCCGCGATCATCTTCGAGACAAGCCATACGGGCCAGGGGTATGTGAGATCTATGTCACGTTGCGATCCATATACCCCCCATAGGTATGGTCTTCGCATGAGCAGGCTTAACAAGATCACCGTTGTCGGTGCTTCGCTGGCAGGGCTGCGGGCCGTGCAGACACTGCGCCGGGAGGGCTTCGCGGGCGAGGTCACGCTGGTCGGCGCCGAGACGCATATGCCGTACAACCGCCCGCCCCTGTCGAAGAGCGTGCTGCACGGCGACGACGACGTCACACTCCCGGGCGCGGAAGAGCTCGACGACCAGTGGCTGCGCGGGCGCAAGGCCGTACACCTCGACGCCCGGAACCGGACGGTCACCCTCGACGACGGCACCGAGCTCGGCCACGACGGGCTCGTCATCGCCAGCGGCGCGCGCCCGCGGCGGCTCGACGGGGTGCACACCCTGCGCACCATCGACGACGCGCTGGCGCTGCGCGCGAAGCTCGACTCGGGACACGAGCACGTGCTGGTCATCGGTGGCGGGTTCATCGGCGGCGAGGTGGCCTCGACGGCACGGCAGCTCGGCCGGAAGGTCACCCTGATCGACTCCGCGCCGTACCCCATGCACGCCGGGCTGGGCGAGGAGGCAGCGCGCTGGCTGGCCGCGCACCACGAGCGCAACGGCGTCGAGCTCATCACGAACGTCCGGGTCACCGCCGTGGACGGTGGCCGAGTCCGGCTCAGCGACGGCCGCACCGTCGCCGCGGACCTGGTCGTCGGCGGCATGGGCGTGCTGCCGAACACCGAATGGCTGGACGGCAGCGGCCTGGCCGTGAACGACGGCGTGCTGTGCGAGCCGACGCTGTTCGCGACCGGCTCGACAGACATCGTGGCCGCGGGGGATGTCGCACGCTGGCCGCACACCCACTTCGGCGGGGAGACGGTACGCATCGAGCACTGGTCCAACGCCAACGAGCAAGGCGCGGTCGCCGCCCGCAACCTGCTGGCCGGGGCGGAGAACGCTCAACCCTTCGTGGACGTGCCGAACTTCGCCACCCATGTGCATGGCGCCCGCATCCAGACCGCCGGACTGCCGCACCTCGCCGACTCGGCGAGCATCGCCACCGGCTCCCCCGAAGAAGATCGCTTCGCCGTGGCCTTCACGCGGGACGGCGTGCCGGTCGGCGCCGTCGCCGTCAACTCTCCCAAGGACCTGATCAAGCTCAAGCGGGCGATCGCGGCACGCGAGATGCCTCCATCACCGTGATCGCGAAGCTGACGCCACGAAGATGGGCAGCGCCAGGAACATGCGTCCCACCTGGGCGCGCGACCTCTGGTCGCTCACCCACGCCGTTTCCTGTTCGCGGGTGACGGCTCCGGCGGCGCGTGCTCCCTCCGCGATGCCGGTGAGCATGGGCAGCATGGCCGTGTCGGTGAAGACGCCCACGTGTGCCTCCACCTGGACGTCCTGGAAGCCCGCGTCGAGCAGCAGGTTGCGGTAGCGGCGAGCCGAACGGGGATTCGGGACCAGGTCGGCACGCGCGTGCACGATGGCCCGGGTGAGCACCGGGTCATCGGAGTCGATGATGAAGGCGTCCCAGTCCTGCCCGACGAGCACGATACGCCCGCCCGGAGCCAGCACCCGCTTCGCCTCCTCCAGCGCCTTGGCCGCGTCGGCGAGCTCGTGAAAGACCTTGTCGGCTCGGTACCCGGCGACCTGCCCGTCGTCGAGCGGCAGGTCGAACGCGTCGCCGATCCGGAAGTCCGCATGCGGCCGGCGATGGCGGGCCACCGCGATCATGTCCTCGCTGACGTCCACGCCGATCGAGCTCATCCCGCGCTCCGCGAGTTCCTCGACCGCGCGGCCCGCGCCGCAGCCGACATCCACCACGGACGCGCCGTCGGCGAGGGTGAGCAGATCGTACGAGCGCGTGCGCAATGCGACGGCCCCGGGCAACGCGTCAGCGACGTCGAGCAGCTTGATGAGTGATTCCATCGAGTTGTTGTCTTTGGACATGTGGGCCAGCATGCGACTTAATGTCGACATGAAGTCAAGTGCGACCATGAGCATCGGTGAAATCGCGGAGCGGTTCGGCCTGGCGACGCATGTCCTGCGGCACTGGGAGGCGATGGGCCTGATCGCGCCGGCCCGTATCGAAGGAGCGCGCCGCCGCTACGGGCCTGACGACCTCTACCGGGTGGCCGTGATCCTGCGTGGCAAGGAAGCCGGGTTCAGCCTGGAAGAGATCCACGAGATGACGGCCACCTCGGACGGGGCAGCACGGCGCGCTGTCCTGCTGCGCCGCCGGGATGAGCTGGCCCGGCGCATCGCCGAGGCGCAGGCGTCGCTCGAGCTCATCGACTGCGCGCTGGACTGCGATCACGAGGACCTGGCCGGTTGCCCCCATTTCCGGTCCGCGGTCGAGGAGCGGGTCCCCGCGGCCGTCACGCCTTGAGGCCGGCACCTGGCGCCCGAGTGGCCGACGTCTACTATGGCTAATGGTAGATCGAGCGCTACCGGGCGGATATGGAGGGGAACCATGACGACCGGGGACATCAAGGATCGCAGCACGGCGGTTCTCGACGTGAGCGGGTTGCAGTGGGCCTCGGAGCAGAACGTGGTGCGTGCCGTCCTGAGCCGCCGCCCCGGAGTGATCGAGGTCGAGGTGAACCCGGTCGGGCAGACCGCCGTCGTGGTGTTCGACCCGAGGGCCACGTCCTTGGCCGAGCTGCGCCGCTGGATACAGGAATGCGGCTATCACTGCGCAGGGCAGTCCGTACCGTCGCACGTCTGCGATCCCCTGGCAGAACCCGACCCGCCGGGCGTCGCCGAAGCCGTCTGTGAGGCCCCTGCCGAGCATGGGGAGCACGCAGGTCCGTCGCCGCACGAGGCGATGGGGCACGGGGGCCATGGCGCCATGTCGATGGAGGCCATGGTCTCCGACATGCGCAACCGGTTCCTCGTGGCGGCCGTGCTGTCCGTCCCGATCCTGATCTGGTCGCCGATCGGGCGCGAGGTGCTGGGGCTGGACGTGCCGGTGCCGTTCGGGCTGCGCGAGGACGTGTGGGCGCTGCTGCTCAGCCTGCCGGTGATCTTCTACTCCTCGTGGATCTTCTTCGACGGCGCCGTACGGGCGCTGCGGGCCCGCACGCTGGACATGATGGTGCTGGTCGCCGTGGCGATCGGGGCGGGCTGGCTGTACTCGCTGTACATCACGCTGACCGGCGGCGGCGAGGTGTTCTACGAGGCGGCGACCGTGCTGGCGGCGTTCGTCCTGCTGGGGCACTGGTTCGAGATGCGGGCCAGGGGAGGCGCCAACGACGCGATCCGCGCGCTGCTCGACCTGGCCCCGCCCAAGGCCGTGGTGATCCGCGACGGCGAGCAGGTGGAGATCCCCACCGCCGAGGTCGTGGCCGGCGACGTCCTGCTCATCCGTCCCGGCACGAAGATCGCCGTCGACGGCGAGGTCATGGAGGGCGAGAGCGAGGTCGACGAGTCGATGGTCACCGGCGAGAGCCTGCCGGTGCACAAGGCCCCCGGTTCGGCGGTGGTCGGTGCGACCATCAACAAGAACGGCACCCTGCGCGTACGGGCCACCAAGGTCGGCGCCGACACCGCCCTCGCCCAGATCGTCAAGCTCGTCCAGCAGGCCCAGAACTCCAAGGCTCCCGGGCAGCGCCTGGCCGACCGGGCGGCGTTCTGGCTCGTCCTCGTGGCGCTCATCGGCGGCGGGCTGACGCTGGTGGTGTGGCTGCTGGCGGGTGCGACGGCCGGCACGGCGATGCTGTTCGCCATCACCGTCGTCGTGATCACCTGCCCCGACGCGCTGGGCCTGGCCACCCCCACCGCGATCATGGTGGGCGCCGGCCTCGGCGCCAAGCGCGGCGTGCTGTTCAAGAACGCCATGGCGCTGGAGACCTCGGCCCGCATCCAGACCGTGGTCATGGACAAGACCGGCACCCTGACCAGGGGCGAACCGGAGGTCACCGATGTGATCGCCGACGGGATGGAGGAGGCCGAACTGCTGCGGCTGGCCGCCGCCGTCGAGCGCGAGTCCGAGCACCCGCTGGCCGAGGCCGTGGTCCGCCACGCCGACGCGCATGCTCCCGGGGTCCTGCGGGTCGCCGGGTTCGAGAACGTCCCGGGTCATGGCGCCACGGCTCAGGTGGACGGACGCCGGGTCCTGGTGGGCAACACGAAACTGATGCAGGTCGAAGGCGTCGAGCTGGGCCCGCTGGCCTCCCGGCGCGAGGAGTTGGCCGCGGGCGGGCGTACCGCGGTCGTCGTCGCGGTGGACGGCCGCGCGGCCGGGCTGATCGGCATCGCCGACGCGCCCCGCGACAGCTCCGCGGCCGCGGTGGCGGCGCTGCACGAGGCCGGCGTCGAGGTCGTCATGCTGACCGGCGACAACGAGGCCACCGCCCGGCGGATCGCCGACCAGCTCGGCATCGACACCGTGATCGCCGAAGTGTTGCCGGGCGACAAGGCCGCCAAGATCGTCGAGCTGCAGCGCGACGGGCGCAAGGTCGCGATGGTCGGCGACGGCGTCAACGACGCCCCCGCGCTCGCCCAGGCCGACCTCGGCATCGCGATCGGCGCGGGCACCGACGTCGCCGTCGAGACCGCCGACGTGGTGCTCATGCGCTCCGACCCGCTCGACGTGCCGACGGCGCTGGTCATCGGCCGCGGCACGCTCCGCAAGATGCGCCAGAACCTGGGCTGGGCGATCGGCTACAACACGATCGCGCTGCCGATCGCGGCCGGCGTCTTCGAACCCGCCTTCGGCCTGGTGCTGCGACCGGAGATCGCCGCCCTGTCCATGTCCGGGTCGAGCGTCATCGTCGCGGTCAACGCACTCGCCCTCAAGGGGCTCCGCCTGCCGCGCCCCGTCGCTGCCGGAGACGGAGCACCGGCCGACCATACGCCGGCCGTCACCTAATCCGAGTGCTCTTCCGCGAGCTCTTCGACGGTTCCGCCGGTGGACAGCCGGTCCAGGACGCCGACCAGGTGCGGGCACTCGCTCGTGGGATGGTCAGCGGGGCAGGTCAGCGCCGCTGAGAGGAACCGGCGGGCGCCCTGGGCTCGCTCGATCAGGGCGTCCAGTTCGTCGATCTGGTCCCGCACCGCTGATCGCCATTGCTCGCCGGACTCGTCCATGACGGCGGCGGCGGTGTCGAGCCGGACTCCGAGCCGTTGCATCAGGGCGATCAGTGCGAGGCGGCGCAACTCGGTCCGGCCGTACATCCGCCTTCCGGCATGGCGAGCCGCCGGCCGTACCAGGCCTCGTTCCTCGTAGTACCGCAGAGCCGAGGTGTTGAGGTGGAGGCGACGGGCGGCCTCACCGATGGATATGAGCTCCATGCGTCCATTTGACTTCAACCCGCCTTGAACCGCGAACCTGGAGGCATGGCCACCAAGGAGATCCAGTCCTGGGCGTACGACGAGCCGATCCGCTCTCCGTTCGCCCTTCCGCAGGGAGTCCTCGGGCGTTTGGCGGGGCGGCTCATGCTGTGGCTCAACGATCCGGGCGAACTCGTGACGCTCATCGGGAAGCAGGGCAGCGTGCTGGAGGCCGGATGCGGGCCGGGCGGCCTGCTGCGGCACATCGAGGCCGAGCGGATCTGCGGCATCGACCCGTCGCCCGAGATGCTGCGCCAGGCGGCCCGCCACAACCGCGGGCGCGACGTCGAGCTGCAGCTCGGCACCGCGGCGGACACGGGCTTTCCCGACGGCAGCTTCGACGTCGTGGTCTCGGTGAACAACGTGGCGATGTGGCCGGACCTGGAGGCAGGCATCCACGAGTTGCGTCGGGTGACCCGGCCACGTGGCAGGCTGCTCATCGCCTGGCACAGCGCCACCGGCCGCTCAGCGATCGCCAGGAAGAATGCTCTCCCCGAGGAGAAGCTGGAGCGTATCGCTCACGCCCTGGGCGAGCCGGCGCAGCGCCATGAGCTCACGAATCTGACCGTTCTCGAAAGGCGCTGCCCAGGCTCGGCGTTGCCGGAGTACGGGCGGACGTAGGCCCCTGGCTGGGTTCCGTTGATGACGGGCGAGGGGGTCCTCAGGGGAGGATGAAGGAGCCTCCGGCTGCGGCCGCGAGGTCGGGGCCGAGGGCGGCCGCAGGTGTGTAGGCGCCGGGCTCGCCTTCGCCACGGGCGAGGCGTGCGGCGATTTCGGCGGCGGCGCCGGCGGTGTAGTCCATGCCGTCATCGGCGCGTAGCCATCCTTCGCGGCTGGTGCCGTCCGGCCAGGTGACGACGGCGTGTCCCCAGGAGTGCCGCCGGGGACGGGAGGCCGCCTTGAGCCGGAGGCCGGCCAACTGGCGGACGGCGAAGCGGCGCAGCGCTGGGATGGACAGCAGCTTCCCGGCGAGCGGAAGGATCGCTCGTACTGCCGCGCCGGTGGGGACCAGGGCGGAGGTGGCGGTGACGTTCGGCGCTCCGCTGGCCCGCTGCGCGGCGATGAGCTCGCCCGAGGGGGCTCCCGCCGATTTCACCTTCTGCCCGTCGGGGAGGGTGAGGTGTTGCACGTCTGCGCCGAGCCTGGTCCTGGCCAGGCGGCCGTCTTCGTAGCGGAGTCCGCCGGTGGTCAGCACGTCGATGATGGAGGCGGCGAAGGCGGCACCCACGACACCGGCCTCGATGGCCACCGAGGCCAAGGCGTCCACCCGCACGTGGCTGGGGGCGAGGCGGCCGGCGCACAGGGCGACGACGACGGCTTCCGTCGCCAGGACGCCGAATCCGGCGCCGGTCACCAGGGTGCTGCCGGCCGCTGCCGCCTCTTCGTGCAGGTCGAGGAGCCGGGAGGTGGCGGTCGGGTCGGCGGCCAGGTCCAGGTAGTGTCCACCCGGCATGCAGGCGCGGGCCAGCCGCAGGGCGGTTTCGGCGTACTCGCCGATGGTGTTGACCACCACGGTCGGCCGCCGCTGTGCGATCTCTTCCGCGATCTTCTCCACGGTGCCGGCGACGACGACCTTCACCCGGTCTCCCTGGCCGAGTTTCGCTCGCGCCTTGTCCAGGCGGTCACGGTCGCGCCCGACCAGTGCTATCGGCACCTCTCGTGATGCCAGGCGGGCGGCGACGGCGGCGCCGACCCGGCCCGTCGCTCCCAGGATCCATACGTCACCGGTCCGTGCGTCGGGCATGCCGTGAGTCATGGGGAACCCCTCCGGGCTGAAATCCAGGTGATGTCTCAGTGTGCCATCACTGATGCTAGCACCCGACGACACACTGAGACATCATTTGTTATTGTCAGGCCATGGCGAGATGGGATCCCGGAACCGAAGAGCGCCTGATCAAGGCCGCACTGGAGCTCTACGCGGAGCACGGATACGACAATGTGACCGTGACGCAGATCGCCGAGCGCGCCGGCATCACCCGGCGCTCGTACTTCCGTTACTTCCCCGACAAGCGTGAAGTCCTCTTCGCCGGCTCCGAGCGGCTGCCCACCGCGATTCAGCAGGCCGTCCTCGCCGCCGCCGAGACCTCATCGCCGCTGTCCACCGTCCTCGACGCCCTCGCCGACGTCGGCGCTCAGCTTGCCGAACAGGTCAAGAACGTCGCCGAGCGCCGCGCCGTGATCGACGCCAGCGCGGAACTCCAGGAACGCGAGCGCACCAAATTCGCTGCCGTCACCGCCGCGATCCGCACCGCACTCGAACAGCGCGGCACCGAAACCGGCATGGCACACCTGGTGGCCCAGATCGCCATGGTCGTCTTCCAGAGCGCCTTCGACCAATGGGCCAACGCGAACGGGCAGACGGACTTCGTCACCTGCCTGCGGGTCGCCGCCGCATCGCTCCGGGACACCGTGACCGCGGACTCGACGAACAGGACCCCCGGTTGACTGCTTCGCGTGTCTCCGTCGGCTGCGCCCAGATCTTTGGCGGCACGTCCTGTGGCCCGAAGGCGGTGATCGCCTTCGGGCCACAGGGCACGGTTCCTATTTGAAGCGGCGCAGCCGCAGGCTGTTGCTCACCACGAACACGCTTGAGAACGCCATCGCCGCACCCGCGATCATCGGGTTGAGCAGCCCCAGGGC
>NZ_JBIUCF010000117.1:0-8572 GCF_044593615.1 Nonomuraea sp. NPDC051941
AGCGCGGGCACGCACCAGCGACAACCCGACACCCTCAACCGCCACCTCCGGCCGGGCATCGACATACTCGGCCAACCGCGACGCCTGAGCCCGCAGCGCCTCCTCACCACGCCCCGACAGCACCCACGGCACCACACCCGACACCACAGGAGCGTCCCCGGAGGTGTCCAGCTGCGGCTCGGGAGCCTGCTCCACGATCACGTGCGCGTTCGTCCCGCTCACCCCGAACGACGACACACCCGCCCGCCGCGGCCGGCCGTCCGGCTCCGGCCACTCCCGCGCCTGCTCCAGCAGCCGGACCTGGCCCTCCTCCCAGTCGACATGACTGGACGGTGCGGACACGTACAGGGTCTGGGGCAGCAGGCCCTCGCGGGCGGCCATGACCATCTTGATCACACCGGCCACGCCCGCGGCGGCCTGGGTGTGCCCGATGTTCGACTTCACCGACCCGAGCCACAGGGGCGCCGCCGCGTCACGGTCCCGCCCGTACGTGGCCAGCAGCGCCTGGGCCTCGATGGGGTCGCCGAGCGTGGTCCCCGTGCCATGCGCCTCGACCACGTCCACGTCGGCGGCCGTCACCCCGGCGTTGGTCAGCGCCTGGCGGATCACCCGCTCCTGCGAAGGACCGTTGGGCGCGGTCAGACCGTTGCTGGCCCCGTCCTGGTTGACCGCCGTGCCCCGGATGACCGCCAGGACCTGGTGGCCGTTGGCCCGCGCGTCGGACAGGCGCTCCAGCAGCAGCATGCCGACACCCTCGGCGAACACGGTGCCGTCGGCGTCGTCGGAGAAGGCCTTGCACCTGCCGTCGCGGGCCAGCCCCTGCTGCCGGCTGAAGTCCACCATCAGCTCGGGCGTCGGCATGACGGTCACGCCGCCCGCGAGCGCGAGCGTGCTCTCGCCGCTGCGCAGCGACTGGCAGGCCAGGTGGATGGCGACGAGCGAGGAGGAGCAGGCGGTGTCCACCGTGACCGCGGGGCCCTCCAGGCCCATGCTGTAGGCCACCCGGCCGGAGATGACGGAGCTGGTGTTGCCGGTCTGCACGTACCCCTCGACGCCCTCGGGGAACGGCCCGAGCCCCGAGACGTAGCCGGTCTGCGTCCCGCCGACGAAGACGCCGGTGGGGGTGCCGCGCAGCGTGCCGGGGTCGATCGCGGCCCGTTCCAGCGCCTCCCAGGCGACCTCCAGCACGTGCCGCTGCTGCGGGTCCATCACCAGGGCCTCGCGCGGGCTGATCCCGAAGAAGCCGGCGTCGAAGTCGCCCGCCCCTTCGAGGAAACCGCCGTCCCGCGCGTACGTCGTACCGCCGGCCGTGTGGTCCTCGTCGTAGAGCGTCTCGAGGTCCCAGCCCCGGTCGTCGGGGAAGGAGGAGATCCCCGAGCGGGCCTCCACCAGCATGTTCCACAGGTCCTCCGGCGAGTTCACCCCGCCGGGGTAGCGGCAGCTCATCGCCACGATCGCGATCGGCTCACGATCCTTCGCCTCGACCTCGCGCAGCCGCCGGCGGGCGCGCTGAAGGTCGGCGGTAGCACGCTTGAGGTAGTCCCGGAACTTGTCGTCAGTGGCCATGGGATTCTCAACCAGCCTTGAGGTAGTGAGGCGGAACGGGACGGACGTGGGCCGGCGCGGTCTAGCCGGCTGTCCTCCGGTGGCGGAGCACGTGCTCTTCCAGGTCCTTGACCAGGTCGTGCGGGGTCGGGGTCTCCCGTATCTCCTGACTGGTCTTCTGTGCGCGCTCGGTGAAGGTGGAGTCGTTCAGGATCCGCTGCAGTTCGGTGCGGAGGGTGTCGGCCGAGAACCGGTCCGGCGGAAGGTGCACGCCCACGCCGTGCGCTTCGATGGCGTCCGCGACCTGGTCCTCGTCGTGCAGCGCGTGCGGGATGATGAGCTGCGGGACGCCGTTGAGCAGCGCCGTCAGGGTGCTGCCGGTCCCCGCGTGGTGGACGATCGCCGAGCAGCTCTTGAGCAGCGGGTCCAGCGGCACGAACCCGGGGATCCGGACGTTGTCGGGGACGGTGGCCCCGGCGGGGACGGAAGCGGGGCCCAGCAGGGCGACGACCTCGATGTCCAGGTCGGCGACGGCCTCGAACAGGTCGGGGTACCCCAGCTTCGCGCGGCCGGCCCACACCTCCTGGTAGGAGTTGCCCAGGGTGACGCAGACCCGCGGCCGCTCCGGTTCCGTCCGCAGCCAGTCGGGGATGGTCCCGGGGCCGTTGTACGCCACGTAGCGCACGGGCAGGTAGGCGTACTCCGCCGGCAGGCGCAGCCAGGAGGGGATCGAGTCGATGGTCGTCTGGCCGAGGACGAGGTCGTCGTCGTACTCGCAGCCGTACTTCTCCAGCTTGGCCTTCAGCCAGTCGCGTACCGGGTCCTCGCCGGCGGCCTCCGGGCGCTCGGCCCGCAGGCGCAGGAACAGCTCACGTAAGCGGCCCCAGTGGTCGCGGCCGATGGTCGTCCGGGCGTGCGCGGCGCCGCAGGCGGCCGCCGCCACCGGTCCCGTGTACGTCATGCTGTCCCAGATGACCAGGTCAGGGCGCCACGAGCGGCAGAAGGCGACCATGCCGTCGAAGACGGACTCGTCGGTGTTCACGTCCAGCGCCATCGGGGAGGCGAAGGCCGCGAGGCAGTCGCGCACGTACTCGTAGGTGAGGACCTCGGGCCGGATCTCCGTGATGGAGTACCCGGACCCGTAGATGGTCTCCTCGGGCGCCATCGCCGCGACGCGCTCGGCGTAGCGCGCCTCGTCGCCGACGGCGACGCCCATCAGTCCCGTCTGCTGCACCAGGGGCATGATGTCGGGTTGTGCCGCGATCACGACGTCGTGGCCCGCGGACTTGAGCGCCCAGCCGAGCGGCACCACGAGGTTGAGATGAGCGCTGGCCGCGAGTTGGGTGACAACGACGCGCATTCCGCATCCTTCCGGCAGGTACAAGGTCGGCCGGGCGGCGGCGCGCAATGCGCCCTTCCGCTCACAGGTGGGTGTCGTGAGCAGGTCCGCCAGAGCCCCATCGACTCTCACGAGACAGTAATCAGCCACGTGAGAGGCACCGACCCCTAGATCACCCCTCAGGCCCCCCTGCGGGCTTCGGCCGTACTGGGGTGTTCGCCGAGCCGTCGCAGGGTGAGTGCGAGGGTCAGGCGGGCGCGGCCCTCGGCCGGCTGCACGGGGAAGCCGAGCTCGCTCTCGGCCCGGGCCAGCCGGGCGGCGACGGAGCTGCGGTGGATGTAGAGCCGAGAGGCGGTCTGGCGGATGGAGTCGCTGGCCGCGAAGACGTCCAGCGTCTCCAGGACGGAGTCCCCGTTGGGCGCTTCCGCCAGGCGGTCCAGTGCGGCGACGTCCGGGGATCCGGCGATGGCCTCGTCCGGCAGGTGCTCGGCGAGCAGGGCGAAGCCGCCCAGCCGGTCCCAGTGCACGACCCTGCCCCACAGCTCCCCCGGGCCGGCGAAGCGCAGTGCCGTACGCGCCATGTGCCAGGCCCGCGCGGCGCTCGCGGACGGAACGCGCGGGCTCACCCCGACCGCCGAGCTCGTGCTGGCGAGGGCGTCGGGCCAGGGCGGGCCGGAGACGATGACCCCGTACACCTGCCCGAGGCGGGCCACCCTGCCCCCGAGCCCGGAGGCGTCACCGGCGACGGCGAACACCTGCACCGAACGATCCGGCCTCAGCCCGAGGAGCTTCAGCGCCCGGGAGCGTCCGGCCTCGTCGACGGCCGAGCCGAGGACGAGTTCGACGAGCGCCGGGTCGCCGAACGCCGGGGCGGGCTCCTTCCTGCCCAGGACTGCGGCGCAGGCGATGGCGAACCGTTCGACGAGCATGGCGTCGATCGGGTACGGGTCGCCGCGCCGCTCGATCCACACCTCGCCGCCGTTCACGAGCTCGTGCCTCCTGGAACCCGGGCCGGCGGGCCCGTCGAGTGCGCCGCCGCCGGCGCCCACCCGCCGATACACCCCCAGACCGGGAACGCTCACCCCTACGGGGCATTCCGCGAGCCGAGAAGCCTCCAGCAGCAGCCGCTCCAGATCGGTCCCGTTCTGCAGGAGCACGTCGAAGAAGCTGATCACCCTGAGCTCGTCACCCGCGTGGGCGTCGAGTTCGGAAAGGCGCAACAGCAGGTGCTTCATCAGGTTGACCTCGGCTCTGATTTTGCGTTCACTCGGGCTCGGAAAAAGCGACGCCGCGGCCGGCGGTCGCCATTCGGGGTGAATGTTCGCAACGGAACGGTATACGGACGCCGGGGCTTCGCGGCGGCTCCGGGGAACGGAATCCCGCCCTATAGGGGATACGCACGGGTCGGATAGGGGTCCGCCCTCGATCGGCCTTCACCTAGCGTCGGCAGGGCCGCTCACCTGCGCATTGTGCGGCATTTCCATGAATGGCCCAGGGCGTGGGGCGCCGTCTCCGCGCCGAACGTGATGAGGTGGTTGACTTGGCCCGAGCCCCCAGCGCCAGGGGAACCCTGCCGTTCGGCGACCACGTGACCTGGTACCGGGTGACCGGCACCCCGGGAAAGGGGAAACCGGCGGTCGTGGCCCTGCACGGAGGGCCCGGCGGCACCCATGATTATTTGCTCCCCATGGCGGAGCTCGCCGACGCCGGCTGGCCGGTCGTCCATTACGACCAGCTCGGGAACGGCGGTTCCACGCACCTGGACGATGCGGATCCGGGATTCTGGACGCCGGAGTTGTTCGACGACGAGCTGGGCAATCTGCTGAACCGCCTGGGAATCGCCGGCGACTACGTTCTCTTCGGCCATTCCTGGGGCGGTCTGCTGGCCGCCAAACACGCCTCCGAGCGGCCGTCCGGGCTGCGCGGTCTGGTCATCGCGAACTCGCCGGCCTCGTACCCGGAATGGCGTAAAGAGCTGAAGATCCTGCGCGACCTGCTGCCGAGCGGGGTGAACGAGACGCTGCTCGCCCACGAGGCGGCCGGGACGACGGACACCCGCGAATACTTCGACGCGATGATGGTCTTCTACAACCGGCACGTGATCCGTACGCGGCCGTGGCCACGCGAATTCAAGGCCACGTTCATGGACACGCTCAGCAATCCGACCGTCTATCAGGCCATGAACGGGCCGTGCGAATTCCACGTGATCGGCAGCCTGAAGGACTGGGACGTCCTGGACCTCCTGCCCGGCATCGACGTGCCCACGCTGGTGATCTCGGGCCGGCACGACGAGGTGACCCAGGAGTCGGTCCGGCCTTTCCTCGAGCTCATTCCCGGGGCCCGCGGAAAGGTCTTCGAGGATTCCAGCCATTCGCCGCATCTGGAGGAGCCGGAGCTCTTCCGGCGGGTCATGCTCGAATTCCTCGCCGGCCTGGCCTGACTTGGGCCGCCGCTCTTCATGCCCTTGCCCAAGGAGACAAATCTTGAACGACGCCACCGATATCGTGAAGAGCGACGCCGAGCTCGCTGCTCGCTACGGATCGCCGCTTTACGTCTACGACCTCGAACGTGCCGTCGCCGCTTATGACGACCTCCGCGCCTCCCTGCCCGAGGGGACGGTCGTCTATTTCTCGTTCAAGGCCAATCCCCATCCGGAGATCGCCGAGGCGCTGCGCGAGAGCGGCGGTTCCGCGTGCAAGGCCGAGATCAGCTCCACGGGCGAGCTCGCCGCGGCTCTGCTGGCGGGCTTCGACCCGCTCGACATCCTCTACACCGGGCCCGGCAAGACGACCGAGGAGGTGGAGGCCGCTCTGGAGGCCGGCGTCCGCCGTTTCTCCGTCGAGTCGGTCAACGACTTGCGCCGGATCGGGCAGGCCGCGTGGGAACAGGACACGGTCGCCGACTGCCTCCTGCGGGTGAACAGCACCGCCTCGGGGGCCACCACCAGCATCCGCATGACGGGGGCTCCCTCCCAGTTCGGCTTCGACAGCGAGACGCTCCCCGAGCTCATGCCGGAGCTTCGATCGGTGCCCGGCACCCGTCTGTCGGGGATGCACCTGTTCTCGCTGAGCAACGCGAAGGACGAGGAATCCCTGATCGCCGAGTTCAAGCACACGATCACTGCGGCGGCCGAGGTGCGTGACTCGACGGGTCTGGAGCCGGAGCTGCTCGACATCGGCGGCGGCTTCGCCTCCCCCTACCTCTCCCCCGGCGAACGCCCCGTCTACGGCGGACTCCGCGCGGCGCTGGAGGAGGTCCTCGACTCGCACTTCGCGGGCTGGCGCGACGGCAGCCCCCAGGTCGCCTGCGAATCCGGGCGGTACCTCGTCGGCGACTGCGGCCGGCTCGTGTGCACCGTCACCAACGTCAAGGAGAGCCGCGGCGGCAGGTTCATCATCCTGGACGCCGGGATCAACACGCTGGGCGGCATGTCCGGGCTCGGGCGGCTGCTGCCGGTCTCCGTCCAGTTCGAGTCCGCCGAGCCGGTGGCACCGGCCAGCCTCGTCGGCCCGCTCTGCACCCCGGGCGACATCCTCGGCCGCAACGTCGCGGTGCCCGATCTCCGCCCCGGGGACGTGGTGACCATCCCGAACGCGGGGGCCTACGGCATGACGGCCAGCCTGCTCATGTTCCTGGGCCGCCCGGCGCCCAGCGAGGTCGTCATGCGCGGCGACAAGGTCGTCTCCTCGTCCCACGTGCTTTTCGTCCGCATGTACGAGTAGAACCACCTGCCTGCCCTGCAGGTATCCATCGTCGGCTGTCCCGGCTCAACCGCCGCGGACAGGATCACTGCGGTTCATATGGAGAGTCAAACAGATGAGCCAGTCCGGAAACAGCGAATTCGAAGCCAGCGGCACCCCGACGACGAGGGCCGGACGAGCGACGGCCTTCACCCTTCGGCTGGCTGACCTCTCCATGGCGGAACGCCGGGCGTCCCTGATCGAACTGGTGAGCCGGACGACGCTCGACGTGATGAGCGCCGTACTGCCCGGGCTGCTGGAGACGGTCTCCGCCGAGCAGACCTTCAAGGACATGGGGCTCGACTCCCTCGCGGCGGTCGAACTGCACGACCGGCTCGCCGCCGAGCTCGGCGCCGAGCTCCCGATCGGCATCGCCTTCGACTACCCGACGCCGGCCGCTCTCGCCGACTACCTGCTCACCGAGGCGCTCGGGCTCGGGGAACGGCGAACCGCCGAGATCACGGCCGCCGTCGGCTCAGACGAGCCCATCGCGATCGTCGGCATGGCCTGCCGCTACCCCGGCGGCGTGGCCACGCCCGAGGAGCTGTGGGAGCTGATCACCGAGGGCCGGGAGACGGTGACCGGGTTCCCGACCGACCGGGGATGGGACCTCGACCGGCTCTTCGACGACGACCCCGACGCCGGCAACACCACCTATGCCCGGGTGGGCCACTTCCTGCACGACGCCGCGGAGTTCGACGCGGCGTTCTTCGGGATCAGCCCGCGTGAGGCCGTGGCGATGGACCCGCAGCAGCGGCTGATCCTGGAGACCTGCTGGGAGGCCGTCGAACGGGCCGGCATCAACCCCCAGACCCTGCACCAGAGCCAGACCGGCGTCTTCATCGGCGCCGAACCGCAGGACTACGGCCCCCGGCTGCACCAGGCGCCCCCTGATGTCGAGGGCTACCTCGTCACCGGCGCCGCGCCGAGTGTCGTCGCCGGCCGGGTCGCGTACACGCTGGGCCTGGAAGGGCCCGCCGTCACCGTGGACACCGCCTGCTCGGCGTCGCTCGTCGCCATCCACCTGGCCTGCCAGTCGCTGCGCACCGGGGAGAGCCCGCTGGTGCTCGCGGGCGGGGTGACCGTGATGTCCGCGCCGGGGACGTACACCGCCTTCAGCCGCCAGCGCGTCATCGCCGCCGACGGCCGCTGCAAGGCCTTCAGCTCCGACGCCGACGGCACCGGCTTCTCCGAGGGTGTCGGTGTGCTGGTGCTGGAGCGGTTGTCGGATGCGGTGGCCGCTGGTCATCGGGTGTTGGGGGTGATCCGGGGGTCGGCGGTCAATCAGGACGGGGCCAGTAACGGTTTGACGGCTCCGAACGGTCCTTCGCAGGAGCGGGTGATCCGTCAGGCGCTGGCCAATGCGGGGTTGTCGGGTGCTGAGGTGGACGCGGTCGAGGCGCATGGCACGGGGACCGCACTGGGGGATCCGATCGAGGCGCATGCGCTGCTGGCCACGTATGGGCGGGATCGTGACCCGGCGCAGCCGCTGTGGCTGGGCTCCTTGAAGTCGAACATCGGGCACACGCAGGCGGCTGCGGGGGTGGCCGGTGTGATCAAGATGGTGCTGGCGATGCGGCACGGGTTGTTGCCGCAGACGCTGCATGTGTCTGCTCCTACGACCCATGTCGACTGGGAGCAGGGCCAGGTCCGGCTGCTGGAGCAGGCGCGGGAGTGGCCGGAGCCTGCGGACAGGCCGCGGCGGGCGGGTGTGTCGTCGTTCGGGGTGAGCGGGACGAACGCGCACGTGGTCGTGGAGCAGGCTCCCGAGCCGCAGCTGGACACCTCCGGGGACGCTCCTGTGGTGTCGGGTGTGGTGCCGTGGGTGCTGTCGGGGCGCGGTGAGGAAGCATTGCGGGCTCAGGCGTCGCGGTTGGCCGAGTATGTCGATGCCCGGCCGGAGGTGGCGGTTGAGGGTGTCGGGTTGTCGCTGGTGCGTGCCCGCGCT
>NZ_JBIUCF010000118.1:0-6893 GCF_044593615.1 Nonomuraea sp. NPDC051941
GACGTGATATTTGACGAACTGGTGCGCGGGACGCTCCGGGAATCGTCCAGAGACGCCTACGCCCGGATCATCGACGATTTCGCGGACGACGGCGCTGAAGGCGTCATCCTCGGCTGCACCGAGATCGAGCTGCTGATCAGTGAGAAGGACAGCGCCATCCCGGTGCTGCCGAGCGCTCGGCTGCACGCGGAGGCGGCGGCCGGCCTCGCGCTCGCCGGCTGACACGCCCCCGGTCGAGGCACGATGTGGCGGCTCAGGTGGACCGGTACGCCGGTGCGCCGATGCCATACAGCTCGCGGTGCCACAGGTCGGCGCAGACGCGTTCGATACCGGCCGTCAGGTGGCGGCGGTAGGTGGTGAAAGGGAGGCCGAGTCGTTCCGCGGCCAGCTCCTGGGTGGGCGTGCCGCGCAGGAACGTGACGGACAGCGCCCGGTGGAACTTGACCGAGCGCGGATCCTCCCGCAGGCCGTCGATCGCCTGCCGTAACAGTGCGCCTGCCGAAAACGCCGTCCGCGCAGGTCATCCAGCTCGCATGGCTACCACCAGCGACGCATGACCGATCTGCCGGTCAACGGCCGTGGCGTAGTCGTCGAGGTGCGGATGCAGCGGTTGAGCTCGTCCTGGATTCCATTTTCGGGACGATCTTTTAATCCGTAGGTTCCGGGTTCGAGCCCCGGGCGCCCTACCACCCCCACCTGCGGCTCCTTCCCTTACGGGAAGGTTTCTTGCTGATCGTGAGACACATGTGGGTCACACCTGGGTCACTTCGTCAGGCCGCCGCCTTCCGTAGGCTCCGGGCGGTCCTGCGTGCCTTGCCCAGGACCAGCCGCGCAATCGCCTGGGCTGAGCGGTGATATACCTCTGGCAGCACCGAGGTGTAGATGTCGGAGGTCACCACGATGCTGCCGTGTCCGAGCGTGCCCTGCACGACCCGCAGGTCGGAGCCACAGGCCAAGGCGAGGGTGGCGGTGCCGTGGCGCAGGTCGTGCAATCGGACCGGGGGCAGACCGCTCGCGTGCACGAGGTACGGAACCGGACGGTGAGATAGTCCGGCCGAAGTGGAGATCCATCCATCCGCGTGAAGATCGGGCCCGTTTCCCGCCAGGCGTCGCCCAGTCGCTGCCGCTCGGTCTGCTCGTGACGGCGCAGCAAGCGAACGGTTTCCGTATCCAGGGCGATGATCCGCTGGCTGGCGGCGCTTTTCGGCGGGCAGACGATCAGCCCGGCGTCGGTATGCACCAGTTGCCGGTTAACGGCCAGTTCCCGCCGGCCCAGGTCCAGGTCGATCCAGCGTAGCCCGGCTGCCTCTCCGCGGCGTAGCCCGCGCAGCGCGATCAACTGCCACAGCACGTGCAGCCGATCATTGCCGGCGAAGGCGAGGAACTCGGCCAGTTGGTCGGCAGTCCACACCGCCACCGTCGGGTGTTCGCCCTCACGCCGCCAGGCGGCCACTCGCCGGTCGGTCCACACCTGCGGATACGGCCGACAGGACGCGGGCAGCCGAATCATGCGTGCCGGGTTGGAGGCGATCAGGCCCTCACGCACTGCGGCGTTCAATGCCGCGCGCAGCGTGGCCCGGATCCGGTGCAGAGTGGAGGGCACGATCGGCTTGCCGTAGCGCGTGCGCCGTCCGGCGAGGGCGGCGAACATACGGCCGATGTCCCGGGTGGTCAGCTGGGCCAACTCGATCCGGCCCAGATACGGGATCAGATGCAGGCGTACATGATCGGCGTAACCTTCGCGGGTGCTGGGCCGCAGTCCCTGCTGAGCCTGCAGCCAGCAGCGCAGCCATCGCGCCACCGTGTATCCCGCCCCCAGCCCACCGTCCTGATCCGCGGCGATCACCTCACCACCCGCGTGGTGGTCCTGCTCGGCGGTGGCGAACCCGCCATGCCGAAGCCGCTCGCGGCGTCCGACCGGGCCGCGCACTTGCACCGCGAAGTACCAACTGCCGTGCTCCTCCTTGTCCAGGCGCACGCAGCGTCAGCCGAGTTGCCTGCCGGAGGTCGCATCGACGCATCCGCACCGCTTGTACACCACGATGCGATCTTGATGATGTCTCATGTGTCCCGTCCTTTCTTGATCGGCGCTGCCGTCAAGGATCAGGCAACGCCTGACGCCATCGGCCGACAACAGGGCGAGACCCAAGCTGCGCGGCACCACCGAGAAGTTCGCCTCCCGCCCGTTCGGCACCGGCGTCACCCGCACCCACGCGCTGGAGACACTCGTGATCGCGTCCTTCGTGCGCGGCATGAGCGTGCGCGACGTCGAAGGCACACTGGCCAGTCGTCCCTGAGAACGTCGTCCCACCGCTTGCCTGCCAGCCGCTCCAGGACGCGGCCGACGATCACGAACCCGGAGTTGCAGTAGGACTGGGTGGCGCCGAGCGGGTGCTTCTGGCGGAGGTCGGCGCAGTCCTCGACGTACTTCTCCAGGCAGTCGTCGCCACGCCCGGTATCGAGGAAACGTCGCCGTCGATGCCGCTGGTATGGGAGAGCAGGTGCCGGATCGTGACCGTCTTGGTGACTTCGGGGTCGGCGACCTTGAACTCCGGCAGCGCCTCCGCCACCGGCGTGTTCAGTGTCAGCCTGCCCCGCCCGATCTGGAGCATGAGCAAAGTGGCGGTCCCACACCTTGGTGATCGATCCGATCTGGTAGAGAGCGTCCGGGGTCGCCTCGACGCCACTGGCGGTGTTGAGCATGCCGGCGGCGAACTCGTGCAGCTCTCCCTGGTGCAGGTACGCCAGTGCGGCTCCGGGGACCTCGTACTCGGCGATCAGCTCAGCAAGGTGAAACGGCACAACCTATGTAAACCGGTGAGTACCAGGAGAAACCAGGCGAACGGCGATATTCTGCGCCCGCCGGATGGAACGGAGATCCGGAAAAGTGTTATGGAGTCGCCCCCAGCCAGTCTCCTCGGACGAGAGATCGTCTCGCGAAAGGACTCACATGGTTCTCCACACCAGCCGACGGAGCCTGCTGAAGGCCGCGGCCGGGATCGCGGTGCTGCCGGCGCTGCCCTCCATGGCGCGGGCGTCGTCGGCGGCGGCGGCGTTCAAGCACCCGGGGCTGCTGCACACCCAGGCGGACTTCGACCGGATCGCGGCCGCGGTGCAGGCGGGAGCGCAGCCGTACAAGAGCGGGTGGGACAGGCTCGTCGCCAACGGGCACTCCAAAAGCACGTGGAAGGCGCGCCCGCTGGAGACGGTGGTGCGCGGTGGGACCGGGCAGAATTACCCGCAGTTCTACAACGACGTGCACGCCGCCTACCAGAACGCGCTGCGCTGGAAGATCTCCGGCGAGAAGGCGCACGGCGACGCCGCCCGGGACATCCTGAACGCCTGGTCGGGCATGTTGAAGGCGATCAACGGCAACGCCGACCGGTTCCTGGCGGCGGGCATCTACGGCTACCAGTTCGCCAACGCCGCCGAGCTCCTGCGCGGCTACCCAGGCTTCGACGTCGAGCGGTTCCAGAAGATGCTGCTGAACGTCTTCTACCCGGCGAACGACCGCTTCCTGCGTGAACACAACGGTGCCTGCATCACCAACTACTGGGCCAACTGGGACCTGTGCAACATGGCCTCGGTCATGGCGATCGGGCTGTTCTGCGACGACCAGACCAAGTTCGAGCGGGCCGTCGACTACTTCAAGAACGGCAAGGGCAACGGGTCCATCATGAACGCCATCCCGTTCCTCCACCCGGGCGGTCTCGCCCAGTGGCAGGAGAGCGGGCGCGACCAGGGGCACACCCTGATGGGCATCGGCCTGATCGGCACCATCGCGGAAATGGCCTGGAACCAGGGTGTCGACCTGTACGGCTACGCCGACAACCGGATCATGAAGGCGGCCGAGTACGTCGCCAAGTACAACCTGGGCCAGGACGTGCCGTTCACCACGTACAAGTGGGGCCTCGGCCAGAACTGCGCCCCCCGGGAGCAGCCGGTCATCTCGAGCACGGCGCGCGGCCAGGACCGTCCCGTGTGGGAACTGCTCTACAACCACTACGCCAACCGACGCGGGCTGGCGTTGCCGTACACCAAGGCGTACGCCGAGCGGGTGCGGGCCGAGGGCGGTGGCGGCGACTACGGGCCGAACAGCGGCGGGTTCGACCAGCTCGGCTTCGGGACCCTGCTGTTCACCCGCGCCGCCGCCTCCGGCGGTGGCGGCGGCGGCGCGCTGCCGACCGGGGTGACACGCACCCTCCAGTCGATCAACTTCCCGAAGGAAGGGATCGCCGCCTCAGGTGCTCTCGGCGTGCTCGGGGGGCCGGCGCCACTGCGGATCGTGCCCGGCCTGGCCGACGCCAAGGGCTACTCGTTCATGGACGGGGACGGCCGCTACCTGCGGCACAAGGATTACCGGCTGCGGTTCGACGCCGACAACGGCACCGAGCTGTTCGAGCAGGACGCGACCTTCCTCGCCCGGCCGGCCTCGGGCGCGGGGAGGGTGCGGCTGGAGTCGCTCAACTATCCCGGCCGATTCATCCGCCACCGCCACCACCAGCTGTGGCTCGACAAGGACCAGGACACCCCCGCCTTCCGAGCCGACAGCACCTTCAAACCTGCCACTTCCTGATCACCTGCGCACCTCGGGCACGACGATTCATCCCCTGGAAGGAAGCACGTTTGTTCAGCGGAACCTTGAAAAGGCCCGCCCTGCTCGGCGCCATGCTGCTGGCGGCCTCCGCCAGCTGCTGCGGACGCGGGGGTGACAGGGACCGGCATCCGTGACGTGATCGAGTACGCGGGCGCGCCGCAGGGGTCATTCCAGCACTACTTTCCCGGCGGTAAGGACCAGCTCGTCGGCGAGGCGCTGCTCTGGGCCGGGGACTTCGTGACCGAGCGGGTCGCCTCCTACGCGCACCGCTGCCGACCCGTCACCGGCCGGGCTCTTCGCCCTGTACTGCTTCAAAAGTCGTTGCAGGGTGCTTGACCTGCGCGTCGACTCGATGCGGTAGTACGGCAGAGACGTTCAGTCGCAGGGCTCCGTCGTCCTGGAGTGATGTCTCGGCGTCCAGCCAGCTGCAATTCCAGCCACGCTGGCGCATCCCCGGGACGCGCCAGCCGAATCAGAGAATCTGTAACCGTCGCACGCGCAGCCTGACAGAACCCCCGCCTGATCACAGAGCGTAGACAGCCCAAGACCACCAGAGCGCACGCCTATCTGGCGGTCTTCTCCCGAGCGACGGGGCTCAGCGAGGGTTCGGCAAGTGGTTGTCGAGATCCCGTGGGTCCGGACGGTCTGTGATCTGGGGAGCGCTGGCCTCTTCGACGCCGCACTCGATGAGATGGCCTAGTATCGTCGCCATCTTCTCGGTGTCCTCGACCACGTTGACACGTGTGATCTGACCCCAGCGCAGCTCAATCGTCTGGGCGAACTCATTGTTGAAGGGGTGGCCGGCGACCGAACCGCTGGTCCGCAGGAGCGCCACGACCCGAGTACGCCAGGGCCACCCCTTGACAAGCACATCATCAACGGTGAACCGGATATCGGTGAGCAGCCGAAACAGCCGCTCGAACCACCGGCGTTGGGAATCGATGTTGTCGCGTACTCCGCCCATGGCGTTCTGGCCGACGAAGCGGTGTGTGAACGTCGGCGCGAACATCCTCAGGACGAACTCGATGTCGCGGTCGTTGAGATGGCTCCAAGCGGTCCGCACCCTTCGCGCGACGAGGCCCAAAACTGGGCCGAGCCCGGTTGACCGCGCCAAGCCGGGCTCGAAACACCACGTCATCACCGAAGGCAATGGGATCCCCCTCGCCGTGTCGTTGACCGGCGGTAACCGCAAGGATGTCACTCAGCTTCTGCCGCTGATCAAGGCGATCCCGCCGGTGCGGGGCCGCCGCGGCCGCCCTCGCAAGCGGCCCGACTGTCTGTACGCCGACCGCGGGTACGACCACGACAAGTACCGTCGCCTGGTCTGGCGCACCAGCATCAAACCCGTCATCGCCCGCCGTGGAACCCCGCACGGCTCGGGCCTGGGCGTTCACCGCTGGGTGGTGGAACGCACGCTCGCGCTGCTGCACTGGTTCCGCCGTCTGCGCGTCCGCTGGGAGGTCCGCGACGACATCCACGAGGCGTTCATGACGCTGGCCGCCGCAATCATCTGCTGGCGACGGCTCACGAGAGGGCTGATAAGAGGTCAGTGATCGGATCCAACCGCCGAGAGGTCCCCAACGGCGTCGGCGTAGTAGGCCGAGTCGGCCAGGTGGAAGGCGATCTGCCGGAATGTCCAGCCCTCACCGGGCGACCGGTCGAGTTGATCTGGAGTGAGCGCGGTCAGGCGGCCAGCCCAGATCTGGCTGAGCCGGGTGAGCCGGCTCCTGGCCTCGTCCAGGTCTTGGTCGGTGAACGGCGCCAGATCGGCAGGAGTTGTGCTCGCCGACGCATGCCAGCGATCAGGGATCGTGGGGTTGCCAGCCAGCCGTGCTTCCACCTCGGCGAGGTGATCGATGAGATGATCGGTGACTCGGCGGATCGCCTTGTGTGGGGTGTAGACCCGCTCATCGGCGCGCACCGGGCGACCGTCCCACGCTGTCCAGGTCGCCGCCAGATCGAGTACGTGGTCGATCATCGACGTCACGACCAGCGCCGGTTCGCGATTATCAGTGGTCGGAATCTCACCGGACATTCTCAGTCTCCAGCTCAGTGCGTTACACGACCGGACAGGGCACACTCACCGACCCCAACCCGGCGGAGACCGACAACGGCTCCGGAACGCAACCTAGGCTCCAGACATCTCGATGGCCATCGAAGCATGGATGCACGGCCGGTCAAGATTCACTTTGTTAGGACTTCTAAGAGGGCATCTGATCTAGATCTTGAGCTGGATGTCCGTTCTAGGTGGATTTGACGCGCCAGGTTTGGGTGGATTCCCCGGTCAATGTCCGGC
>NZ_JBIUCF010000119.1:0-6720 GCF_044593615.1 Nonomuraea sp. NPDC051941
CGCGCGTCCGAAACCGCGGGACGCGCCGGTGATGATCCAGGTCTTTGTCGTCATGCCGGCGACGCTACGGCTTCGAGCGCGCTCGAACGCAAACCCGTAGCCGGTCCGAAGGAATCCATAACTCCGCCGACCCAGGGTGAGGGTCAACCGATCGCCGCACCGCGGTGTTCTTGCCGACGTCCCTCCCCCGGTCCCCTGGAGCCCTTCATGACTACCCGCCGCTGGGCGGCACTGCCCGTGCTGCTGGTCGCGGTGTTCGTGACCACGCTGGACTTCTTCGTCGCGAACCTGGCCGTCCCGTCCATCCGCGCCGACCTGCGGGCCGGTGACGCCGCGGTGCAGTTCGTGGTCGCCGGGTACGGGCTGGCGTACGCTGCCGGGCTGATCACCTCCGGGCGGCTCGGCGACCTGTACGGGCACCGGCGGATGTTCCGCGCCGGGCTGGCGCTGTTCACGCTGGCGTCGGCGGGGTGCGGGCTCGCGGGAGACGCGGCCTGGCTGGTGGCCGCCAGGGTCGCGCAGGGCGTGGCCGCGGCGCTGCTCGCGCCGCAGGTCCTCACGCTGCTCGGGGATCTCTACCGGGGCGCCGACCGGGCCACGGCCTTCCGCTGGTACGGCACGGCCGTCGGCCTGGCCGGGGTCAGCGGCCAGGTGATCGGCGGCGTGCTGGTGGCCGGCGATCCACTGGGGCTGGGCTGGCGGGCCTGCTTCCTGGTGAACGTACCCCTCGGCGCCGCGGCGCTGGCCATGACGGGACGGCTGCTCCCCCGGCCCCTGCCGTCGCCGCCCCCGCGAGCCGCGCCCCACACGCCCCGAGCCGGGCTCGACCTGGGCGGGGCCGGGCTCGTGACCGCCGGGCAGGTGGCGATCGTGCTGCCCCTGATCGAGGGCCGCGAACAGGGCTGGCCGCCGTGGGCCTGGTGGTGCCTGGCCGCCTCCGGCCCGATCCTGGCCGCGTTCGTGCGCCGTCAGCGGCGGCTGGCGGGCTCGGGGCGGATCCCGCTGCTCGACCTCGACGTGTTCGCGGACCGGGTGTTCGCCTGGGGCCTGGTCGCCGTGGCGCTGCTGTTCGGCACCTCGGCCGGGCTGTCGTTCGTGCTCGCCCTCTACCTGCAGGACGGCCTCGGCCTCGACCCGCTCGCCGCCGGAGCCGTGTGCACCGCGCTCAACGCGGGCTTCTTCGCCGCCTCCCTCCGACCTGGACGCTTCGGTGCACCCGTACTGCTGCTCGGGCTGTGCCTCCTGTACGACGTCGTGGCACGCGCGGCGCAGCCGTACCAGGTGGCCATGGCCCTCCTCGTGGTCGGAGCCGGGATGGGACTGATCATGTCGCCGCTGCTCTCCTCGGTGCTGTCGGCCGTACGCCCCGAGCGGGCGGGAGCCACGGCCGGGGTGCTCGGAACCGTTCAGGAGACCGGGGGCGTGCTCGGCTGCACGATCACCGGCACCGTCTTCTTCGGCACGCTGGCCGGCGGCGACTGGCGGTCCGCGACACTGGCCGCGCTGTCCGTGCTGGTCGCGGGCGCGCTGGGCGTGCTGGCCCATGCCGTGCTACGTCCCCGCGCCCGCACCCCGATGACGGCGACGGCAGGCGGGCAGCACGATCGCCAGCCGGACGGCCTGGAATGCGGGCGACCATAGCCGAGACCGTGCTGCTCGATCATCCGGCGAAACGGCCACCCGCCGTGCGACGAACACGGTGACCTTGGACCTGGCCGGCCGGACACCGGGTTACGGCAGCCCGTGGTCACCGGACCGATCTGATCGCCTCGATCACCAGGTCGGGCTGGGCGTGCTGCACGTAGTGGTCTGTGGTGCCCGCCACGACGACACGGCCGCGGCTGGACAGTGCGGCGAGACGTCCGGCCTGATCGGCCGCCGTCGCGGGCTGCCCCGCGGGGATGACGACCACGACGGGCAGGTCGCGCCAGGCGCCTGGTCGTACCGTCGCGCGGACCTGGGCGGCGCTGTCCGCCGCGGCCCAGGCCTCGGCCCGGGCGGCGCCCATGCTGCCCGCGCCGTAGACGACGGGAGCGCTCGCACGCGCCGCCGCGGTGGCCTCGGCGGGCACCAGCGCGTCGCCGAACAGCCGCAGCACGCCGACGCGCGCCAGGGCCTGGTTGACGGTGAACTGCGCGGCGAGGAGCGGGCGGGAGATCTGGAGGGCTTCGGTGGCGTTCTCGTCCGTGACGTCGATCAGCACGAGCCCGGCGGTCAGCGCGGGCCAGTGGCGCGCGAAGAGTCGCACGATCGTGCCGCCGTAGGAGTGTCCGACCAGGACGTACGGCCCCGCCTCACCCGCCGCGGCGAGCAGCGCGCGCAGTTCCGCCGCGGCGCGGTCCGCCGTCCGAGGGGCAGGGCCGTCCTCGCTCCAGGCGTATCCCGCGCGGTCGTACGCGCACACGCGGCCGGGTAGTCCGCGCTGGATCACGTCCCAGCTCGCACTCGATTCCGCCAGGCCGGCCTCCAGGACGACGGTCGGCGTTCCCGAGCCCGTGCAGTGGACGTGCAGCCGGTGGCCGCCCACGTCCACCAGCCGCCCAAGCACGGGCGGGTCCCCCTGCCGGGCCACCGACTCGTAGCAGAACCCGGTGACGGCCGCCAGCACGACCACCGCCGCGCACCAGGCGGCGGCCCTGCGCAACGCTCGGGCGACCACAGCTCTCTTCGACACGTCACGAATCTAGGGACGCGATCCCCCGGCCACCTCGTCCTCCAGGACGAGCCGCCTGCAGGAGCGGACGCCAGAGAACCTCATCCATCAGGATGAGACTCTCGCCCGCCCGGTGACGGCGAGGTGGGGTCACGGGAGGTCGACGCGGGTGCGGGCGAGCGGCATCGTACGGCCCTCCACCAGGTCCACCAGCAGCACGTCGGCGTCTCGGCGTACCACCGGAGAGGCGTCCCCTGTTCCGCAAGCTGTCCGACGCGGTCAGCAGGGCGGACTTCCTGTTCGGCGAGCAGGACCAGATCGCCGCCGCGGCGCAGGCCTGGCAGGACTTCGGCGCCCACGCCGCCACCCTGGTCGCCGCAAAGCGGGCGGAACCGGGAGAGGACCTGCTCAGCCGCCTGGTCACCGAGCCGCTCACCGACGACGAGCTCGCCGCGATGATCACCACCATCGTCACCGGCGGCTACCTGTCGGTGAGCAATGCCATCGGCGTCGCCGCCATGCGCGTGATCATCGAAGGCCGCCTGCCCGACCTCACCCCCGCCGTGGTCGACGAGGCTCTCCGCATGCAGTCGGGCCGCACCGGCGAGCCGTTCCCCCGCTACGCCCATCAGGACCTGGAGCTGGACGGCATCGCCATCAAGTCCGGCGACCTCATCCTGGTCCGCCTGGAAGCCGCCCACCGCGACCCGGCCCACTTCACCGACCCCGACCGCTTCCTTCCGGGCCGCCGCTCCTCCCCTCCCCTGGTCTTCGGCCACGGCCCGCACTACTGCCTGGGCGCCGTCCTCGCTCGCGCCGAGATCGGCGCGGCCCTGTCGGCGTTGTCACGTCACCTTCCCGGGGTACGGCCGGCCGAGCCGCTCGAGAGCGTGGAATGGACCACCGACAGCGTCGACATCGGCCCGCTCGCCGTACGCGTCACCTGGTAGGCATCCCGACCGCTCTCTTAACACGAAGCGGTGAGAGTGGCCTTCCAATAATGTTCGGAACCGGCCGGAGAATAGCTCGTGCTGATCTCTTGACAGCTGCTGCTGTACGCCTGCATGGCGGCCACCGCGCTGGCATGGGCATCCGAGGGGAGATAACCGTAGCCGACGAAGGTCCGTTGATCCGCCACGGCGACGTCGGCCAGGCCGGCTACGACTGCCGCCGCCAATGTCATGGTCGCCAACGCGCGGGTTACGCGTCGATGCATTGTTCCCCCAAGGGCAAACAAGATCGGTTTGACTTTTCAGTCAAACCGATCTTTCCATCAAGGTCAAGGGTTACGCTGATACGGCAGCTGACTCCGTCATCGCCGGTCCAGCCAGGGGCCTGGCCGACCGGCCTCAGCCTCCAGCCACCCGGCCAGGCAACGGCACGAGCCCGGCAGGGCAGCACCGGTGATGCGCCACAGCGGCAGGCGAGTCGAGGCCCCGGAGCCCGCGGCTGCCGGTGGGTCAGGGAAGTTGCGATCGGGTGTGCGGTGTGGATTCCCGGCCGGTGCCGGACGGGCGCCGGGATGCGTCGGACGGTGGCACCGCGGCGGGGCGGCATACGAAGTACGAGAGGGACAGCAGGAGAAGGGCCGCGGCGGGAACCGCACCGGCGAGCGCCAGACCGATTCGAGGCCCGAGGTGCTGGTTGATGGCGCCGATCAGGGGCCCGCCGAGGGCGCCGCAGCCAAAGAACACGAGAAGGTAGACACCTATCGCCCTGCCGCGAAGCTCGGTTCCGGCAGCGACTTGCACGGTGGCGTTGACCGCGGTGAACAACAGCGTCGTAGCCATGCCGATCCCGGCGAGGGCGCACGCGAGGCTCCACGGTGTCGGCATGGCGGCGGCGAGTAAATACGTGGCGGCCACCGCGCACCCGGTCCAGGTCAGTCCGTTCATGGTGGTGCGGGTTCGGCCGGCGGCGATCAGCGCGCCGAGCATGGAGCCGAGCGCGACGACGAAGGTGAGCGTCGCGTAGCCGGAGGGTCCGATGTCGAGGGTGCGGGCGTAGGAGGACAGTGTGACCGGCAGGCTGCTGGTGAACATGCTGAACGCGCCGGCCAGCGCGATGGGCCGCCAGATCTCCGGTCGCCGTACCAGTCCGCGCATCCCACCTGGAACGAGTGCGGCGGCGCGCGCCGCGGGGCGCGGGTGCGGGAGCCGGTCCGGGTCGATGCGGGCGAAAGCGATGAGCGGGACAGCGTAGGAGACGGCGTTGAGAGCAAAAGCCCAGCCGGGACCGACGGCGCTGATCAGTGCGCCGGACACTGCCGGGCCGGTGAGGGCGCCGAGTTGGTACGTCGAGGAGTTGAGACTGATGGCGCTGTGCAGGTGATCGCGTTCGACCAGGTCGGTGACGAACGCCAGCCGAGCAGGCTGGTCGATCGCCGCGATGATGCCGAGCACTGCCGCCAGGAGCTGGATGTGCCAGGCGGTGACGTGGCCGGTGAGGGTGAGCACGGCGAGGATCGCGGCCAGGGCGCCGGTCGCGGCCTGGGTGGCCTGCAACACCCGGCGCTTCGGGTAGTGGTCGGCGATCCACCCACCGGCCAGGCCGAAGACCAGCATGGGAGCCAGTTGCAGAGCAGTGGTGATTCCGACGGCGGTGGCATCTCCGGTGAGGCTGAGCACCAGCCAGTCCTGGGCGATGCGCTGCGCCCACATCCCGGTGGTCGCCACTGTCTGGCCGAGCAGCAGGAGTCGGAAGTTCCGGGAACGCAACGCGGCAAGCCTGGTACGTCGCGGGATAGGTGGTTTCGGCCGGGGGCTGGGGGGCTCTGGCCTGGCGGCCGCCCTGGTCACGACGGAACTCCTCCTTCGGTAACGGGGCTGTGTCTCCATCGTTGGGCACCGAGATGAATTCACGAAAGGGAATTGATCAAATAAGTCTTATTGCGAATCATGATGAGTCGGCCTAGCGTCGGGTCGTATGTTTCCTCCCGAGCAGGTGCGGACTTTCCTGGTAGTGGCGCAGTCATTGAGCTTCAGCCGGGCTGCGGCGGCGCTGGGCCTCGGTCAGCCCACAGTGAGTCAGCACATACGCAAGCTTGAACAAGCGGTCGGTCGGCCGTTGCTGGTCCGGGACACTCGCAGCGTGACGTTGACCGTCGACGGAGAGGCGATGGTCGGCTTCGCCCGCTCGATTCTCACCGCACACGCTCAGGCGGCGGACTATTTCAACGGCGGCGGAGTGCGGGGCCGGTTGCGATTCGGAGTGACCGACAATCTCGCGCTGAGCCAACTGCCGCGGATTCTGCGGGACTTCCGGCACCTCAACCCCGGCGTCACTCTGGACCTGACCGTGGCCCAGCAGGGCGTGCAACTGCAACGCCGAGTCGAATCCGGCCACGTCGACGTCGCCTTCCTCCAGACCACCGCCGGAGAGGGACGGGGCCGGCTGGTGCGCCGGGACCGGCTCGTATGGGCTGCCGTCGAGGGCAGCGGCCTACGGTGGGACGAGGGACAGCGGGTGCCGCTGATCGTGTATCAGGCGCCCAGCCCCAGCCGGGCGTTGGCGGTGCAGGCGTTGGAGCAGGCAGGCGTCAAACACCGTGTGGTCTGTACGGCGCGCGGGGTCAACGCCGTGCTGGCCGCCACCCGCGCCGGCCTCGGCGTTGCGATCTTCGCCCGCAGCCTGCTGCCCGCCGATCTGGTCGAGCTTCCCAAGAGCGCCGGACTACCCGAACTGGGCGAACTCGACCTCGTCCTGCTGACCAACCCGCGCGCCCCCTCCGAACTCGCGGAGGCCTTGACCAGCGCTATCCTCGCGCACGCCAACCCCACCGGCTCCATCCCCGACCCCCGTCACCGGCCGGAGGCCCCGACAGGTGCGGAGAACCGCCGAACGCGCCAGTAGAGAGCAAGGCCTCGATGTGTTCCCGTGACCTGGTCGCCGGAGTTCCGGCGTGGGCACGGCGCTCCGCTCAGCAGGCTCAACCACGGCCGGACCCACGGCGATCCGGCTGGGGGCCTGGAGCGGCCCCGGTCCGCGTGGATGGACCGGGGCTGTTCGTCGTCGGTGGGCTTGGTCTGCCTCTCCTTGGGAGGCTGCGGGTCACAGGCTGCGGGCGG
>NZ_JBIUCF010000120.1:0-5771 GCF_044593615.1 Nonomuraea sp. NPDC051941
CCTGCGGTAACGGTGGAGTTGACCTTCTGTGGCGGGCCGATGATCACTGCCGCTACGTTCGTTCCGGTTTTGTCCGGTACGGCACGTGAAGTGGTGCGTTGTCAGAGAAGACGTTCTCCGAGGAGCAGTTGGCCCAGCTGCGCTCGTTCCCGGAGATCAGCGCGGATGAGTTGATCCGGTATTTCACGCCGACGGCGGCTGACCGGTCCGCTGGCGGCGTACCTGGCCGGCGGGCCGCTCACCTTCGCCTGATCCCGGGCGTCCAACAGCGCCTTCGGCCGCGCTCACCGACTGCGCGGTCGTCGGCGTGCACCAGCGCCGCAACGCGGCCTCGCCAGGACACGGCCAGCGTGTTCATGAGCCCTCACCTATGAAACAGCCGCCCGGCATCCGGCCGTCCAGGGCGTCTCTGCCTCAATTCTGTTCCATGAGTCGTTTCAAATCCCTGGAGCTTTGAAACACATCCATGAAACGATCGCGGCGTGAGCGACGACGCCTTTTCCCGCGTGGAAGCCTTCGACTGCCCGATGTCCTCCTGTGCCGCCCCCGCCGGCTCTCCCTGCCGGACCGGCCGGGGCAAAGTGGCTGCCCAGTACCACACCGCCCGGTTCCGGCTCGTGCCATCCCTGGCTAAAGTGCTCAACGTCCCCACCCCGGCCATCCGCAAGCCGGGTACGGCCTGGATCGAGCTGCCCCGTCCGGCTGCGGCAGACGCCGAGTCGGCCGGGCACGCGCGGATCGGCTACGCCCGCGCCTCTACCATCCGTCAGTCCCTGGACACCCAGCTCGACGCGCTCAAGGCTGCCGGTGTCACCCGCGTCTTCGCAGAGAAGATCTCCACCCGCGCCACCACCCGCCCCGAACTCGACAAGGCCGTCACCCTGGCCCGGGAACTGCGCGCGGCGGGCGTCGCGGTCACCCTCGTGGTGCACGAGCACAAGCGCCTCGGCCGCGGCCTCGACCTGGCCGCCCTGGCCGAGCAGCTGCGCGCCGCCGGCATCGGCCTGGAGTTCCTCTCCGGCGAGCTGCAGGGCTCCCACGATCCTTCCGGCGTGGTGTTCACCGTGCTGGCCGCCCTGTCTGGGATGGAACGCGAGTACATCCGCGACCGCACCCTGGAAGGCCACGAGTCCGCCCGCGCCCGCGGCAAGGCCATCGGCGGCGCCACCGTCACCGACGAGAACATGCTGTCCATGGCCCTGCACCTGCGCGCCCAGGATTTCAGCCTGCGCGACATCGCTGGGCGGCTCGTCATCACCAGCGGCGCGAAGAAGGGCCGTCATCCCTCGGCCGCGACCGTCCTGCGCATGCTGCGCGACCACGACCAGCAGACCGCAATCTGACGGGCCCGGCCCGTCAACGCCTGGGGAACGGCCGAACGCGGGAGCTATCGCAGGCGGATCGCCTCGGCCGCGCGGCGGCAGACCGGGTACACCGGGTGCCCGCCGACTGCTGCGATGGAACGGAATCCGGCGTTACCACGTCCTGAAGACCGCAATGGCAGGGTGCGACTGACCTTGGGAGAACCCCGTCAACGCCGGATTCCGTTCCAAATCTCTCTGACCCCCGAACACGTCGATTGACGGTGACCGCCCTGACCTTCTCGGGCTCCGGTAGATTTCGCACTGCTGCGGTATGATTTGGACGGTTTGCTGGCTGGCAATCTGTCGACTCACCCGGGAGCCGAGGTGGCTCTGCCCGTTCATCCCGTCCGGCCAGGCGTCGACGATCAGCCGGCCGGTGGCGCTCTCTTACGCCTTCAGATCCTGGGCCCGTTGCGGGTGTGGCGCGAT
Organism: Nonomuraea sp. NPDC051941; assembly: GCF_044593615.1. Classification (NCBI taxonomy): domain Bacteria; kingdom Bacillati; phylum Actinomycetota; class Actinomycetes; order Streptosporangiales; family Streptosporangiaceae; genus Nonomuraea; species Nonomuraea sp. NPDC051941. The sequence continues at coordinate 1,794 of NZ_JBIUCF010000120.1, forward strand.
GGTGTCGAACTGGATGCCGGCCCCCGGCAACAGGCTTATCTGCTGGCCCTGCTTCTGGCCCGGGTGGGCAGGCCGGTCAGCACGAGTGAGCTGATCGACCTGGTCTGGGACCACGAGGTCCCCAACAGCGCGCTCAACGTCATCCAAAAATACGTCGGCGCATTGCGGCGACTGCTCGAACCCGCGACCCCCGCCCGTAAATCCGGCTCATACCTGCACCACCGCAGCGGCTCCTACCAGTTCACCGCCGCCCCCGGCACCCTGGACCTCCGCACCTTCCGGGAACTCGTCGAGACCGCCAAGGCGGCCCTGGCACGGCAACGCCTGGAAACGGCGCTCGATCGCTATGTCGAAGCGCTTGGTCTCTGGCGGGGCCGTGCGGGCGACGGGTTCACGCACCGATCGAACGCGCTGCCGACCTTCGCCGCCCTCGACGACGAGTTTCACGCCGCGTGCACCGAAGCGGCCGAACTGGCGGTGTCGCTGGGCCGACCGGCGGGGGTGCTGCCGGCGTTGCAGCTGGCCGCATCGATGGCGCCGTTCCACGAACCCGTACAGGCCGGCCTCATCTCCATCCTCGGGGCGGCGGGACGCCAGGCGGAGGCACTGTCGGTGTTCCGCGAGGTCCGCGCCCGCCTTGCCGACGAGCTCGGTATCGATCCTGGCCCGGAGCTGCAGGCCGCACACCTGCGAGTGCTGTCGCAGCCCTCGGCGTCGCCGCTCGTGGCGCGTACGGACGGTGGGGATGACGGCGCGTCGGCGCGAACGGCAGCCGGGCTGGTCGGCCGGGCCGAGGAACTCGCCCTACTGCGGCAATCCGTCGAGATGGCGTTCACCGGCCGCCCAGCGCTCCGTATCGTCGAAGGCGAGCCGGGCGTAGGCAAGACCCGCCTGGTACAAGAGATCGCCACCGAAGCGAGCCGGCGTGGCGCGCTGGTCGTCTGGGGTTCGTGCCTGGAAGGCGACGGAACACCGTCGATGTGGCCCTGGGAACAGACGCTCCGCCCGATTCTGGACAGCCTGCCCGCGCCGCTGCGGGAGAAGTGGCTCGCCAGTGAGCTCGGCAGTCTCCTGGAATCGCGAGACGACTACGCCGCCGCGCCGGCCATTCCCGACACCGGTGCCCAGTTTCGCCTGTTCGAGCAGGTCGTCACCGCCGTTGGGCAGGCCTCGGCGCAACGGCCCACGCTGCTGATCGTCGATGACCTCCAATGGGCCGACGCCGCCTCGCTCCAGCTGTTCGGCCACCTGACGGCCCGGCTACCCGCCGGCACGGTGATCATCGGTGCGCTACGCGATCGCGCACCCGTACCCGGCTCTGATCTGTCGCGGGTCCTGGCCGCGGCCAGCCGGCTGCCCGGCCACCGCAGGATCCGGCTCGGCCCGCTCGGCTTGACCGACGTGACCGAGCTCATCCGCCGCGAGACCGGCCACGATCCCGGTGCCGAAGTCGCCCGCGGCATCCATGCCCGCACCGCCGGCAATCCGTTCTTCGTCCAGGAGCTGTCCCGGCTGCTCAGCGACGGCGGCTCGCTCGGCGACGGCGGCGCGTCAGTACGGGCCGGGGTGCCGGCCACCGTGCGAGACGTCGTCCGCGATCGGATGTCCGGTCTCGACGACAGCGCTCACGGCCTGCTGCGCATCGCCGCGGTCATCGGCCGCGACGTGGACCTCGACCTGCTCGCCCGCGCGATCGGCGTCGATGTCGCGGACTGCCTCGAACGCCTCGAACCGCTGCAAGCACTCGGTCTCCTGGAGACCAAGCCGGAAGACCCGTTCTCGTGGCGCTTCGCGCACGACCTGGTCCGCGAGTCGGTCACCGAGACCATTGCGCGGCGGCAGGCCGTCCAGCTGCATCTGCGCGTCGCCGACGCCCTCGAACACATCCATGCGGACGACGAGTCCGTCGCCGAACGCCTCGCCTACCACCTGCGGGGCGCCGGCCCCTTGGCCGACCCGGTTCGCACCGCGGAGGCACTGGCGCGCGCTGGTCGCCGCGCGGCGACCAAGCTCGCGTTCGCGGCCGCCCATCGGAACCTGGAATCGGCCGTCCAGATCGCCCGGACGGCAGGGCTGCTGGAGCTGGAACTGTCCGTCCTGTCGCTGCTCAACCTCCTCGCCGTCGAGCCCCCGGGAATGGGCGGCTCGACGTTCGATCTGCTGGAACGGGGCGCATATCTTGCCCGCAGACTCGGCCGCGAGACGGCCGAGGCCGAGTTTCTCTTCGTTCGGATGACCGGGGCCTACGTCTCCACCGAGAAAGACCGTGGGGTGTGGGCTCGCCGGCTGCATGAGCAAGGCCAGGCGTCCGCGAACCCGATCATCCAGGCGTACGGCCGACAGGCCTGGGGCCTGTACCACTGGGACATCGGCGACATCGGCGCGGCGTATCAGTGTTTCAGCTGGGTAGGCCGTACCACTGCGGACGGCATTGCCTCGCTGCTCGCGAACTCGGCCGACCCGCACCCGGGGCCGGCTCAGGAAAGCATGTACCACCTTGCCTGCCGGGTCGGGGGTGTCCCGGTTCGACGCCGCGACGACCTCGGACGTTGGCGGATCCAGGATGAGTGGGTCGGTTATCTGGCCGTGATCACCACGCTGCATGGCGATGTCGAGACGGGGCGGTCCCTGCTCGGCACGGTGTACCAGGCCGAGGGAGACCCCTTTGAGATGTCGGGCTGGACCCGCTACCAAACCATGGCCGCCACGATGGCCGGTGACACGACCTGGACGATGCACGCGACCGAGCGGTGGGTCGCGGCCAGCGCCGACCGTCCCGGCGTCGCGCAGGAAGCCTACATACGGCTGGACTGGTACTGGGCCCGTGCCCTCACCGGCGACGACCCGGCCGGCACCGCGGCCAAGGCCGAACATCTCCTGGCCGCGACCCTGCTCGACCCGCCGAGATGGGGCCTCGCCTACTGGTACGGACTGATCGCCGAGATGTGGCTGGCAGCCGAGATGCCCGACAAGGCCGCGACCGCCCTCGACCGGGCCGACCAGGCCGTCAAGGCCCACGGCCAACGCTATGCCGAAGGACTTCTCCTGTTGCTGCGCGCCCGCCTGCTGCACGCCCGCGGCGAACCCGTCGACGTCGTGCGAGCCGCCGCCGACGAAGCCCGCGCCCGATCCGGCGAACGCGGGGCCCACCTCTTCGCCCGCCGCGCCGAGAGGTTCCTGGCCGATCTCGACCAGAATCCGGCAGGATGTTGATCGCGATGCGGCGAGATGGGGTCGGCTACGCGTCGGCTATTCGCGTTGTGTTGCGGAGCAGGCCCAGGCCGGCCAAGCCGGCCGCGGTGTCCAGGATCGTCTCCTCGATCGGCCGGGGCCGCCAGCCCAGAACCTCACGCGTTTTCGCGCTCGACGCCTGGCGTGCCACGCCCAGGTCCGGAACGACCGTCGCGAAGCGAGGGCTCACCAGCGCGCCGAGGCGGATCGCCCAGTCCGATGCCGTCCGGGTCGGCACTCGGCGGGCCGCCGGGCCGAGCCGTACCCGCAGCAGGTTCGCGATCTCCGGCAGCGACATCACCCCGGCGGCGGCCAGGAACCGCTCGCCCGCAGCACCCGGCTCGACCACCGCGCGCACGTGCAGGTCCGCGACGTCGCGCACGTCGACCACCCCGAAGGTCACGCGTGGAATGGCAGGCAGCTTTCCGTTCAGCAGTCGTTCCACCACCTCGACGTAGACCGAGCAGTCCGGGCCGAGCGCCGGGCCGAAGACGCCGACGGGGTTGATCACGGCCAGTTCCATCCCGCCGCCCGACCGGTCGACGAAGTCCCACGCCGAGCCCGCTCGGCGACCAGCTTCCACCGCGAGTACACGGCCATCGCGGGACCCCACGGTGCCGAGGCTGGGAATCTCGGCAAAGATCGCCGGTTTGGGCTGGTGACATGGGCGTTACCGGCACCCCTGGTTGTGATCCAACACTGTGATCAAACCGAGACATCGACCGGAGGCCGCTGCATTACCGCAGC
>NZ_JBIUCF010000121.1:0-5499 GCF_044593615.1 Nonomuraea sp. NPDC051941
CCGCCGGGCTGGCGGAGAGCTGAAACGCCTGTGGAGCTGGTGTAAGACCTCACGAGAGTCCTCTCGGGCGGGCGACCGGCGGTGAAGCAGGAAGGCCAACCGGCGACGGTTGGAATCCCCTCGTTCACGAGGGGGAGGAGGTCAAGGGTGGCGCGGCCTACGCCGCCGCGCGGACAGGGGTACAGGGCGCTGCCGCCCACGCGATCCTCACGTCGCTGGCGGGGCCCCCTCGGCCTGATCGCCTTCGCCATCGGGCAGGCCGCGACGCCGGAGATCGCCAGAGCGACCTCCCCTGGTGAGGCCCGCCGCGTCAACCGGGCGGCCATGACGGTCGCCGCCATCGGCGTGCTCGCCGGCGCGCTCATCGTCCTCTCGCTCGGCGAGCCGGTGTTGGGCCTGTTCACCTCCGACGCCCGGGTGCTCGCCCTGACCCTGCCCCTGTTACCGCTGCTGGCGGCATACACCCTGGCCGACAGCTGCGGGATCGTGATGGCCACCGGCCTGACGGGTCTCAAGCGCTCGACCTGGACCTTGGGCTCGGCCATTGTGGGGAACGGCCTGCTCGCTCTGGCCATGACACCGGTGACGACGGCCTGGGGCCTGGCGGGCCTGTGGATCGCGTTGACCGCCAGTCGCCTGCTCGTTCTGGTCACGCAGACCGTCGGTTTCATGCGGCACAGCGCACGCGATCGATGACGGACTCAGCGGCTCGACGGCACGTCGAGGCCCATCAGGGGCAGGCAGGGCTCAAGCCCGTCGATCTGGACGGGAACGGTGCGGTGCCGCTCCCACACGTCCCTGGTCAGGCGCAACCGGTGCTCCACGACCATCTTCCCGTCCAGCGCGTGCCGCCAGTGGCCGTCGGGCTCGTAGCCGAGCTTGCGGGAGACGGCCAGGGAGGCGACGTTGTGCTCGAGCGCGCCTGACAGCGCCACCTCGGCGTCCAGACCGGCGAAGGCGAGATGGAGTACGGCCGCCCGCATCTCAGTGCCGATCCCCTGCCCCTGGTGGCGGCGCCCGAGCCAGGAGGTGGTGCGTACCTGACGCGTGATGCCCAGGTCCCGGGCGGAGAGGCTCTGCTGCCCGGCCACCACGCCGTCCCGGAACACGGTGAGGTCGAGCGACCACTCCTGCGGCGTCCACGCGCCGAGCTGCCGCCAGTGGTAGTGGACCACGCTGCGGGCGGCCTTGGCGGGCGGCGCGTTGGTCCACCGTACGAGGAACGGCGAGGCGTCGGGGTCATGGACGCCGTCGGCGGCCAGCCCGGCCAGCTCGGCCAGCTCCTCGGGGGATGGCAGCCGCAGCTCGAGCCGCGGCGTGGTCAGCCGCAGCCCGGCCGGCGGAAAGTGATCGACCAGCATGACCCCTATCGTGATCGCTGACCGGGCGGACACGTCATCCGAGTTTCCGCCCCTGCCGACACCACGTTCGGCGGCACCTCCATTCGCATCGAAGGGACCAGGGGTTCGAATCCCCTCATCTCCACCAGGAAAATGCAGGTGAAAAGGGTCTTCGGAGTAATCCGGGGGCCCTTTTCTCATCTCTGGAAGTCGATGGGAGCCAATCGGGGAGCCATCTCAGTCGGACTCTCTACCCGCGTTGGCTGTCGCCGAAGATGGTGTTCATCGTGTGGGCACCTTTGGTGATCACTGGTCTGAGCTGGTGCCGGTAGACCGCTTCCGTGACGGCACGGCTTGGCGGGTGTGGTGTTGCCGGAGCGCCTACGCCGCGAGCTTGGGCAGTTCGAGCGTGCGGCGTGACTTGCGGGTCTTGGTGTCACCTCCATCTCGATCGGCACGCCATACGTAGATGGCGAACTTCCTGTGGTTGAACCCCACCTCCGTCACCGGATGCCAGGTCTTGAGACTCGGTATCCCAGGCGACGACGTGATCCCAGCGCAGCGCCCGTGCCTCCTCGGTGCGGACTCCCGTGGTGAGGGCGGCCAGACGATGCATGGTGATGCTTCTCGCCAAGGCAGCGCCCTCGTCAGCGCTCGGCACAGTCGCCATGACCTGCAGATAATCTTCCACAATCCCGTTCCCCTTGAGTCGGAGGTGGATCATGTTCACCTAACAGTAAGCCAGGCCTCATGAATTTCAGCCTTGGGCTATGGGAATCATGGGGGCGTCGTAACGTGAACGGCGACATTTAAGGACGAAGTGTTGGTTTTATCCATGCCGCCCATAGCTGACTCTCTTCAAATGCTGGACAATATTCGTCCTTGGCATCCTCTACCCAGAGCTGCATGCGAAAAGCACCCGACACGGCAATCTCTACGGGCTTTATTTGTCCGACATTAACAGTTGTTCCGGCCCCTGCGCGCTTACCATCTACATAGACATCGAATCGCACCGGAATGCGCAAAGAGTCATCCGTCAGGCCGACTGTAGCCGTAAATTTCTTGAACTTGCGATCTAATTGATAGGTTACCGATTGACCCTGGCAGTGAACTCCTCCCAGCAGCACTCGATCGTACTGTCGCGTATTTACTTTAGCCTCGGTTGTTTCATAGTCAGTCTGGTCGCGCAGGGGGGCAAGATCAAATAGTGATGTTGCGCCATTGCTGTCACCTCCAGCGTCGGGCGAGGGATTCTCGCTGCCGGTGACCGCCACTGTGGCACTAACGGTTGTGGTAGCTGTAGCCGTGACTGTCGCGGGACCCTTGGCCGCTTCCTTTGCGGCACCCTCTTTGCTGCCCTGATCATGACCTACCAGGTATATGGGAAGCGCCGCAATCACAATGCCACCGAATGCCCCGAGTAGCGCTTGCCATATTTGACCACTGCGATTGATGCGGGCAATTCGTATAGCAGAGTCTTCGCCCATTTGTCCCGTGGAGTCCTGATTGTTCTGTTGTGGATTCGTCTGCGCCACTCTTCACCTCCAAATCGGAGACAATGTACCGGTATGCTCGGTCTGGATGCTGCTCTAATGAGAAAGTTGCTCAAACACCCGATCTGTTTTCCGTTATGCAAGTGGCGCTTTGATGATTGTCCTAGTATGTCGGAGCCTTGAAATCCAATGATCATTTAGAGCTCCGACCACTGCCGATGTTGATCGGAATCGCTGACGTTCCTCATAACCCCTAGCAAACCGGCCACCACTGAGGGTGACGGTGGCCTGTTTGGCGATGTCAGCCGCGTTCTTCTGCCCTCGCTGCCAGGCCTGCATGCTGACGACGCGAATCTCGGTCACGTCACGGAAGCACGCAGGATAGAGAAGGTTCTCTGGAGCATCGCCGTTGGGCACGCTGGGGTCAGGAATGCCAGAACGGGCACCTCGACGACGACCCGCCACTCATCGGGGCTGCACTGTTCCAGGACGGTGCCCGGTAGCCACGGCCACGAATCCCGATCGTCGTTCTGGTCGTCGTGCAGGGGGGTTCTTGACGAGAACGGGGGTCCTCGGGGAAACGCCCATCGTTGTCGTCGGGAAGGTACTCGTTGATCATGGGTTCCTCTCCCACTCCGGGGAGGAGCCACAGGAGCCATTTTTGGGAGCCACCGCCTTGCGGCTCCCTCAGACTTCCCGAGTCCTCCCCGGAGTGTTCTGTAAGGTGAGAGGCACCCGATCGACTCAGATCGACATGATCAGACTTACCTGTCTTCCTTCGCATCAAAGGAGTCAGGGGTTCAAAACCTTGCCATCGTGATGGTGGTGGTGTCCGAGCTGACGGCCGGCGCCGATGGGCTCGGTTGCGGCTCCAAAACACCGCCGGAGTGTGGCCCCGTCCTGGCCTGACGCTGACAGGCGGCCGTCACCGCGGCTTCTCTTCGACACGGAAAGCGTCGCAGCGAGATCCGCCGATACTTCAGGTTCCGGGAGTGCGCACTCGCCGGCTTGGACAAGGCGGCCTCGTGGCCGCGAACGTGTGCGACAAGGAGCGGCAGACCGACCGGGTTCGGGAGGCGCTGCTGGTTCACCCGTGGGAGGAGAAGCTCGGACAGCCCGCTCCGGATCGGATCCGCCGCGGTTTCGGGGCTATGGACAGGTCTTTCTGCACGCGATCTGCACGTCCCGCCCGCAGGGTTCTGCACGCAGACGTGCAAGCATGCCCGGCGTGCGCAGATATGTGGTGATCGCCGTGTTGGCGCTGCTGGCGGCGGGTTGTGGTTCGGGAGCGAAGACCGCTCCCGAGGTCGCCGGATATGTCGGGACGTATTTGCAGGCGCACCCTGACGTCAAGCGGATGGCGAAGAAGGGGGCCCAGAGCGCCACCGTGGTCATCAAGGGGCAGGACCAGGATGTCTCCGCTGATCTGGGCGATGGCTTGCGCGGACGGCTCATCCGGACGGGCGATGCGACGTATATGCAGATGCTGGAGGAGGAAGTGGCACCGGGCAAGACCTGGGACAAGATCACCAAAGAGCACGAGCCGTACAATCTCTTGGGCATCAGCGTGGTGACAAGCCAGGCTACGACGCTGGTGAACAGCCACCGGGTGCATGCACTGCTGGCAGCGCGGGGACGAGTGAGCGGCCCCGTACTCGATGGCGGGCTCGACCATTACACGGTCACCATCGACGTGCGGGCGGCACTCGACGGATTGGACCTCAGCGCGTTCCTGGAGGTGTACGACCCGCTGCCGATGCTGCAGGACACCGAGGACGAGTACGCCATGGTCCGGGCCGGCGACAAGGCGGCGCAGGGGCGGCTGCGCGACAAGTTGCTCGAGGAGTTCGGCGCGCAGGCCACGTACGACCTCTGGCTCGATGGCCAGGGGCGGCCAGTTCGGCAACGGCTGACCGCGAAGACGCCGATGGAGATCACCTTCTCCAACTGGGATGACACGACGGTGGCCGCTCCTCCGGCCGATCAAGTCCGGGTGCTGGCGAAGTGACCCCGCACTATGTGACGGTGTCCCGATGCCGACCCTGACACGGAACGCGGCATCCTGGGGGCTCCGGCTCGCTTCTGAAGCTGGGATCGTGCCATTGTGACCGAACTCGTGGAACGTGTCGACGGTCAGGACCGTGTGCTGGGTGTTGTGGACCGGGATGATGCGATTCGTCGTGGCTGGCTACACCGCATCGCCACCACTGTCTGCCGCGATGAGCTGGGAAGATTCCTGGTGTACCGGTGAGCTGGGTGGGCTGGCTGACGAGCGCCGAGTTGAGCGAATTCGTGAAGCAGCACCGGTTCATTCCAGATGGGCAGGAGGCGCTCCGCCGGTACGTCGAGGCACGTTCGGCGTCACCTGGCTCGGCCCGGTAGCGGTGAAGTCGCGCAGCGCGGCCACGACATGGCGTTCTGGCCGACGAACTGCGCGTGCAGGTCACAGGCGCAGGGCTGCCCGTGAAGAACATGGCGTACATAGGTGTCCAGCCGTGAGCCTGTGGCCCCCGGAACAGGAACGCCAGTGGAGATTTGGCCGCCTCCCGCCCTGCTCCGACATGAGCCCGAGCGGTCGGGTAGCCGGGAGGAATCTCACCTCCCGGCTCCCACAGATCCGTACGTAAACCTCTCGATTTATACGGCTCTTGTCACCCTGGTCACCA
>NZ_JBIUCF010000122.1:0-5402 GCF_044593615.1 Nonomuraea sp. NPDC051941
CCGCCTGACGCCTGCCTCGCCACTAAACCCTGACCGACGATCACCGGCCAGGGTTCGCTGCCGCCTGCTTGGCTGAGGTGGATTCACGTGTCAGCGTCTCGGTCACAAAGAACGCAGCGGCGGAATCACAGTTCGACCCCAAGCGGGCGAAGCTCGTCGTCTTTCTCCTCCTCATATCCATCAATTTGGTCCTGATGAAGAATCAGCCCGAGTTGGCCGCTGCCCTGGATTTGCTGATTGGCGGGGTTACTGTTTCTGGCCATGCCGCCAAGGCGGTCGAGCGGGCCGTGGAGAAGCGGGCAAGGAATTGAGGCTGAGGACACACAGGCGCCCTCGATCAGGACTGACCTACAGATCGTGCCCGCAGTGCGGGCAGACGTAGATCCGCTCCGGGTCCGTCTCCGCGACGAGCGCGGAGGGCTCGATGTCGAACGCCGGCGGTGCGCCGATCAGGTCAGCGTTCAGCCGCTCGACCGTGGCCGCGTGGTCGGCGACGAGCGCCTCGGGTGCCGGGAAGGCATGCCCGCACCCGAAGCACACGAAGTAGGCCAGCCGGGTTCGGGCACCCCGTGGATGGCTCACTGCGCGGCTTCGTCAAGCCGCGTTCGGGCCCGTGCCTCGTCCCCCGCAGGAGCACCACCAGGTGCCGCGGCCAGTCGTCCGGATGACGGGTTGCCGTCGTCGTCGAAGGTCTCGTACGCGCCTTGATCGACCTTGACTTCGTGCCTGCCACGGTGATCGAGCTCTTCATCCGGTGCCCATACCCTCGTCGGTCACGGTCGCTGCATCGACTGACCACCGCAACGCCTACGCGTAGAGCTGGCCTTCTAACGGTTCGCCCTGGACTGTCGGTACCTCGTAGTAGACGGTCCACGGCTCATAGTCCCCGGTTGTACACCGCAGCCCGACGCGGACAGGCGCGTTCTCATACTCATCGCGCCACCATTCCGGTGTCGTCCATCGAGGCTCGATGGTGCGCTCTAACGTGAATTGGCGGCCATCTCCAGGCAGGAGCTTGACCGGCCCTGTGGTACGGCCAAGCTCGTCCGCGCCGTCGACGCGCGGGCGGAACCGGTATGGCCCCCACACCTGAGCAGCGATCTCGTCCGGGGAGGGGCCACCGGCCAACCTGGAGGACCTCGGCTTGTCGTTGCGGATGGTCAAGCCGACCCTGAGCTCTGCCAAGGCGGTGGGTCCGTTGAACCACACCTTCAGTACCGCTTGATCCCCCACCTGCTCAGCGAATTCGATGGTGAACTGCGGGGTCAGATCGTGATGCCAGCGGCGAGCCTCGATCTTGGTGAGGTCGGCGGTAGCCCTTGCGGCGTGCTTGGTCGTCGACCAGGCGAAAAGGGCCACCATCACAGCGGCGACTGCACCGATCGCCGAGACGCCGGCGGCGATGGCTGACCACGCTTCAACACCCACACTTGCTCCCATTCCACTGGCGCATCCTGCGGTCGCTCATTTCGCGCTCAACTCCTCGTCGGCCAAGACTGCCAGCATCGAAGCGGCAGCAACCGTTCAATCATCAAGTACAAGCCTCCGCTCCACAGCGGCCAGCCCATCGGGTGCGCGGTATCGATGGGCGGGTTCGGGTTCTACACTCACGACCTGCCGAACGAGCCTCCTCCCTCCCCCTGAGCTGTCCTGTCTGGGGCAGACCTCGCAGATGGTGATGTCGCCGACCATGTGTGAGGTTCCCCCAGTAGCACGGACACCCGAGGTGAGGTCACTCAGTGGTGTCTGAGGGCCGGTAGAGGCTCTCGAACGTGACGGGACTGTGCATTTTGATGCTGGAATGGCGTCGGTAGGGATTGTACCAGCATTCAATCCATTCGAAGATGGCGTTAGCGAGTTCGTCGCGTGTTTTCCAGATTCTGGTGTCGAGAAGTTCGAGCTGCATCGTTCCCCAGAACGACTCCATCATCGCATTGTCATAGCAGTCACCAACCGTTCCCATCGATCCGAGCAGGCCGGCATCTCGCAAACGCTTGCCGAAGGCCCAAGACGTGTATTGCGTACCGTGATCGGAATGCAGAATGGTCGAGCGCGCGTCCGGTTTTCGCCGGGCCACGGCCATCGCTAACGCGTTCACCACCAGGTCGGTATTCTGACGAGCGTCGATGGACCAGCCGATGATCCGGCGCGAATAGGCGTCCATCACGGCGGCGCAATACAGCTTCCCTTCGCCGGTGGGGTGCTCGGTGATGTCGGTCAGCCACAGCCGATCGGGCGCCTCGACGTCGAAGCTGCGTTGCACCAGGTCCTCCTCGGTAGCCTGGTTGACCAGGTTGCGGCGGCCCTTGCGCCGGTACACGCCCTGCAGGCCGGCCTCGCGCATGAGCCGCTCCACGCGCTTGCGGTTGACCTTCTCGCCCAGCCCGAGCGTGAGCTCGGCATGCACCCGCGGCGAGCCGTAACTGCGACGCGAGTCCGCGTGTACCTGACGGATTATTTTGGTGAGTTCTTTGTTGCGGAGCGCACGTGGCGGCTCGGGCCGACCGAGCCAGTCGTAATATCCCGATGTCGACACCCGGAGTACTCGGCAGGCCACCGCGACCGGAATATGGTCATCGGCAAGCTCACGGACCAGCGAGTAGATTACTTTGGGAGGACGTTCTCCCGGGCGAAGTACGCCGCCGCCCGCTTGAGGATGTCGTTCTCCATCTCCAGCTGTTTATTGCGGCGCCGTAGCTCGGCGAGTTCCTTCTTCTCCGCGCTGGTCAACTGTTCGCCGACGCCGCCGTTTTCCTCGACCTCGGCCTGTCTGAGCCAGTTCTGCAGACACGACCGGCTGACGCCCAGATCCTTGGCGAGCTGGAGAAGCGGTTTGTCACCTTGGCGCGCAAGCTCGACCGCGCGGCGCCGGAACTCGGGAGGGTGAAGTGCGGGCATGAAGGACATTTTTCCTGATGATCAAGGGTGACCTCAGGTCAAGTGTCCGGAGAACTGGGGGAAGCTCAGGTCCCGATGGCGGACAACTGGTTCTTGCCGATGATGAGGTCGCCTTCCGAGTGGCCGGGAATGGCGCGGTCGTCGGCCTCGGCGGGCCGCTCGCTGATCGAGCCGCCACAGGTCACCGACCGGTGCACTCTGACCGGGGGAGTCTGGTACTCGTATTACGACGACATCACCGTCAACCAGGCATCTGCGCTCGACGTCGATCACTTGGTCCCGCTTGCGGAGGCATGGGACTCCGGGGCCTACGACTGGAGCGCCGCCCAGCGGCAGGACTACGCGAATGATTTGCGTGAACCGTGGCATCTGGTCGCGGTCACCGCCCGCTCGAACAGGCAGAAGGCCGACCAGGACCCCTCCACCTGGCAACCGCCGTACGAGCCGGCCCGCTGCCGGTATGCCGCCGAGTGGACCGCGATCAAGATTCGCTGGCAGCTGTCCATCGACCCCGCCGAGCAGCAGGCCCTGACCGACCTCGCTGACGCCTGCCCGACGCAACGCCTGCCTGTGACAGACGATCAGCCCTGATTCGCCGTACCCGTTGACCAAGGAGAAGCAACAGCCAAGAGATGCAGCCAGCAGGAAAGTCCGGGAAATGACCGGCGCATGCCCTGGTGACGGCGACTCCGCTTTGTGAGTCTGACTGCAATCGCTCTGGCGAACTCACAGGGAGACTCGATGCAGACAGCACGAAAGTCCCGGAAGTTTTCGACGCGAGTCCTGGCGACGGCGACCGCGCTTGCGGCAGCTATGGCGACCACCATCTCACCGGCATCGGCCACCACGGGCGCCGCCCCGGCAGCGGCTCAGCTCGCCCGCCCGGCCGGTGTCAGTGTCTGCCTGGGACTATGGGCGGCGTACAACGCCATCCTGCTCAGGCATCTGGGGGGAGATTGCAGCCCACGCGGCAGTTACCACATCCACGTCTGGGGCGGTGGCCGTGACATGAACTATCCCATCTACAACTACAACGGCAGCCTCAGGGAATTCTCCTACACATGGCCAGTGCCCCAAGGGACCAACATCTGCGCGGAACTCTGGTACCACAAGCCCGGCGGCGGCTATTCGAGCCACGGCCTGCCCTGCGAAACGATGTGACGTCTCGCCAAGGCAAGTCCGCTGTCATCGCCGCCACCGTGGCGATGACAGCGGCATGTACTCGAAGCTGACCAGCCCGAGCCGGCGCGGGTCGAGCGTGTCCTTGTGCTGGTTCCGTCGCTTCGAGCTGGTGTGGAGTTTGGTGGCGCGGGCCTGCCGCTGCCACCGCGGCGACCGGTCGCGGTAGGAGATGAGCGCGGGGTGGCTGCTCACGGACCGGTAGCGAAATCCCTGCTCGGCGAGATGCTGGGCGACCCACTCCGACATGCGGACACCGATGCTCAGGCCCTGGAAATCCGGCAGCGCGACGAGCCGGTGCTCCATCTTCATGTTCCGCACCCGTGGGTGCTGGAAATGCCGGTACGCCAGGAACGCCACCAGTTGGCCATCGACGTACCCGGCGAAACAGTGCGCCGTGTTGGAGATCTCAGCGCTCAGATAGTGATGGTGGCGAAATACCTGCCAGAGGGAGCGGTCAGCAGCCCGGACATCGAGCCGGAGCGTGGGCCAGGGTTGAACCGACCTCCACGCGAACGAGGCGGTGGCGACGTCGTACACCCAGTCCGGCTGCAGCCAGTCGAGCACGTCATAGTGGCAGGTGACCGCGACGAGCTGGCGGCCGCCCCGCCGGACCGCCTTGGCGACCGCGTGACTCGCGACCTTGGCGACCTGACGGTCCACGACGGACGTGAACTCGTCCACGACGACCAGACCCTGCTGTTCGGCCAGCGCGCGGGCCATCGACGCGCGAAACGCCTCCCCGTTCGACAGCGTCTTGTACGGCCGGAGCCACGCCGGGGGCGACGACAGGCCCACCGCGGTCAGCAGGCCGACGATCGCCTTGATGGACATGCCTTTGGGGAAGTCGTCCATGAGCGCCCGATCGCCCCAGGTGTGCGCCTCGACGAGCCGGCCGGGCCAGAGCGCGCGGGCGAGCGTGGTCTTTCCGGCGCCGGACGGGCCGACGAGCAGGCCGACGTTCCACCGCCGTTCCTCCACCGGGAGCACGGCCGACCAGGAGTTCGTCAGCTTCTCCTCCAGCGGCACGTCGAACATGCCCTGCAACTGGAGAACTCTCGCCGACCGCTGGACGGGGACAGACAGGGTGACATCAGCCTGCATAGCACACCGCTTCGTTTAGGGGCCTTAGAGGGAATCAACGTCGGACAACAGTGCCGCCTGGCTGGTCATCAATCTGGCACCTACACAAGGTGCCAACCGGTTCATCGACCCGCCAAGGAGGAACACTGAACCTATTTCAGCCTCATGCGGCCTGGGCAACGCGATGATTTTGAAGGACAGCGATGGCCTTGCACAGGTGGCCGGCCTTGGACGGGCTGCAG
>NZ_JBIUCF010000123.1:0-5230 GCF_044593615.1 Nonomuraea sp. NPDC051941
AGCAGCGATTCGCTTGCGCTCGCCTTTCCAGTCCCCACCTGACGCCTCGCAGGCGCCTTTTCCTCGATCGCTCACCACGACGGTCTTCAGCCAACGCAGCACGAGGCGGTTTGGAATCTCCCCCCGCAGGGCGACTCCGAAGAGCCATGACCTTCATCTCCCACGCAGCATTGCAATCAGAGATGTCTGCCTACATAACATTCCTCCTGCATTCGTGACACACGGAAGCGATCATCCGGAGCACCCCAGACGAGCAAGTCAGCTCCATTCGTGAACACCCCACAGCGCGCCTACGACGCCATGGGTTGGTGGAAAGCGTCACGCATGAGATCATCGGCGCGCTGACGGCATCCGGCCTCAGCGCACCTGGGAAACTGCGCGAGCTGGCGCAGGAGGTCCTGGTGGAGAAGGCGGAGCCGGAAGAAATAGGCGGAGGGGACGGGGTAAGTGGACGACAGTACGCTCCCACGGCTGCGGGCCGAGGCGTCGCGCGATAACTACGCCTCGATGGCGCGGTTGGCGCGCGCCCTGTTAGAGACCGGCCTGAGCGTGCGCCAGGTGCTGCACGAGTGCTACGCCGTTGATCTGCCCCGGGAGTTCTTCGCCCTCGCCGAGGACGGCCCCTGGAATCTAGGGCTGATGACCACCAACCAGCCGTGGCGCCTGGCCTTCCCCTTGGACCGGGGCGGACCGCACCCCGAGCCGAACTCACTCGACCCGGTCGAGCGCCGCCTCTTCGCCCTTGACCCCGATCTGCTGCCCCTCCTGCATCTGCCCGTGGACGATGATGAGGAGCCGGTGCCGATGGAGGAGCTGCCTGTGCTCTGCTACCGACTCTCCGAACTCCGGGAACGGCGGACGACGGTCTTCGGCGTCCCGGGGACGGCTACCCACCGCGATGAGGTGGCGCTCCGGAGTGGCTCGCTACTGGCGATCCTCCGGGACCTCCAGGCCGAGGACGTGCGCGAGCTGGGGCTACAGTACGCCCATCAGGATAACTGGGGCGTCGGTGCCGTACAGGTGGAGCATCTCGACGGCGCTCGCGCGATGCTCAAACGGATTGACAGACATCCCATGGCGAAATCTGTCAAGGCGCGGCCTGGACGGTCCGATGTGCCCAGGCAGTTGCCTCGTCGTACTTGCTGCCGGTCTTCAAGCAGCCGTGAAGGATCCCCACCAGCCGGTTGGCGAGCTGACGTAATGCGGCATGGTGGCCGACGCCGCGAGCGCGTTGCTGGTCGTAGAAAGCCCGAGCTCCGGGCGAGCAGAGCATCGCGGCGAAGGCCTGTCGGCCCAGGGCATCGATCAATCGATCGTTGTGCACAAACCGCGCCAGCACGACCTTCTTCTTCCCGGACCGGCGGGTCACCGGGCTGGTGCCGGCGTAGTTCTTGCGCGCTCGCGCATCGCCATAGCGAGTGGAGTCATCGCCGAACTCCGACAACACTCGGGCACCTAGGATCACGCCCAGGCCCGGCTGGGACAGGTAGATCTCAGCGTCCGAATGCTCGCCAAAATGCGCCTCAACCTCCTCCTGCAAGGCCTTGATCTGCTCATTTAACGCGGTCAGGATCGCCACTTGAGCACGTACCATCGCCGCGAACGCGGCCGCCACCACCGCAGGCTGCGCCAGTTGCTCGCTGCGCAGCGCGGCCCGGATCTTCTCGGCCTTGTCGAAGGCGTGGTGACGACGCGCTCGCTGAAGCGCCAGTGTGATCTGTGTGATCGTCAGTCGTGCCGCGCTGGCCGGATCGGGCGCCTTGCCCAGCAACTCCGATGCATCGGCTCCGGCCAGGTCACCGAACGCGACCAGGGCCGCAGGGAAGAACTCGCGCAGGGCGTGCCGCAGGCGCAGGGTGTGCCGATTGCGTTCCCAGATCAGCGTCTTGTGCGCTCGCGCGACCACCTTGATCGCCTCAGCCGCCGCGCTGTCCCCGGCGATCGGCCGCAACTGATCACGCTTCTCGCGCACCATGTCCGCCAGTGTGCGAGCATCGGCCGCGTCGCTCTTGGCTCCCGAGGTCGATACGGTCTCTCGGTAGCGGGCCACCTGCAGCGGGTTGATGGCATAGACCTGGTAGCCGGCGGCGATCAACGCCTGGACCCACAGCCCCCGATCGGTCTCGATCCCGATGACGACCTCAGCACGATCGAAGTCCTTGTCCGCCTCCGCATGGCGCCCGATCAGTTCATGCAGCCGGGAGATCCCCGCGATCCCCTCCTCGAGTCGAGCCTTGGCCAGCCGTTTTCCCCGCTCGTCCTGCAGTTCCACATCGTGGTGATCCTCGGCCCAGTCATCGCCCACGAACAACAAGTCGCTCTCCCACCCTCGGCGGCATGATCAGCAGCCCACGGGAGAACCTCCGCTACCTAATGATCAAGTGCTCACGCCACCGAAGAGGCGGGCACGACATCCCATCAGCGGTCCATCCTCCCGACCGCCAGCAAGGGCACGATCTGTCAATAGGACTCGACGTCCAGGTTCCGAGAGTGCTCACCTGCCAGTGGCTACCGGGCCCGAGTCTGCCCGAAAGCTGACCCGGTAGCTCTCATTAGGCTCCGAAGCGAGGTCGCTTCGCATGAGGGACGGTGAGCGCCGTCGAGCGGAGACGTAGAGGGTGATGATCCCTTCGCGGCTGGTGTGGCGGGCGTACTGCAGCCCCCCGGGGAGCCAGAGCGGGGGCGACGAGCGCGTCGGCGTCCTCGCTGGTACGGGCCCGTCGTCTGGTTCTCGTCCGAGATTCTTCGACTTGAAGTCCGCTTGAGGTCAACTGATTCCTGATCGTCCGGGGTGCTGCTACTTCTCACCGACATTCCGGCCCCGACCAGCCCACGACCGCTGTCCACACTGACCGGCAAACGTTGCTGCCTCTCGCCAGCAAAATCAGGCAGGGCCTGGGCGATGGCCGCCGATCCCGCTTGGTCCCAGCCGAACACCGTCTGCGAGATGCGGCCGACAGCGGCCTTGGGCGTGCCGTGGACGACGTAGGCCTCCAGGCCGTGGGCGACGACGGTCAGAACCACAGCGCCCTTTGCCCGCAGCGAGGTCCACGCCAGTCGCTGTCCAGCGATCGTGCCCTGAAAGACAGCGACTGCGATCAGTAGCCGATCGGCAGCGGCGACGAGCTGCTCGCGTCGGTCCGCCCGGCGCTGCCGCGCGGTCCTCAACAGCGAGTGCTCACCGGCGAGGCCGGTAAGCCGCGCCGAAGGGAGCAAGATCACGCCGAGGTCTTAACGAGGGCGGGCCGTCCACGCGATCTCATGCAGCGCGGTGCTCTGCACACCCGAGGGCCCGAGGCCGTTCCCGCGGCTGGCGAAGAAGTCCGGCTGGCCTGAGACGGTGCTGGCGGTGGGCCACGATGCCATAGTCACCGGCTCGGCGGAACTGGCCGACGCCGTGATGAGCGCGTGAACGTCAACCGCCGTACATGACCTGTTAGTGGCGGCTTCGCCGTTCCGACCTTTTTGCGGCCCTGACGCGCGCCTACATTGATCACCCATGCGCAAGTCAGTCCTCGCTCTGGTGTTCGCCATCACGGCGGCACTTTCCGCCGGGCTCACGGCCGCCGCGCCGGCGGTGGCCAACACGTTCGGCTTCTACGCCTACCATCCCACGTGGTGCTGCCCCAAGACGGACAACCGTGACGTCTACTGGAACGCCTCCACGCTCACCAGCAATATGATCACCGCGGCCGACTACGGCATGGCCAACCTGGACTACCAGACCGACCTGCGGATCGGCGGGTATGACAGCAGCGCGGGCACGCACACCGACCTGGTGATGTTCGATGCCTACTACACCGACTACTGGGGCAAGGACTGGGACGGCTCAAGCACGGGCGTCAACATCACCGCCTCGACCAAGTGTGTCAGGGTGCTGGCCCAGATCGGCGGCGAGTACACGTGCGACCGCGCGGAGCTCCGCTTCGACCTGGCCGACATGACCAGCACCACCATTCGCAAGAAGACGGCCTGCCACGAGATCGGGCACGCCATCGGGCTCGGGCACACCAACCTGACGTCCTGCATGAAACAGGGCTCGTCCACCACCCCGACCTACAGCAGCCACGACCGCTCGCACGTCAACGGGGAGTGGTGACCGTGAAGAACCGCCTTCTGCTGATCCTCACCCTCGTCGCCGCCGTGACCGTCGGCGTCGGCGCGGGCACGCTGCTCAACAGCCCCAAGCCCGGCTTCTGGGCGCAGCTCAGGAACGGCACCAGCGCGTCCGACGGCCAGTACCTGTTCGACTCCGTGGCTGACATCACCCCGGGAGCCGCGGACTCCGGCGCCTTCAAGGCCGCCGCAGCGCTCGTCCAGGGCACCATCGTGGACATCGAACCGGGCATCGCCTTCGCCTCCGACGACTCTGAAGGCGCCTCGACGGTCGTCGCCTACGACAGCGCCGACGCGGCCATGCGCTACGCCAGCCTGGTGGTGCGCGTCGACAAGGTGCTGGCGGGACGGCTCGACCAGGGGTACACCGACGGCAAGATCCGGGTCCAAGTGGAGCACCCGCCCACCAGCACGCTCGCCGAGCTCAAGGAGTCCATCGGTACGGCGGGCACCGGCCTGATGTTCGTGCACAACCTCGCGGAACGGCAGCAGCTCCTCGGCCGCCCCATCACCGACGCCACCCAGCTGGCCTACGCCCAGTCGGTGCACACGCCGATCGGCGAGGGCTTGTTCGTCGAGGAGTCGGCAGGCAGCCCGGTGATCGCCCCGCTCATGGACGGCCAGCGCGCGGCGCAGCTGCTGGGGTACGCCTACGTGGCCGAGGACCACGAGGCGGAGCCAGCTCCCACGCCGACCTGCGACGACCTCATCGACCCCTGCTACACGCCGACGAGCAAGCCGTCGGCCACGGCGACCTCGGTCCCGGCCGGCGAGACCGAACCGGCCAACACCACGCCGCCGAGCCTGACGGCCCTACGCACGACGCTGGTCGCCGAGGCCTGCGCCGAGGGAACGGCGGCGGACCCCGCCTCGTGCTGAGGCGTCCGACCTGACACGCCCGGTGGCAGCCTGCCGCCGGGCGCGCGCTTGCGTCGACCGCTGGTCCTGCGCCGAATCGTGGCCGTCACGAGGGGGGTGAGGTTCCACTCGATCGCCGGCCCGACCACCTGGCAACGACCGCCCATTAGATCCAGATCCGCCCTTCGGGCGTGCTCGCGTGGATGAGAATCGGGGGGTGTGCTGCCCGCCGACGTCGGTCCGCTATGGCTCGTGG
>NZ_JBIUCF010000124.1:1963-3244 GCF_044593615.1 Nonomuraea sp. NPDC051941
GTGTGATGTGACTGCGTGCCTTTTGAAGAATGAGCCTGCGAGTTATGGTGTGTGGCGAGGTTAACCCGTGTGGGGGAGCCGTAGCGAAAGCGAGTCTGAATAGGGCGTTGAGTCGCATGCTGTAGACCCGAAGCGGAGTGATCTACGCATGGGCAGGTTGAAGCTCAGGTAAGACTGGGTGGAGGACCGAACCCACCAGGGTTGAAAACCTGGGGGATGATCTGTGTGTAGGGGTGAAAGGCCAATCAAACTCCGTGATAGCTGGTTCTCCCCGAAATGCATTTAGGTGCAGCGTCGCGTGTTTCTTGCCGGAGGTAGAGCACTGGATGGCTAATGGGCCCGACAAGGTTACTGACGTCAGCCAAACTCCGAATGCCGGTAAGTGAGAGCGTGGCAGTGAGACTGCGGGCGATAAGGTTCGTAGTCGAGAGGGAAACAGCCCAGATCACCGACTAAGGCCCCTAAGCGTGTGCTAAGTGGGAAAGGATGTGGAGTCGCAGAGACAACCAGGAGGTTGGCTTAGAAGCAGCCACCCTTGAAAGAGTGCGTAATAGCTCACTGGTCAAGTGATTCTGCGCCGACAATGTAGCGGGGCTCAAGTACACCGCCGAAGTCGTGGCACTGACAGCCAAGCGCTGTTGGTGGGTAGGGGAGCGTCGTGTATGCGGTGAAGCGGCAGAGTGATCTAGCCGTGGAGCGTACACGAGTGAGAATGCAGGCATGAGTAGCGAATCGAGGGTGAGAAACCCTCGCGCCGGATGACCAAGGGTTCCTGGGGCAGGCTAATCCGCCCAGGGTAAGTCGGGACCTAAGGCGAGGCCGACAGGCGTAGTCGATGGACAACGGGTTGATATTCCCGTACCCGCTTTAACGCGCCCATATCGAACCTCGTGATGCTAAGAGTCCTTAACTCGCCTAAAGCCTTCGGGCTTGGGGTCAGAGTGAACGCTCGATCCGATCGGGTAGTAGGTAAGCGATGGGGTGACGCAGGAAGGTAGTCCAGCCCAGGCGATGGTTGTCCTGGGGTAAGCATGTAGGGCGGAACGTAGGCAAATCCGCGTTCCTTAAGCCTGAGATGTGATGCCGAGCCGATTGTGGTGAAGTGGATGATCCTATGCTGCCGAGAAAAGCCTCTAGCGAGTGTTGTGGCGGCCCGTACCCTAAACCGACTCAGGTGGTCAGGTAGAGAATACTAAGGCGATCGGGTGAACTGTGGTTAAGGAACTCGGCAAATTGCCCCCGTAACTTCGGGAGAAGGGGGACCTCTGCTGGTGATGAGTT
>NZ_JBIUCF010000124.1:3342-4730 GCF_044593615.1 Nonomuraea sp. NPDC051941
CTTGCACTCGGAGCTGGTGGGGGTCGCAGTGGCCAGGGGGAAGCGACTGTTTACTAAAAACACAGGTCCGTGCGAAGTCGTAAGACGATGTATACGGACTGACGCCTGCCCGGTGCCGGAACGTTAAGGGGACCGCTTAGTCAGCGCAAGTTGGCGAAGGTGAGAACTTAAGCGCCGGTAAACGGCGGTGGTAACTATAACCATCCTAAGGTAGCGAAATTCCTTGTCGGGTAAGTTCCGACCTGCACGAATGGCGTAACGACTTCCCCGCTGTCTCAACCGCAGACCCGGTGAAATTGCAGTACGAGTAAAGATGCTCGTTTCGCGCAGCAGGACGGAAAGACCCCGGGACCTTCACTACAGCTTGACATTGGTGTTTGGAACGGCTTGTGTAGGATAGGTGGGAGACTGGGAAGCTCGGACGCTAGTTCGGGTGGAGTCATTGGTGAAATACCACTCTGGTCGTTTTGGATGTCTAACTCTGGTCCGTGATCCGGATCGGGGACAGTGTCTGGTGGGTAGTTTAACTGGGGCGGTTGCCTCCCAAAAGGTAACGGAGGCGCCCAAAGGTTCCCTCAGCCTGGTTGGCAATCAGGTGTTGAGTGTAAGTGCACAAGGGAGCTTGACTGTGAGACTGACGGGTCGAGCAGGAGCGAAAGCTGGGACTAGTGATCCGGCATCGGCGTGTGGAAGCGGTGTCGCTCAACGGCTAAAAGGTACCCCGGGGATAACAGGCTGATCTTCCCCAAGAGTCCATATCGACGGGATGGTTTGGCACCTCGATGTCGGCTCGTCGCATCCTGGGGCTGGAGTAGGTCCCAAGGGTTGGGCTGTTCGCCCATTAAAGCGGTACGCGAGCTGGGTTTAGAACGTCGCGAGACAGTTCGGTCCCTATCCGCTGCGCGCGCAGGAGACTTGAAAGGGGCTGTCCCTAGTACGAGAGGACCGGGACGGACGAACCTCTGGTGTGCCAGTTGTACCGCCAGGTGCACGGCTGGTTGGCTACGTTCGGGAGGGATAACCGCTGAAAGCATCTAAGCGGGAAGCTTGCCTTGAGATGAGGTCTCCCACCCTGTGAGGGGGTAAGGCTCCCGGTAGACGACCGGGTTGATAGGCCGGAGGTGGAAGCGCGGTAACGTGTGGAGCTGACCGGTACTAATAGGCCGAGGACTTGACCACAAAGCAGACTTTTTCTAGTCGTTGCTCGCGTCCATTATGTGATTCTGAGACAGCAAGCATTCTGTGCTTGTGTGTTTCGGAGGGTTACGGCGGTTATGGCGGGAAGGAAACACCCGGTTACATTCCGAACCCGGAAGTTAAGCTTCTCTGCGCCGATGGTACTGCACTCGGGAGGGTGTGGGAGAGTAGGTCGCCGCCGGACAATCTTT
>NZ_JBIUCF010000125.1:0-4294 GCF_044593615.1 Nonomuraea sp. NPDC051941
GACGCCAACGTCCACGCATCGGTGCCCCGCGTCGCCGGAACGGCGCCCAGACCGTTGCCCGCCGTGCCGCTGACCTGGACCGTGGCCGTCTGCCATGCCGACCACGAGCCCGCCGCGCCGGACGACGTGGAAGCCCGCACGCGCCAGCGGACCAGCCAGCCGTCCTTGAGCTTGCCGGACGTCACGGTGGGGGTCTGCAGGGAGCACTTGCTCGTGGACGAGCACGAACCGCTCGACACCTGACCACTGTCGGACCAGATCAGACCCGACCCCTGAACGGGAACCGACGGGTCATGCTCGACCTGCGCCTCCAACTTCAACGACCGCGACTCCGGATCAGCACCCGACGCCGCGAAATACGGCGTCGTGGACGACAACGTCCACAACCCCGACGACAACTGCCCCGCCGACACCGACAGATCCGACACCACCGGCTTGGAGATGTCCACCCGCGCCGACTGCCACTCCGACCACGGGCTCGACACCTGCCCAGAGGTGGATGCGCGCACCCGCCAGCGGACCAGCCAGCCGTCCTTGAGCTTGCCGGACGTCACGGTGGGGGTCTGCAGGGAGCACTTGCTCCAGGTCGAGCACGAACCGCTCGACACCTGACCGCTGTCGGACCAGATCAGACCCGACCCCTGAACGGGAACCGACGGGTCATGCTCGACCTGCGCCTCCAACTTCAACGACCGCGACTCCGGATCAGCACCCGACGCCGCGAAATACGGCGTCGTGGACGACAACGTCCACAACCCCGACGACAACTGCCCCGCCGACACCGACAGGTCGGACAGCACCGGCTTGGCGAGATCCACCCGCGCGGCCTGCCACTGCGTCCAGGCCCCCACCACGCCGGACGAGGTCGACGCCCGCACGCGCCAGCGGACCAGCCAGCCGTCCTTCAACTCGCCCGCCCCCACGGTGGGGGTCTGCAGGGAGCACTTGCTCCAGGTCGAGCACGAACCGCTCGACACCTGACCACTGTCGGACCAGATCAGACCCGACCCCTGAACGGGAACCGACGGGTCATGCTCGACCTGCGCCTCCAACTTCAACGACCGCGACTCCGGATCAGCACCCGACGCCGCGAAATACGGCGTCGTGGACGACAACGTCCACAACCCCGACGACAACTGCCCCGCCGACACCGACAGATCCGACACCACGGGAAGTGCGGCGGCGGCGACGGCCGACACGGTCCGCGCCCTGGGGACAGCCGTCTCGGCGGCCTTCGCCCCGCTCCCCTGACGTCCGTCGAGCGCCGTCGGGGATGCCTTGCCGACGCCTGCGCCCTCGGCGCTTCCACGGGAGGGGCGGCCGTCGTTCGTCGCCGGCTGCGACGGGGTGTCGGCGGGGGTCGGTTCCCACTTCAGCGGCGGCGGGCTGTTCAGCCCGTCCGTGGCCGGCTCGTCCGGCAGCTCGCGCGGCTTCGCCACCGGCAGCGAGCCCTTGGGGCGCTTGACGTCGTCAGTGGCTTTGCTCTTGCTCCGCGGCTGAGTGGCGGCCGGATCGACGAGGTGCGGCAGGTTCTCCGCCGATCCGGCGCGCTGCACGGGGGCCTTGCCGGCGTTACCGGAAGAGGGAGAGCCGGGAATGTCCAGCCGCGTTGGAGAGGGGGCGACAACGGCCGCCTGCGCCTCCAGGGTGAGAATCCCCGGCAGGAGAGCCACGGTCGCGGCCAGCGCGAGGCGGCTGACCCACTTCGACGGCGCACCCCGTCCGAGCCATAACCCGCTCTGCCCCAGCACTTTCGCACTTTTCTGAGCACGCCGCACAGTCACGCCCACACTCCCCGTGGAAACAGAAAACACAAGGGCATCCGGGCGCACCCCTGTAAGCTCCCCATAAATAACGCCTCAGATATACACAGACAGTGCGACCAGGAATAGATCTTGACAAGGCGCCCCACGATGGAGCAGGAGGCATGGAATTGGGCCGGTTCAGGGGTTTGAGCAGCTCACTAGCTTTCCGCGCGGGCGAGCGGCCGCGATGGTGTGACGCGATTCACACAGGAAGACTTTATTACCAGAATTGCGGCGCGCACTTCGCCGTCGCGCACCCGACCGGGCTCACCGCATGCGTTTCGGCGCGTTCCGTAGTCGGCTGCTCACCGGCGCCACAAACGTTTATCGGCCTGTTATTGAAAAGTGGACCGCCAGGTTCTTCGAAGGTGTAATCATTATCCGGCGTCCCGGACGCTCCTCTCGGATTTCCCGATGTTCGCGCCGACCAGTTCTTCGACGGCTTCCTGCGCGGGCAGCTCGACGGCGGGCCGGCACGCCTTCGAGGCGTACGATCGCCTGTCGATCTCCTGAGGCTCATCGATCCGGTACCGCGCCGGGATCGCGGCTCCCGCTCGGGGTGAGGAGGATGCCGAGGGCCGCGCCGAGGATGAGGATGGCCAAATCCGCGATCCGGTCCATCCAGAAGGCGACCGTGTTGTCGACGGCCAGGAACTGGACCGAGATGCCGCGCCGTTGTCGCGCACCCACCGCATGGACCGCAGAGACGCCGACTCGACGTCCGGGGCAGGGTCGGAGAGCGTGATGCCGCTGACGCGCCAGTTCCGGACCTTCCTGCACGGCCGGGCGTGGACGCATGCCGAGGGGCCGGTGGCGTTGTTCGAGCAGTCGGTGGCGTGGCTGCGGCGGCATCGGGTGCTGCTGCCGGGGGTGACCGTGCTGGAGCGGCTGGTAGGCGGCGTGCGGGAACGGGCCGATGTCCGCATGTACGCGGTGGTGGCCAAGCAGGTCCGCCGTGCCGATCCTCGCCTGCCAGCCGCGTTGTCGGATCTGCTGGTAGTGCCGGAGGGATCGCGCATCTCGGAGTTGGAGAAGCTGCGGCAGGCGCCCAAGCGCACGTCAGGGACGGAGATGGTGCGGGCGCTGCAGCGGGTGGACAACCTGGCCGCCTTCGGGCTGGGCCGGGTTGCGGTGTCCAAGGTGCCGGTGCGGCGGATAAAGACCCTGGCCAAGTACGGGGCCGGCAGCAAGGCGCCGGCACTGGACCGGCTGGTCGAGCCGCGCCGGACGGCGACGCTGCTTGCGGTCACCCGAAGCCTGGAGGCCGAGGCGATCGACGACGCTCTCGATCTGTTCGCGCTGCTGATGGCCACCCGGTTGATCAGCCCGGCCCGCCGCAAGTCCGCCGACGAACGCCTGCGGATGCTGCCCCGGCTGGAGCGGGCCTCCAAGCTAGTGGCCAAGGCTGGCCGCGTCCTGGTCGACCAGCTCGACCTGGTCGACCGAGAGGGCGCAGACCTCGACGTGGCGGCGATGTGGACCGCGGTGTCCGCGATCGCCGGCGTCAGCAAGGAACGGGTCCGTGCAGCGCTGGAAGAGGTGGAGGAATTGGTCCCCGAAGAGGGTGGCGCGGCCGAGGCGGCGATACGGGCCGCACTGGTCGAGCGGTACAACACCGTGCGCCCGTTCCTGCGGCTGCTGGGCGGGTCCAAGGCGCTGTCAGCGGCGCCGGGCGGGCGCCGGGCGGGCGCCGGGTGCTGGCCGCAGTGCGCCGGTTGCCGGAAATGTCGCGACGGCAGGTGAGCAAGAAGCCGCTGCTGCCCAAAGAGATCGACGCCGCGCTGGTGACCGCGTCGTGGAAGCGGACGGTGTATGCCAACCCGGACCTGCCGCGGGGCGTGGTGGATCGCGACGCGTATGTCGTGTGCGTGCTGGAGCACCTGATGCGGGCCCTGACGATCAGGGATGTGTTCGCTTCGCCGTCGCTGCGCTGGGCCGACCCGCGCGCTCATTTGCTGGCCGGGGCGCGGTGGGAGGCGATCGTCGAGGACGTGCTGGCCTCCCTGTCGCTCACCGACCCCGTCCAGGACCATCTGAGCGGCAAGGTCCTGGCCCTGGACGCGGCCTGGAAGCAGATGGCCGCCCGGTTGGAGGAGGCGGGCGAGGACGCGCTGGTCTCGGTGGTGACTCCGGCGGCGGGCGGGCCCGGCTGTCGGTCGAAAACTCGGCGCGCTCGGCGAGAGCGAGTCCCTGGCGTGGCCGCGGGCCGCCTGCCAGGCGATGCTGCCGCGCATCGACCTGCCGGAACTGCTGCTGGAGGTGCACGCCTGGACCGGGTTCCTGGACGCGTACGTGCACCTGGCCGACATCTCCACCCGCATGAACGACCTGCCGAGATCGCTGGTGGCGCTGCTGATCAGCGAGGCGTGCAACGTCGGGTTGACGCCGGTGCTCAAGGACTCCGTTGCCCAATTCGGCGTGTCTTCTCGGAAGCCGATGATGTCCTGAATCAGGATGATCTGCCGCGCGATTCCTCGTCTGCGAGCGGT
>NZ_JBIUCF010000126.1:0-4154 GCF_044593615.1 Nonomuraea sp. NPDC051941
GGGGCGTACGAGCACGCACCGAGCACGACGGCACCCTACCGGCCCACCATACCCATCGTCGCCTCAGCGGCGCTTGGACTTGCCTTACCGGAGGGCGCACAAGTGGAGGTCGTGCGCCGGCCTTGGCGGGCCGGTAGACCAGGTACAGCACGCCCGTCGTGAACGTCTCGGACTTGATCAGCTCCAGGGGGATGGAGCTCTCCCCCTCGGGGAACAGCCGCTCGCCCTTGCGGACGGCGATCGGGTGCACCAGCAGGTGCAGTTCGTCCAGCAGCCCGGCGGCCAGCAGCTGGCGGACCACCGAGACCGAGCCGCTCACGGCGAGCCAGCGCCCTACTGGCTTGCGATTTCATCGAGACCGTCACCTTAACGGCCAGCGCCAGTACGTCCTGGCCGTCATCGAGCACGCCACCAGGCGCGTCCGCGTGCTCGGCACCACGGCTCATCCGAGCGCGAACTGGGTCCTCCAGGCGATAAGGAACCTGGTGATGGACCTGGATGATGCGGGCTGCCGGGCGCGCTATCTGCTCCGAGACAGGGATGGGACGTTCCCGGCGCTCATGGACGAGGTCCTCGCCGAGGCCGGCATCAAGACGGTGCTCACCGGTATTCGGATGCCGCGGATGAACTCGATCATGGAGCGGTGGGTCCAGTCGTGCCGTCACGAGCTTCTCGACCGCTGCCTCGTATGGAACGAACGCCATCTTCGGCACGCCCCGCGGGAGTACGAACGCTTCTACAACCAGCACCGAGCACATCAAGCCCTGAACCAAACAGCCCCACCGCGTCCCGCCCCGGACCCGATCACAGACCCAGAACGAATCATCGACCTGAACATACGCCGACGCGACCGACTTGGCGGCGTCCTCCACGAGTACTCACATGCGGCTTGAACTGCATGGATGGAGTTTTCGGCAGGCGCACTGTTAGTGAGGACAAACATCGCCACCGACTACTGCAGCCACCTCGCCGACGGCCTTCAGCTACGTACTTGGTCTTACAGCACGAGAACCCTTCTGCCTTGATTTCAGCACGACCCAATCTTTAGGAGAGTAAATCCAGGATCGAAACGGATCCGCGCACTTGATCGGCCCCGTCCGCAGACACTGTGATCCGCCCGAGAATCTTAGAGTTGTCCGATCCCGGCCGGGGAAGCCGAAAAAGTTCAGATAGGAGGGTTAGATGATTTCCACCTTAATCCGTTTCGGGAAGGCCGCCAGCGCCAGGCGGTCTTCATCGGTAAGGTTACTTCGGATAAGCCGGATATTTCTCAGCGATTCAACCTCTCCTAGGCGCGACAAATTTACCAGCTCAGATGCGCCTGAAATCCAGATCTTTCTAAGGCGTTCCGAAGTGAACGGCGAAAAGTCTATCGGAGCGTGCGTTTTGCCTGTCGGCGCCATCAGGCTAATTTCTTCCAGGTTTGCCAGGCCGGCCACGGCCTCACAGTCATGGACGGCGACATTGAGCATGGCAAGGGACCGCAAGTTCACACAGTTTTGTATTCCGGTCATTGAGATGTCTTGCCGGCGACCCTCTAGTTGGGTGAGCGTCAACTGCCTTCCCTCGGAGAGGGCGAGGCAGTCTGCGCCTCGCCAATTTCCTAGCCGGAACTCCTTGAGTTGTGGCCAATGATTCCCCAGCGCGATCCCCGGGCGATCGGTAAGACACAGGCTTACCATTTCAGGTTGAATTGTATGCGGGATAGGTCGACGAGAGTTTGTAACTAGAGATAGCTCCTTAAGAGTATCCACTTCGAATGCTTCGACATCGGCTTTGAACTGTTGCTCGAGCGAGAAGTAGCGCAATTCGGGTAGGTTGCGAAGGAAAGACAGGCCCTCCGGTGTCCATGAACCCCCAGGCGTCAGGACGAGTCCATTGTAGCCATTGTCTTCATACCGTTCTTCTGCCGCATGCGACCAATGGCCATCCATGTCACCATCCCAATAAAGGATCTTGTAATCGTGGCGCGCCATGGCAGCCCCCGCTCTCAGCCGATCTCGGAGGAAGGGTTCAACCTCAGTGCATAGCTTACACCGTCGCCTTATGGGCGTGGCGCGTTGATTTTATTCAGCAGGGTTCCTCCGCCGATTCCCCCGTAGCGGTTGATAACACCTTGTTCATACTGGTGGATTACGTCATCGCTGTCATCCGGCATCTCTATCCAGTCCAGTTCTCGGACGTCATCGCGCGTGTATCCACGACTCGCGACCGCATGGTCCTGTTGGCTGAAAGCGCGGTGGACCCGTCGATGAATCGTGTTGTTCTTCGTGGCGGACCCGACATACACCTTTCCATCGTTCATTTTGATTATGTATATGCCTTGGGTGTCGGGAACATCTAGTCTGCCATTCGGAGACATGCGACCGAAGGTGCGGCATGGGGCATTGTGTGCGAGGGCGGATATTCCATCCGCTACTACGTAATAGGTGTGCGTTTCGTTGACGGAGAGATTGTGAACTCGATGATTTGCACTCCATTTCCGTACAGCCTCGATCTGGACATAAGTGCCCGCCGCAGTGCGGAGCCACATGCCCGACCTAAGGTCCTTCGCCTCGATCCAGCTATCTGAGGCTGCTACATAGAATGGATGGTTATCGGTGGTGACAATTGATGGGTGCTCTTGCTCGGACCCGCCCGCAGATACTGTGATCTGCACGAGAGTCTTCTTGCCGCTACTGGTCATTAGGCCAGTAACTGTTTTGCCGGCGGTCTTTCCCGTCGCCGGGTCGGTCGCAAGCACATTTTCGCCAACCTGAATATTCTCTATCGGTTTCGCAGTCCCATCCGCCATAAGAACCTTGGTGCCAGGTACAAAGCTGCTGCACGACCCCGACTTGACCGGGTTCTTGGCCCGGGATATCGACATTACGGGTCGCTTGCCGAAGCCGATCGGATACCTGGCAGACATCGCGCTGCTGAAGCCTTTGTCGGACATTCCGACTCCCAGCGCCGAACTGAGGTAGCGCCAGGCCTCGGTTTCCTCCTTGCGTATATGCGATTCGCGGGTGTAATAGCGAGATCTCTCGGCTTCGCGCTTCTTCCAGGCTGCCGTCTCTTTTGCTCTCTGCCTGCGCTGCTTCTCGTATTGCTGGTGCCGCTGCTTGTAAATTTTGCGTTCGCGGGCGGTCTTCTTCGACCCGTTGGGGTTGTGGGTTTGGGCGAAGTTCTGGTTGGCGTTGGGGCGGTTCTTGTTGCGGGAGTAGCCGTAGCTCTTGTCGGAGCTCCCGCCGCCGGCGTCGACGCGGCGGCCGTCGGGGTCGGATTGGTCGATGGGGTTGTTGGCGGCGTAGGAGTAGGGGTTGGCCCACTCAGGGGTGCGCAGGTCGAGTTCGGGGTCGGTGGAGATGAACTTGGCGATGGCCGGGTCGTAGTAGCGGGCACCCAGGTAAGTCAGGCCGGTGGAGGCGTCTTCGGTCTTGCCGAGGAAGCCGCGGTCGGTGAAGGGTAGGTCGTCGCCGCCGCGGCGTTGGCCGAAGGGCAGGTAGCGTTCGCGGCTGACGGTGCCGGTGGCGTCGTTGACGGCGAGTTGGGTGCTGCCGTGCATGCCGGCGAGCACCCAGGTGACGCCTCCTGTGTCGCGCATGGCCACCAGGCCGTCATCGGCGGTGGAGTAGTAGCGCTTGGCCGTGACCTGGCCACTGGCAAGGCGTAGTTCCATGGCGCCGAGGTAGAGGGTGGCGCTGCCGTCGGGGTCACGCCGGATCAGCCGTTCACCGTCGGCGTCGTAGACCATGCCGGTTTGCTGGCCGTCCACGGTGGCCTGAGTGAGCTCGCCGAGCTGGTTCCAGTCGAAGGTGGATTGCTTGCCGGCGACAGTGCGGGCAGCGAGTTGGCCGTTGTTGTCGTAGGCGTAGGTGTCGGTGCCGCTGGGGCGGGCAATGGCGGTGACGGCGTTCGGGCGGACGGCGTTCGGGCCGGGCGTGGGGTAGGTGTAGGTGGCGGTCTGGCCGTTGTCGGTCAGGGTGGTGAGGTTGCCGACCTTGTCGTAGGCGTAGGCCTGGCTGTAGGGGTCGATGCCCTTGGCGTCGCCGGTGCCGGTGCAGGAACTGACGGTGGGGGTGTGTCCAGTCAGTGGCTCTGGCCCACTTTCGGTGGTGACGGAACGTGGTTAGCCGAGCAGGATGCGATGACGCAGGAGTGCGAAGCCGGCC
>NZ_JBIUCF010000127.1:0-3924 GCF_044593615.1 Nonomuraea sp. NPDC051941
CGGTCGCGATCGAGGTGGAGCAGGGTGACACCCTCGGTCGACCGGCCAGCGTGCTCG
Organism: Nonomuraea sp. NPDC051941; assembly: GCF_044593615.1. NCBI lineage: Bacteria > Bacillati > Actinomycetota > Actinomycetes > Streptosporangiales > Streptosporangiaceae > Nonomuraea > Nonomuraea sp. NPDC051941. The sequence goes on from NZ_JBIUCF010000127.1 coordinate 58, forward strand.
CTTCGGCCCGACGCGGGCCGGCGGGCATCACGACCCGGATCGGCGGGTTAGCGGTGGTCCGCGACAGACACCGAGGCGACAACTAGGGCCTGTATGGAGTTGAGATCAGTGGGATCGCCTACGCTGCGGTTTCCGCGCGAGCACCACAAGCGCGTGCGGCTTTCCAACTTCATCGAGCGCACCTTCGGCGAGACCCGCCGGGTCAAGGTCATCGGCCGCTTCCCCGGCGAAACCTCGTGCGTGCCCCTGGTCTGGGCCGTGCTCGACCGCGCCGCCCGAGGCTGGCGCGGCTTCACCCTGACCAGCAAGGGTCTGCGAATCCTGCAGGACCTCCGCCGCGCACTACGCCACCCACCCACGCAGCTCCGCCCGACCGACGACCCGGCCTTGGAATCTGTGACCGAGGCCGCCTGCGATCCGCTCACGGCACCTGCCTCGTCGAGGAATTTACACCGCTCCGAGGACGCGACCCGTTTGCGGGAGGCAGAGGGCGCAGGGCACGGTAAACGGATGACGGGTACGATAAGCGGTCCGATGATACAAGACACGACGTCGCGCCAAGCGATTGACTTACGGGTGCACCGCTGGCTGATGATCGTTGGGGCGCTCCTCACCGGCGTCGCCCTTCTGCTGTTGTCGCTGCTCCCTAGCGCGCCTTCCGAGGCGGTTGCAATGACGGCGTGGGTCGAACGCGGTCACTCGCTACTGTCGTGGAGCGACGAGCTGCTGTTCTTCGCGGTCATCTGCTGGGGAGCCGGTGCCCGCGGCCTCTTCGGCGCGCGCAAGGCCGAACCGTCGGCGCGGATCGACGTGGGAGTGACCGCTCTCACGGCCGCCCTCGTCGCCCTCGTCGTTCTACTGCTCGCGGTGGGGCGTCTGGTCTACCCGGTGTTTGAGATTCAACTGTCAGCCGAGGTTCTAGCACTGGTCGTCAGCTCGACGTTCGGCGCTCTGCATCTGGCGTTCCTAGGTTTCGCCGTTGCTGCGGTCGCGCTCAGCTGGTCGACACGCGCCGGACTAATCGGGCGAGCTGTTGGCATCTTTGCCGCAGCCGCATTCATCGTCGGCTCTTTCCCCTGGCTGACACCGAACTGGTGGAACTCATTGGTCGCGATATTGGTCGCCGCGTGGGGCGTGCTCCTGGCCCTTGCTACCGTAACTCGCACCGAGAATCCCGGCGACGCAACGGAGAGGATGAGTACCACCATCTAGGACCTTTCTTGGACGAGCTCTTGGCAACCATGGTTGTCAAGAGACACTCGACAACCTGAGTTGTCACCGCCGCGGCATACAGGCCAGGTGGAGGCGTGCCTGTGGGCGAGGAAGATGGGCCCCGCCTGGCGCCGCCGACACAGCAACTGACCCGTCTCAGCGCCTTCGGACGACGCGCACCTGCGGCCCCGGTCGGTTCCGTCACCGTCTCCATCAGTCCTCAGGACGCCTGACTGTACCTGGCCACTCCCGAGTGGACGAGCCAGGTCGCCGCCTGGCACACCTGCCAAGAACCCCAGATCACGGCTGCAGAAGCGGCGCGTCGTCGACGCCTCGGGGCCCGGCAGGGATGCCAGGCGCATGCGGATCCACCCGCTCCGACCAACTGGGTTCAATCGCTATCTGGGGTTGTTGGCCTCTTCTCGCAGGTCAGAGCGGGATGATCTTTTCAGTCACGTAAAGCATGTAGACCGGCCTTGAAGGCATGTCCGGACGGCCCACGAGACCCGCGATAACGGTGAAGGCTGAAAGCGGCGCTGGGGCTGGGCTGGCCTGGTCAGCGAGTGCGTCGGCGGTGGGCGGAGTCGTGCTCTGCGGTGCTGCGGGCGGAGGTCTCCTCGCCGAGGCGGGCGTAGCGGCCGAGGCTAGCCAGGTGGGCCTTCGAGGGAGCTGGCTGCGGAAATTGGCAGTAGATAGCTGACCTTCGTTGCGGTTCGGCGACGGCCAGGTTTGCCCTGGTGGGGGCCTGTGTCGATCAGTCGCGATGAACCCCTCTCCCAATAGTTGACACGACATAGATGTCGTGTAATGTATTTTCCATGACGAACGAGACGAAGCAGATCAAGAAGGTGTCCGTGGTCAGCACCGGGTCGGTGTCGATCCACCCCGAGCATGTAGCCGCGAGCGGCAAGCCGCTGTACTGGTGGCTGTTCACCTCGCGTCGATGGACCGAGCCGCTGCCGATCAATGTGTACGTAATCGAGCACAAGGACGGCCTGGTGCTGTTCGACACCGGTCAGGACCGGGCGTCGGTCACCGATCTCGGCTACTTCCCCGGTGGGATCACCGGGGTGCTGTACGACCGGCTGGCCCAGTTCGAGATCGCGCCGGAGCAGACGCTGACCGCGCGGCTCGCCGCGATCGGCTACGACATCCGCGATGTGCGGACCGCGGTCATCTCACACCTGCACCAGGACCACATCGGCGGGCTGCGGGAGCTGACCGGCGCCGAGATCATCGTGTCCCGGCGGGAATGGGGAACCCTGCGCGAACCGCTCCCGGAGATGAAGGGGCTGCTGCGCTCCCACATCGAGCTGCCCGGGCTGCGGTGGCGGTTCGTCGACCCCGAGCCGCTGGCCGACCCGACGATCGCGCCGTTCACGTCCGGGCATGACCTGTTCGGGGACGGGAGCATGGTGCTGCTGCCCACCCCCGGTCACACTCCCGGCTCGCTGTCCATGCTCGTACGGCAGGCGGGCCAGGTTCCGCTGCTGATGGTCGGCGACACCACTTACGACGCCGGACTGCTCGAGGCCGGGCACGTCCCCGGAGTCGGGGAGAAGAAGCGCCTGACCGAGACCACCTCGATGATCAACCAGCTGCGGGAGCGGCAGCCGGACCTGACCGTACTGGCGGCCCACGACCCCGGCGCGGCCGCTGCGCTCTCCGCCGCCCGCCGCACCCTCACCCCGGCCTGACAGGAACAATGGCGTCCATGCGTCCCGTCGAGGAGTTCAGATACCTGGTCCTGGCCGCGCAGCGGGAAGGAAACCGCCTGCTCAGCCAGGCATTGAAACCCCTCGGAGTCACCGCGTCCCAGGCTGAGGTGATCCGAGTCCTGCAGGACCGCCAGCCCCTCCCCTTGAACGGCCTGGGCGACCTGCTGGTCTGCGAGACCGGCAACAGCCCCAGCCGCCTCGTCGAGCGGCTCGTCGCCGCAGGCCTGGTCCACCGTGAAACCTCCCCGCACGACCGCCGCCACATCGAACTCACCCTCACCCCCCAGGGCACCGACCTGGCCCGGCAGATCACCGAGATCGAAGAAGGCCTCTACTCATCCATCGACGCCATGACCGCAGGCGCCGACCTCACCCAGATCAACGATTTCCTCCGCGCCTTCGTCGCCGACCTCCCTGCCGGCCAAGCTCTCGCCCGCCGCGCCACCCCCTGACCCAGCCTCTGCCAGGACCGGGACCCGTGGTCCAGATAACGGCCGCACGCACTGCCACCCGACAAGATCGTGGCGAAGACACGCAGGTCTGAGGCGTCGCCGACCAGCTCGACCGGGGGTATCCAAGCCACTCCCTACACCTCCCAGCGCCCGTTGCCGGGGCCCGCCACCAAGGGACGGCTGATACGAGCAGTGCCCGGCATCGCCTTCCGCGCCCGCAGACGGCTGCCCCTTGAACACCACCGCTTCTCATCATGGCGCGTCACGAGCACCGCTTACGCCCCAACGGCACAACTGATGTCCCGTTCCAATGCCGTGCACCGCAAAAGCGTCATGCCAGCCGCCTTTGAGAGGGGGGGGGGGGGGGGGGGGGGGGGGGGGGGGGGGGGGGGGGGCGGGGCGGCGCGGGGGGGGGGGGCCCCCCCCCCCCCCCCACACCACAACCACCACACCACACACACAAACCAAAAACCCCCCCACCAAAC
>NZ_JBIUCF010000128.1:0-3289 GCF_044593615.1 Nonomuraea sp. NPDC051941
CTTCATTGCTACAACTGCCGCCTATTGCATCGGATGCGATTTGGCGACAGTTGGCAGTTCTGCTGTGGGACGTTCTCCCGTCCGGGGTCTGAGCTGGGCATTCAAGGGGCTCCAGTGAATTTCTTAGAGTAGCGGGATCAAGGGTGCCGGTGGGGGCCGCTATGCCGATCAGGTCTTTGACCTGCACGCTCGCGGCCCGGTCGCAGAGGATGCGGAGATCTCGCATCAGATGCGATCGACGGAGAGTGAGCTGGTGGACGTGAAAGACCGGGACGATTCGGAATTCCGATCTTGTCTTGCCGCCTCTGGCTTGGCGCGCGATGAGGCGTCACGGTGAGCGGACAGGTGCCAGGGTCGGCCCGGTTGGCGCTGGTGTCCGGGGTGCCGTTGCTGCGGCCCGAGGAACAGGTGTTCACCGCGATGCTGGAAGGGTTCGCCAACCAGCAGCTGGCGCGCAATCTCGCCCGCACGACCGTCGAGGGCCGGGAGAACACGGTCAAGGCGTTCGCGTTCTACGTCAACGCCTTCCCCTGGCAGTGGACCGCCGCGATGGTGGACGAATGGCTGGGTGACCTGCGGTCGCTGCGGGATTTGAAGCGCTCGACGATCCGCGGCTACTCCCAGGCCATCAGCGCGTTCTGCGCCTATGCCACCGATCCGGCATACGAGTGGGCTCAGCAGTGCGAGGCCAGGTTCGCCAGCCACCCGATCCAGGTCGTGCACGAGTGGAACACCGCCGTTCACGTCCAGGACAACGAGGCGGACCCGAGCAAACGGGCGTTCACCCGGTCTGAGCTGGAGGCGTTCTTCGATCACGCCGATGAGCAGGTCGCCCGGATCCGCGCGTTCGGTCGCAAGGGCTGGCTGCCGGCGTTCCGGGACGCGGTCCTGTTCAAGACCGCCTACGCCTACGGGCTGCGCCGCAACGAGACCAGGATGCTGGACGTCGCCGACTTCAGCCGCAACCCGCACGGCCCCGAGTTCGGCGAGTACGGCGCCTGCCTGGTGCGCTTCGGCAAGGCCAAGAAGGGCTCGCCGCCCAAACGCCGCAGCGTACTCACGGTCTGGCCATGGACGGCCGAGGTCCTGGAGGAATGGATCACCGAGATCCACCCGCACTTCGGCATCGAGGGTAATCCGGCGGCTTGGCCGTCCGAGCGCGGCCTGCGCGTCGGCTGCCAGCGCCTCAACTCCCGGTTCGTCGCCTACCGGGACGCGCTCGACCTCGATCCCGCCTTGGACTTCCATAGTCTGCGAAGGTCGTACGTCACGCACCTGATCGAGGACGGCTGGGATCCCCGGTTCGTCCAGGAGCAGGTCGGCCACGAGCACGCCTCGACGACAGCGATCTACACCTGCGTGTCCTCCGACTTCCGGACCCGCACCCTGAGACGAGCCCTGGACACCACGGTGGCGCAGGCGCTGGCCGCCGTCGCCGCGAAGGACGACCCGTCGTGAAGCGCAAGGTCACCTACTCCTGGCGGCTGCGGGAGATCATGGCCGCCCACGGCATGTTCGCCACGACCGAGCTGGTCCCGCTGCTCACCGAACGCGGAATCAAGCTGTCGGCCTCCCAGGTCCACCGGCTCGTCACCGGAACCCCCGAACGGCTGTCCCTGCAGCTCCTGGCCGCGCTCTGCGACATCTTCCAGACCACCCCGACGGATCTCGTCCCGGTCGAGGCCCAGAACGCCGGAGTCCGCAAGACCGCCGACGGCGACGTCCCCACCCCGCCACCCCCCACCCATCTGCGGCCCCGACGAGCCCGGATCACCCCCGAAGGATGAGCGTGAAACGGACCTGCACCCGGTGCCGACGGTTGTCCTACCCCGCCGGCTGGTGGCCCGATGGGCCCGTCTGCCGAACCTGCGTCGACCGAGGGCTGCGGCTGCGCGGCACCTGCCCCGCCTGCAGCCAGTCCCGTCTCCTGCCTGGCCTGCGACCCGATGACGGTGAGCCGATCTGCAGCACCTGCGCGGGATTCAAGCCGTGCTACCGCTGTTCGCGCTGCGGCGAGGAGGGCAAGCTCCACGCCCGGCGCCTCTGCACCGGCTGCACCCTCACCGATCGGCTGACCGAACTGCTCGACGACGGCACCGGCCAGATCCATCCCACCCTGTTGCCGCTGTTCCATTCCCTGACCAGCATGGAGAACCCGCTCACCGGACTGACCTGGCTCTACAAGAAGTACAACCCGGACATGCTCCGCGGCCTGGCCGACGGCAGCATCGAGCTCACCCACGAAGCCTTTCACCAGCTGCCTCACGGACGGGCCGCCTCCCACCTGCGCGAGCTCCTGATGGCCTGCGGCCTGCTCCCCAAGCTCGACAAGCAGATCTGCCTGCTGGAACGCTGGCTCGTCCACCACCTCGACGCCATCACCGATCCCGACCACGCCCAGGTCATCCGCCGGTTCGCCACCTGGGAGATCCTGCCCCGCCTGCGCCGCATCGCTGAGACCAAGCCCGTCAAGCCCTCCAGCCGGAGCTATGCCGGACAACAGATCATCTACGCCACCCGTTTCCTGACCTGGCTCGCCGGCCGGGACCTCACCCTGGCAGCCTGCCGTCAGGCGCACCTCGACGCCTGGGTCACCGAGCACACCGCGGACGAACGAAACGGGTTGCGTGTCTTCCTTCAGTGGTCTCAGCGCAACAAGCTGGCGCTGCCGCTGAAGCTCATGCCTCACACGGGTCGGCGCGCCGCCCCGCTCACCTCCCATCAGCGGCTCGCCCTTCTCGGCGAGATCCTCATGGACCAGATCGGCCCGCCCCACGCCCGCGTCGCCGCGATCCTGCTGCTCCTCTACGCCCAGCCGGTCAGCCGCCTGGTCCGCCTCACCCTGGCCGACGTCATCCGAGACGGAGAACAGGTGCTCATCCGGTTCGGAACCCCACCCTCGCCCGTCCCCGAGCTGTTCGCCACCACGCTGCTCGGCTACCTCGCCAACCGGTCGAACATGCGCACCGCCACCAATCCCGCCTCGACGTGGCTCTTCCCCGGCCGTCGGGCCGGAGAGCCGTTGCGGCCCGAGTGGCTCGCCAAACAGATCCGCCAACTCGGCATCTCAACTCTCCCTGCCCGCGGAGCAGCCCTCCGCCAGCACATCCAAGACAGCCCCGCCCCGATCATCGCCGACGCCCTCGGCTTCCATCCCGTCACCACGGCCAAGCTCGCCGCCGAGACCGGAGCCAGCTACAACCGCTACGCCCCAGGCGACCACACACAGTCACTGCTCCCAGGCCACCCCGCCGAACTGACGACAGTTGAATAAGCGAGCCCACCAGTC
>NZ_JBIUCF010000129.1:0-3015 GCF_044593615.1 Nonomuraea sp. NPDC051941
CCCACGGTCGCTGACCGGGTTGCCCAGACCGTGGTGGCCAGGCATCTGGGGGTTCGCGTGGATCCTGTGTTCCATGAGGACTCCTACGGCTACCGCCCTGGGAAATCGGCCCTGGATGCGGTGGAGCGCTGCCGGCGGCGTTGTTGGAAGCGGGATTGGGTGATCGACCTCGACATCCAGAAGTTCTTCGACAGCGTCCGGTGGGACCTCGTCGTCAGGGCCGTGGAGACTCACACCGACGCCGTTTGGGTGAAGTTGTACGTCCAGCGGTGGCTTCAAGCCCCGCTGCGACTGCCCGACGGTACTGTGCAGTTGCGGGACCGAGGGACTCCCCAGGGGTCGGCGGTCTCACCTGTTCTGGCGAACCTGTTCATGCATTACGCGTTCGACACCTGGTTGATGCGGAACTACCCGCAGGTCGGGTTCGAGCGTTATGCCGACGACGCGGTGGTGCACTGCGTCAGCGAGGACCAGGCCCGCAAGGTTCTGGCCGCGCTGGAGAACAGGGTGGAGGAAGTTGGGCTGCGACTGCATTCCGACAAAACCCGGATCGTGTACTGCAAGGACCAATCACGGCGTGGCTCGTACGAACACGTCGCGTTCACATTCCTGGGGTTCACGTTCCAGCCGAGGCAGGCGCAGGACAAGTACGGGAGGCGGTTTCTCAGTTTCCTGCCTGCGATCAGCAATGACGCCCTCAAAAAGGCTCGGCGCCGTCGTCCGTGGATGGCGGCTGCACCAGCGGGTCAACCTCACTGAGCAAGAGCTCGCCAAGGCGATCAATCCGATCGTGGCGGGCTGGATGCGGTACTAGTGCGCCGCGAGGCGCTGTTATTCCGTATGGAGGTGAAAGACCGCCATCTGTTCGTCGTCGTAGTGGCGAATTGAAGCTGGAGGAAGCCTGATCCGGGAGTCGCTGGGGAGGGTGGGAGCAGCCTCGACAAAGTCGCGCCGGTTCGGAACTGTCGGACGGGCCGGGCGCGGTGAGCGAGACAGGAAGGTATACGTGAGGAACCGGTGTTGTTAAGCCTCTTGAGCATCCGCCAGCTCTAACCCGACGGATTCGGGCTGGTTAGCGGCGCGCACTCGCACCCTGAAACTGGGGTTCGGGGAACTCTCGGCAGGGTCTTAGTAGCTCGTGCAGGGAGGCCATGGTGAAAATCTACGGCGTAACCATGGCGATGCCGCAGGGGTAGAGCCGGGTGCCTAACCTGTTGAACGGAATAACAGTGAACGCGGGAACCATCCGTGTCCGCTCCATATCTCACCTTCAGCCAGAAGGGGCGGGTATGGATAGGCGCGACGTCTGCCGAAGGCGCGGAGGGGACGGAGCCGCCGTAGTACTCCGAGCCGGGGAAAGCCCGTGCACATGGGGAAGGGCGGCAGCGTGTCAAGCCAAGGAGAAAGCAATGTCCGAAGACGCCTCGGCGAATGTCGGGGCCGTGAGGTGGCCTGATCCTGATACGGCGCACTTCACGGTACGGAGGATGCAGACAAAATTGCATCGCTGGGCGATCGATGATCCCGATCGCTGTTTCGGCGACCTGTTCAACCTCGTCTACGACCCGGCGTTCCTGGTGGCAGCGTGGGAACGCGTGTCCACCAATAAGGGTGCGAAGACCGCAGGGATCGACAAGGCTACGGCCGCCAAGGTCGAAATCTGGGTCGGGGTCGAGGCTTTTCTGGAGCAGATCCGGGATTCGCTGAAGTCGGGCGAGTTCCGGCCGGTCGAAGTGCGGCAAGTGATGATCCCGAAGGATAGCCCCGGGAAGTTCCGGAAGCTCGGTATTCCCACTGTCGCTGACCGCGTGGTTCAGGCAAGTCTGAAACTGGTGCTCGAACCCATCTTTGAGGCGGACTTCAGGCCGTGCTCATATGGGTTCCGCCCAAACCGCCGAGCACATGACGCGATCGCCGAGATCCACCTCCTCGGCTCCAGTGGATACCATTGGACTCTGGAATGTGATATCCGAGCCTGCTTCGATGAAATCGAACACACGGCTTTGATGGATCGCCTGAGGAAGAGGATTAAGGACAAGCGCATCTGCTCGCTGGTGAAGGCGTTCCTGAAGTCCGGGGTCCTTACCGAATTCGGAGCCAGGGAAGAGACCCACACTGGAACCCCGCAAGGGGGAATTCTTTCGCCGTTACTCGCCAATATTGCCCTGTCGGCACTGGACGAGCACTTCGACCAGCTATGGCAGCAAGAAATGGGCACGGATGGGCAACGGCGCCAACGCAGAAAGAAAGGTCTCGGGAACTGGCGGCTTATCCGTTACTGCGATGACTTCGTCATCATGGTGTTCGGCGATCGTCATCACGCGGAGGCCTTGCGTGAGGAGGTGTCAACCGTGCTCGCCCCCCTGGGATTGCGGCTGGCACCGGAGAAGACCCAGGTGGTCCACATCGATGAGGGCTTCACGTTCCTCGGCTTCGACATCCGCCGGATGCGGAAACGAGGAACCAGCAAGCACTACGTCTATACCACGCCGTCCAAGAAGGCCGTCCAGTCGATCAAGGACAAGGTGAGGACAAAGACGTACAGGTCAACCCGCTATCAGGATCTGGGCGAGTTGCTCGCCGACCTGAACAGATCCCTCGCGGGGTGGGCGAACTATTTCCGGCACGGTGTGTCCAAGGCGAGTTTCAGCGCCGTCGACTCTTTCACCTGGAATCGGCTGATGCGCTGGATTCGTGCCAAGTACAGAGGACGAACCGGGCTGTCCATGAAGGAACTCCGTCGCCGCTTCTGCGACAAGGGGTGGAGATTCGCTCACAACGGAGTCGTATTCACCGGCGCGGCCAGCGTCGCGGTTACCCGCTACCGCTATCGCGGAAGGAACATACCGACTCCATGGATCCCGAAGCCGGCAGTTGCCCCCACAAGCAGCTGACCAGCGGTCAAGACACGTGGAGCGCCCGGTGCGGTGAGAGCCGCACGCCGGGTGCGGCGAGCGGTACGGGGAAACGGACCGGGAGCAATCCCGGCACCGCGCCCCGTGCCGACTCAACCGG
>NZ_JBIUCF010000130.1:0-2960 GCF_044593615.1 Nonomuraea sp. NPDC051941
AGCACCACCACATCGGGAAGCTGCGCACGCAGCAGCTCCAGCCCCCGCTCACCGGACTCCACCGCGCTCACCCGATGCCCATGCCGGGTCAAGGCCAGCTCAAGACCCTCCCGCACAGCCGGGTCATCCTCGATCAACAACACCCGCGACACGCCGCCGCTCATCACAGCACGCTCCATACCTCACCCGCCGGTCCACCCCGTCCACTGTCGACCGGCCGTGTCCCCACCCCGTCCGCGCCATGTCATCGTTGTGTCACGATCACGCCGGTACTCGCCGCCGTCGACAAACGATGACATCGGGCGGACAACGCGCGCACATTCGGCGCCAATCGTAGTTCGTCATGGACGAACCACGCACCATCCCCCTTCGGCCCCGAGACCGGCTGTATGCCGTGGTCACGCTGGTGCTGGCCGTGCTCCTGCTACCTGCGGCGTTCCTCCGCCGCCCCGGCCGGGCCCGCCAACAGGCCTGCCACTGGGCGTTACGGATGCGCTTCCCCGCCGAAGACCTCACCGGGCTCACCGACGGCGCCAGAGCGGCGTTCACCGCGGCCCGCACCGAGGCGCTGTGGCGTCACGGCCAGCTCCTCGGCCTCACCTCGGGCTACCGCGACCCCCTCGTCCAGCAACAGATGTTCGAGGACGAGGTGCGCCGCCGCGGCTCCGCGACCCTGGCACGCATGCTCGTGCTCCCACCGGCGGAATCCTCCCACGTCAAGGGCATCGCGCTGGACGTGCGCCCCCACGAAGGCGCGCGCTGGCTCGAGGACCACGGCGCCCGCTACGACCTGTACCGCATGTACGACAACGAGTGGTGGCACTTCGAACACCGCCCCGACTGCCGCGGCAGGCCACCACGACGACGGCCCCACCCCGGCGTGGGCTACGACATCGAGAACGGGAGCTCATGATCGACCGGGCGTTCGGAGAGGGCCAGGGTATGTCATCGGGGAGTGACAACAAGTCCGGCTTGCTGGGATGGCGTCTGCAAGCAGCGCGCGAGATGGCGTTCGTGGGGCGGGAGGAAGAGCTCGCGGTCTTCAACGCGGCGTTGTACGGCGGCGGCTGCAGCGTTCTGTACGTGCACGGTCCCGGCGGCATCGGGAAGTCGGCCCTGTTGCGGCGGTTCGCTCACGAGGCCGAGGTGGCGGGACGGCCGGTGTCCATGGTGGACGGGCGCATGTTGGACCCGGCGGCCTCCGAGGCCGGGCCGGTGCTTCGCGATGCGGACGCGGTGCTGCTGGTCGACGACTTCGAACGCATTCAGGGGTTGGAGGGATGGCTGCGCGAGCGGTTCCTGCCGCGGGTGCCCATGGGGGCGCTGGTGGTGATCGCCGGGCGGAATCCGCCGGATATGCGGTGGCAGGCGGATCCGGGGTGGGCAGGGGCGCTGGAGGTGCTGCCGCTGCGCGACCTGCGGGCCGGAGACGCGCAGGCCCTGATGGACTCCTCCGGGGTGCCGGCCGAGTTGCGCGAGCCGCTGCTGGCCTTCGCCGGTGGTCATCCGCTGGCGCTGCTGCTGGGGGCGGCCGTGGCGGTGAAGGACGGCGAGGCCGGCCGGCGGTGGATGCCGCATCAGGACGTGGTGGCCACGTTGCTGGATCAGCTGGTGGGCGAGCTGCCTTCGGCTGCGCACCGGCATGCTCTGGAGATCTGCGCGCATGCGTACACGACGACGGAGGACCTGCTGCGGGCGGCCTTGCCGGAGGACGCCGGGAGGTTGTTCCGGTGGTTGCGGCGGTTGCCGTTCGTGGAGTCGAGCCGCCGCGGGCTGGTTCCGAATGACGTGGTGCGGGAGCTGCTGGAGGCGGACCTGCGATGGCGGGATCCCGAGGGGTACGCGGCGATGCACGACCGCATCCACGCGCAGCTGGCGGAGCGGGTGCGCACGGCGAACGACGTGGACGTGCCCGGCGCGGTGGCGGCGCTGCTCTACCTGCATCGCGACAACGGGGCGCCGGCCGATTTCCGTGGCCGCCACGACGAGTTCCAGGAAGAGGTGTTGCGGGAGGAGGACTTCGGCACGTTGCTCCGGGTGGCGGCGGAGGGTGCGGGCTGCGCCGCCTTCTGGGCGGAACGTCAGCCGGAGGCGTTCCGGCTGTATCGGCGGACCGAAACCGGCGAGCCCGTGGCTTTCTCCGCGTGGTTGAGGTTGGCGGAACCGGATGAGGAGGAGCTTGCGGCCGATCCCATCGTGGCCAGGGCGTGGGCGCATGCGCGTGCCACCACGCCGTTGCGCGCCGGTGAACATCTGGCGGTCAGCCGGCTGTGGGCGCTGCCGCCGTATCGGGGGAACTCGCCGGTGGTGGATCTGATCCAGTGGCGGGTGATCGGCAATTGTCTGCGGTCCGAGCGGATGGCATGGTCATATGTCGAGATACGGCATCCGAAGCAGCGGCAGTACGGGATGCGTGACATCTCCGAGCAGCCACAACTGGGGGACGACGCGTACGGCCTGTTCGTTCATGACTGGCGCGCGGTGCCGCCGCAGGCGTGGCTGGAGCGGATGAACCGACCGCTCCACGCGGGGCCTGCCGCGACGTCGGAGCTGGCGGTGCTGTCCCAGGCGGAGTTCGCCGAGGCTGTTCGCAAGGCGTTGCGCCAGCTGTCTCGGCTGGACGGGCTGGCCGCTTCCCCGCTGACGCGCACCAGGCTGATCGCCGAGCGGGCCGGGCGGAGCCCGGCCACGGCACTGGGTGACCTGCTCCGCCAGGCGATCGACGGCCTGCGTGAGGATCCGCGCTCGGTCAAGTTCCACCGGGCGCTGTCCGTCACGTTCCTGCCCGGCACGCCCACCCAGGAGCTGGCCGCGGAACGACTCGGCCTCCCTTTCACCACCTACCGCCGCCACCTGACGGCCGGCATCGAACGCGTCTGCGCCGACCTGTGGCACCGCGAGCTGTATGGCATCGGCGCACCGGCGTACCGGTCCACCTGAGCCGCCACATCGTGCCTCGA
>NZ_JBIUCF010000131.1:0-2889 GCF_044593615.1 Nonomuraea sp. NPDC051941
GTCACACCGGCGTCACGCTGACACAGCACCCCGAGATAGCCATGTAACGACACGAACTATCACGTTCCGTCACCACCGAAAGTGGGCCAGAGCCACTGACTGGACACACCCTACTGTGATCCAGGCATCGACAGAGATCGACCTGGAGGACGCCGCGGTGGCGCGTAAGCAGCCCGAGGACAAGCAGCCCGAAGACTCGGATCGGGAGCTGGTGGCCAAGCTCGTCGACCAGGCCCGCGCCGAGGGCATGGAACTGGTTGGCGAGAACGGGCTGCTGGGCCGGCTGTCCGCGTACTTCTTTGAGTGCTCCACGAAGTACGGAGATATGTGCACCAGCGCAGCGGCTGTCTCTGATCCTCCGATCTAATGATTCCCCGCGGAGGGTCGGGGTGTTATGAAGGCATCCGCTGACCGCGGGTGGGGTGGCGGCGCAGGTGGTAGGCGTTGGCCAGGGCGAGCACTATCGGCCCCCACAGGGCAATCGGGGTGATGCATACCATTGCCAGAGCCTGCCACCAGCCGTTCTCATACGCCGTGCGGTCAAAGACGCCGACCCAGGCGAGCACCATCCAGACCGAGATCGCGGTCAAAAGGAGCCCACCGATCACGGCCGGGACGACCGCCGCCATGGTCGGCACAGGTCTGCCGCCGATGACCGGGATCCAGTTCGGGACCACCTCGCCCCAACCGCGCACCAGACCGATGCTGAGCAGCGCCACCAACTCGGTGATCACACTGAGCCCGAAGACATAGGGGATAGTGATCCACAACGGTGATACGGGCGCGTCGTTGAGCTGTCCCATGTCGAAGTGAAAGGCAAACGGCAACCTCCACAGGCACGAAGGGAGCAGCAGCCAAGGAAGCGCGTAGGCGACACGGAGTGCCCATCGGGGGACGGGCTGTTCGGTGTCGCTGGTGGCTGGGGCCGCGTGCAGCAGTTTGATCGCCATCGCTGCAGTCTCTCCGGGCACCGAGGATGAAAGATCACCTGTGAGAATGAACCCGCCTCCCCCACGCGAGCTAATCAGGCGAGCGCGGCACGAGGAGGCGCCGCAATATCGAGCGCCTGAAGGCCCGCGGACAACTCGGTGCGTCCCTTGATCAGTTGGATCTATGGAGAGTTGAAGACAAGCGCTCAGGCGACCTCAGTGGCTTGTTCGATGTTCCTGAGCCGATTCTTGAGCCGGTAGCTGGGGCGATTGATGGAGATCACATCGCAGTGGTGGAGAAGCCGAAAGCGCGCGGGTTCGTCGAATCCCGGACGGGGTGAGCGGGGAACCCGCGTCAGGGTGGGGTGTTGGTGACCCGAGGTGAGGCGGGTTCGCGGGAACCGGGTGCTGGTCATGTGCTGATCCCTCAGGTGCTCGGGTGGTGTGCGGGTGAGCACGCTGATCTTTCCGGAATCGTTGCCGTGGACCTTGTGCCTGCCGAAAATTCCATCCGTGCAGTTCAAGCGGCATGTGAGTACTCGTGGAGGATTCCGCCGAGCCGGTCTCTCCGGCATATGGTCAAGCTTGTGATTCGCTCCTGATCGATGATCGGATCCGGGACGGGACGTAGTGGGGCGGCTTGGGCGAGGGCTTGATGGGCTCGGTGCCGGTTGTAGAACTGTTCGTACTCGCGCAGGGCGTGCCGCAGGTGGTGTTCGTTCCAGAGCAGGCAGCGGTCGAGTAGCGAGCTCGCGGCGGCAGGACTGCACCCACCGATCCATGACCGCGTTCATCCGCGGCATCCGGATACCGGTGAGCATGGTCTGGATGCCGGCCTCGGCGAGAATCTCGTCCATGAGACCAGGGAACTTCTCGTCTCGATCGCGGATCAGGTAGCGGGCCCGGCAACCGGTGTCTTCCAGATCCATCACCAGGTTCCTGACGGCCTGGGCGATCCAGTTCGCGGTCGGGTGTGCGGTGGTGCCGAGTACGCGGACGTGTCTGGTCGCGTGGTCGATGACGGCCAGGATGTACTGACGCCGCCCATCGAGAGTGATGGTCTCGATGAAGTCGCAGGCCAGCAGAGCCTCGACTTGGGAGCGCAGGAAGTCGGCCCACGTGCTGGTCGCCCGCTGGAGTGCTGGATCGATGTCTTCTTGCTTGAGGATCTCCCAGACCGTGGACGGCGCCACCTTGATGCCAAGTGTGGTGAGCTCTCCGTGCACCCTTCGGTAGCCCCAGGACGGGTTCTCCCGGACCAGGCGGAGGACGAGAGCGCGGATGGAACGGACGGTTGGCGGGAGCCCGCGCCGCTTCGGCACGCAGGCACCAGCGTAACGCCGTTGCACGAGATCGCGGTGCCAGTGCATGACAGTGTCCGGCCGGACGAGGAGCCTCAGCCGGCGAAGCACGTCGCGGGGCAGCGGTGCCAGTAGAGCGGCGAGGAAGGCCCGGTCTTCAGGCGCGAACCGCGCCCTGGTGCCGACGCCGAGCTGCCGTTCGAGGAGAGCGATCTGATGACGCAGGGCGAGAGTCTCGACGTCCTTGTCTCGATCTCCCATCGGAAGCAACCGCATTGCTGCGAAGGTATTCGTGACGGCGAAATAGGCCAGGCGAAAGAGCACGACCGGTCATCCTGCCGCACTGTCGCCTCTTCAGGAATCGAAGCCTGCCTGCGAGAGAAGCCCTGCAAGACCGTGACCTGGACGGATGGAATTATCGGCAGGCGCAGTGCCGACCTGGGCGAGAAGGCTCAGCGCTGCCGCTGACGCGGTGCCGGCCTCGGCGGTCACCACGACTATCCGCTGGCCTTCCTCCTGCGGGACGTTCAGGGTCTGGAGGTTGAGCTGCATGCGGCCTACGACCGGATGGTGCATGCGGTAGGTCGCGAGGTCCCACTTCCTGACCCGGTGCTCGGACCACATGCCGGCGAACTCCGGGCTCTTCATGGTCAGTTCAC
>NZ_JBIUCF010000132.1:0-672 GCF_044593615.1 Nonomuraea sp. NPDC051941
TGATCTTCTTGCCGGCATCAATGCCCTGGCTGGACTCCCCGACGTTGCCGGAGGTCTTCACGCTCTGCGCGTCGATGATGGCGGCGGTAGGGACGGCAGCACGCCCCTTGCTCGCCCGAACCTGTTCGCGCAGCAGGTCATGCAAACGTTGGGTCGTTCCGTCGGCCTCCCACTTGGCGTAGTAGTCGTAGACCGTCTTGTAGGGCGGGAAGTCGTGCGGCAGGTACTCCCAGGCGATCCCGGTCCGGCACACGTACAAGATGGCGTTCACGATCTCTCGCAGGTCGTGAACACGTGCTGCTGTACCTGGCCCGCGCCGGGCCGCCCGCCATGCCGTCAGGGTCGGTTCGATCAACTCCCATCGGGCATCGGACAAGTCGCTGCGATAGGCACGCCGAGAAGTCATGTGAAGATCAACGACCTGACCGCCGCTCCGATACGGACAGATCATTACGTAAGAAGATCAGATGCCCTCTAAACCCGATCTTTGCTGGTCAGCCATATCCGCCCGATCTTCGGCGAGTACTACGGGGCCCCCTGGGAGGCGACAGACCCCTTGGTGGTCAAGGAAGCGGAGATGGGCCGGGGGGGGGGGGGGGGGGGGGGGGGGGGGGGGGGGGGGGGGGGGGGGGGTGCGGGGGGGGGGGGGGGGGGGGGGGGGGGGGGAGAAAA
>NZ_JBIUCF010000132.1:682-2875 GCF_044593615.1 Nonomuraea sp. NPDC051941
GCCCCGCTGCCCGCGCCGCCCCCCCCCCACCCCCCCCCCGCCCCCCCCGCCCCCCCCCCCCCCCCCCCCCCCCCCCCCCCCCCCCCCCCCCCCCGCGGCAAGGTCCAGCGGGTCAGCCTGTGGGAGTACATCACCGGCATCACCGACACCGAACGCGAACAGATGCGCGCCGAACGGCTGGCTCGCGGCGAGTCCAACGACTACGACCTGTGGGACGACGCCTGAGAGACGGATGGTCATCAGCTCACACTGTGAGATCGAGCTGGCGCATCTATGTCCGGTGCCCGATCTTGGTCTGACGCTCCGGGTGGAATCAACCGGCTGCCGCTTGCGTATTCGTCCTCCGGAGTGTCGCATTCGCCCGTCTTGACGCCTTCGATAAATTTGTTCCACTCCGCTAGCGTGAAGACGAGGACGGGGCCGTCGTGTTTCTTAGAGTCGCGAACCGCGATGTGTCCGTCTGCTAGAGGCATGACCTCGACGCCGCCGCCCCGTTCGGCAGGAGCAGGCCTGGGTTGTGTCTGATCGTCGTGGCGTGTATCTGCAATAGGAGTCTCGTGCTGGCGGAGTCCTGCGGCCGACCGTTGGGCGCGCGCCACGGTCTGGGCGAGAGTCCGCTCGACATCGACTATCTCGTCCAGGTAGCCGACAAGGTCCTTATGTGAATTCTGGAGGCTGCTGAAGGCGTCCGGAGCCGTGTCACCACTCATGGGCGGTCTCCTTCCTCACTTCGAGCCGACCGCAGTTGCTTCAGCCGTCGTAGCGCGTGCCTCCGAACGGAGCGGACAGTCGCCTGGGTCATCTTGCGCTCCCGGATCGCGGATATCCGTTCGGCGATTTCCGCGCTAGTGAAGCCGTCCAGAGTCCATGAAACACCATCCGCTGCAGGGTGGTCAGCTGATTGAGAGCCTGGACATGCGCGATGCTGTCGATTCGGGAGGCGATCTCATCCTGATCGCGCCGATCATCGTTCCCCCAGCCAGCTTGTTCTTCCAGTCGGCGCCCCCGTTCTAGCCGATTGCGCCATTCGATCATCAGACGTGTCGCGGTCGTCCGAGCGTAGGACTTGGGCGACGCGATCTCTGACCACTTCTCGTAGACCCGTAGCATCGTTTCGGCGACAATCTCTTCCGCCTCATGAAACCGGCAGCCTTGGTTGATCATGAATGCGGTGAGGCGGGAGAGATCAATCCGAACGTACTCCTCAAAGGCGGCATTCGTAGATCCGCTACTGGTCCGTACAGGGCTCGACTCGCCTGACGGCAGTTTGTCTGCAGCCGCAGCAGGGTCGGCGCTACCCATTGCTCAGCCACTGGTCCGACGGCCCCGCAGGGCCATACACCCCGCCAGTGCCGCCACCAGAGCCGCAGCGACCAAGGTGACGAGCACGGAATGTGTAGCGATAGAGAGGCCGCCAAGGCCTGCGGTCGTGGCGTTCAAGAAGAGCACCAGACCGGGGATATCCCAGCCAGGCTGGGCTGGAGTCTCGTTCCCCTCCGACCCAGTGGGGTCGGCCTCGTTGTCGTGTTCCATGCCTGTTAGAAGGCTGGGGAGGCCGTCGCGTGCAGTCCAGCTCTGCCGTCGGTTCAGGGTAAGCACACCACTGTGCCATGCGGCTGAAGCTAACTCTGGAACGCCACTCGCACAATGAGAGATCGCGGTATTGTTCCGGCGCGCCTTGCCCGGCGACCGGTTCCCGGTCTATGTCACCGGCCGCTGCCTGTGTGGTCACGGCCTTCGCTACTGACGTCTGCGACGACGCAGCTGACGTTGTCGGGGCCGCCGGTGCGGTTGGCGAGCGCGACGAGTTCACGCACTGCCTCCTCTGGGGCGGTGGCCTCGGCCAGCACCCGGCGCAGGTCGGCGGGCGGCACGACGGCGGACAGGCCGTCGGAGCACAGTAGGTACCGGTCGCCCGGCCGGGCGTCGTGGAGGCGGATGTCGGGTGCGGCCTGGCCCGCGCCCGACAGGGCTCGCAGGAGCAGCGACCGTTGGGGATGGGTGGTCGCCTCCTCGGGGGTGAGGCGGCCCTGGTCGACCATGGACTGGACGATGGTGTGATCGGTGGTGATCTGGAAGAACTCGGCGCCGCGCAGAAGGCCCTCCGCGCGGGTCCGTGCGACCAGACGCAAAGTAGCTGAGAGTGACCTGGAGTTCCTGGGCGGCTTGACATGAAAGCACTTACCAGGCAGG
>NZ_JBIUCF010000133.1:0-2708 GCF_044593615.1 Nonomuraea sp. NPDC051941
AGGCGGCGCAGCCGGTCGCCCTCGTAGGGGCCCGACTCGGCCACGACCTGCCGCAGGCTGAGGCCGGCGACGTACTCGCTGACGATGTACAGCGGGGCCGCCTCGACCTGCGCCTCGATCACCTTGGCAGTGCAGAACGAGGCCACCCGCTGGGCCGCCGACGCCTCCTTGGCCAGTCTGGCCCGCGCCTGCGCGCTCTCGGACCTGGGCACCTTGATCGCGACCCGCTCGCCCCGCTCGCCGTACGCCTCGTAGACGACGCCCTGGCCGCCCGCGCCGAGGCGGCCGACCAGCCAGTACCGTCCCAGGCGGTGCGGGTCGGAAGAGGTGAGAGGAACCATCAAGTCCGCCATTCTGTTCGATCGGGGTCTTCCCGGACCATGGGGCGGCGGATGTTGAGGCGTTGTTGAGGATCTGTCCAGTCGGCCGGCAGGCGCGCGTGTGCCGCTCAAGGACAGGGGCGCGAGCATTCTTGCCACCCGGGAGGTCGCCGCCGAACGACCGCGTTCGCTTCGCCGTACCGGTCGCCGGCCCCGCCCATCCGGATGGCCAGGGCATCCAGGTCAGCCCGTTCATCTGCGGACAGGCGGCGGTTGCCGGGGATCGGCACGATTCAGGCCTGCCGGGCCAGCAGCCAGGCCAGGGCGATTTGGGTGGACATGGCGCCCTTCTTTCGGGGCGACGCGGCGAATCAGTTCGACGAGGGGCTCGTTGGCGGCCAAAGCCTGTGGGGTGAAACGCGGGAAGCGGGTGCGGATGTCCGTGCTGTCGAAGGAGGAGTTGACGTCGACGGTGGCAGTGAGGAAGCCATGGTCCAGGGGACTTCAGGGAATGAAGCCGATGCCAATGCCGAGTTCGTCGCAGACGGGCAGCACGCTGGCCTCGGGGCGCGGGCCCAGACCACCCTTAGGGGATTCGCCACAGGGTTGCGTGTTGGGAGGTGTCGATGCCTTGGTAGGAGTCGGCGTTGGTGCTGATGTGTCCGGCTGTGTACCGAGGATACGACACGGGCAAGTCGGCCACCGGCCGTTCTAGGGCCGTCCAGCGGGCGACCTCGCCCGAGGAGCGAGAGCGAGCGATTCATCCTGGGACGAGGCCATCGCTAGATCTACCCAGGTCAAAAGTGCATATGTCCCCGCGCCGCGCCCGCGCGGATGCTTCGTCAGCGCGCGCCGACCGCGCATGCTGGGTCTGCGGTTCTTCTCCTGCTCATAGAAGGCCGACCGGTCGCCGTATGGAGCCCTAAGGCCGGAGCTTGGTGCCAAGCCAAGCGCATGAGTCAGCCCCGGGGGCGACGTCGGGGGGTGTCCGCCCCCGGGAGCTGACTTGGGCAGCCACACCCCGCGCGAGTGGCGGCCTCGCCAGGGTCGGCGTGACATGCCGGGAGAACCCCCGGGCGAGGCCGCTTCTCCAGCCCCATACCCAGGCTGCGCTCCGATAGCCGCCAGCACAGCAAAGCCCCACCAGGGCGCGAAAGGACGGGCACCCCTTCCCTGGTGAGGCGCGACCATCGTAAAGCCCAGCCAGCGCCGCGTGTGATGAGTTTCCCTAGTACATCAAGCCGCCCGGCCGAGCGGGCGGAACGCGCGGGCTACCGTCCCGCGGCATTGATCTTGTTGAGTGGGCGCCGTCGCCGCCCGCCATCGCGCGACCGTGCCGCAGGTGGCCCTGGCCTGGCTGCTGGCCCGATCGCCGAACATCCTGCTCATCCCCGGCATAGCGTGGTCAGGTGACTGAGGCTCGGAGGTCTCCGCTCGGATCCGGCTCTCGTCAGAGGAGAGGGCTCTTGTCAGAGGCGAGAAGGCAGGGGGCCGAGATCGGTGACGACTCGGGCGAAGGCCCGGATGAGGTCGTTCTCCGCCTCTGCCCGCCAGACCAGGCCGAAGGCGAGAGGCCGCAGATTGGTGATGGGCAGCCAGGCGATGTCGGGACGGGAGAAGTAGCGGGTGGAGTGGGCGGGCAGGACGTTGACGATCTCACTGATGCTGACGAAGGAGAGCAGCTCGTCCATGTTCGTGACGAGCGGGCCACGTTCAATCGTGTAACCGCGCGGGGTCTGGAAGGGGACGAAGGTGTCCTCCCAGTAGTCGGGAACGGGGCTGGCTTGGGAGTGGCAGAAGTGGGCGATGTCCTCCACGGAGACCGCCGATCGTCCGGCCAGTTCGTGGTCGGCGGCGACGGTCAAGAGGCGGAGCTCCGCGAACAGTGTCGGGCCGACCGTGAGGTCAGGCTCCTCGACGGGCAGCCAGGTGACCAGGATGTCGGCCTCGCCACGCCGCAGGACGCCGAAGGGGTCGACGAAGGATGCGTGGCGGAGCCGGAGTTCGCAGTACGGGTGCTGGGTGCGGAAGGTCGCCCAGTAGGGGCGCAGGTCGTGGCTGTTGACCGGCATCATGCCGATCCGGAGCCGGGCGGTCTTGCCTCGGGCGGCCAGCTTGGCTCGCTGCATGCTGTCCATCAGCCCCGCGTAGAGGGGCCAGAGATCGCCACGTAGCTGCTCGCCGACCGGTGTCAGCCGTACCGCCCGTGTGGTCCGGTCGAACAGGAGGGCGCCGATCTGGCGGCACTGGCCAGGCCAAGCATCACAAGATCAACACGTTTGGGGGCTCATCACGCGATTCTTACCGGCAGGCCTTGAAAGCCCAGAGTTCAGGCGAACCGAAGGTCTCTCACGCTGAACCTAAGGGTCTTCAGACTTCATGGACGGT
>NZ_JBIUCF010000134.1:0-2423 GCF_044593615.1 Nonomuraea sp. NPDC051941
GGATGCGGTGCTGGTGTTCCCGGGTCAGGGGGCGCAGTGGGCCGGGATGGGGGTGGAGCTGGCGCAGGCGTCGCCGGTGTTCGCCGCCCGGCTGGAGGAGTGCTTCGCCGAGATCCGGCGGTGGGTGGACTGGGACCCGGCCCAAGTGCTGGCCAACGCTGATGGGCTGGAGTCCATCGAGGTGTTGCAGCCGATGGCGTTCGCGGTGGGGGTGGCCCTGGCGGCGTTGTGGGAGTCGGTCGGGGTCCGGCCGACAGCGGTGATCGGGCATTCGCAGGGCGAGGTGGCCGCAGCGTATGTGGCCGGGGCGTTGTCGCTGGCCGACGCCGTGCGGGTGGTGGTGTTGCGCAGCCGGTTGTTCGCCGCCGAGTTGTGGGGACGCGGCGCGATCGCCGCTGTGGGGCTGCCTGCCGAGGTGGTGCGGGAGCGTGTGGGCGAAGGGTTGGAGGTGAGCGCGGACAACGGACCGGCTTCGTGTGCGGTCGCGGGGCCGACGCAGGCGCTGGAGGAGTTCGTGGAGGGCCTGCGTGGTGAGGGGGTGCGGGCGCGGGTGATCGCGACCACGGTGGCCTCGCATTCGCAGATGGTCGAACCTCTGCGGGAGCAGTTGCTGGAGATGCTGGGCCCGATCGAGCCCGGGCCGGGGCGGGTGCCGGTGTATTCGACGGTGACCGGTGGTGTGCTGGCGGGTTCGGAGTTGGGGGCGGAGTACTGGTTCGCCAACGCGCGCCGGCCGGTGGACTTCCAGGGGGCGGTACGGGCGTTGCTGGCCGATGGCCGCACCGCGTTCATCGAGGTGAGCCCGCATCCAGTGCTGACGATGGCGGTGCAGGACATCCTGGACGCCACCGGCACCTCGGGCGTTGCGGTGGGCTCATTGCGCCGTGGCGAGGGCGGCCCCGACCGATTCATGCGTTCGGCGGGCGAGGCATACACCGCCGGTGTCGCCGTGGACTGGCAAAAACTCCTACCCGGCACCAGCGTGAATGCTGAGCTGCCTACATATGCGTTCCAGCACCAGCGCTACTGGCTGGAGTCCGCCGTGGCAGGGGTCTCGGACGCGAGCGGGCTGGGCCAGGCCCGCGTGGACCATCCGCTGCTGGGGGCGGCGGTGGAACTGCCTGATCACGGCGGGCTGGTGCTGACCGGCCGGATCTCCACCGCCACGCATCCGTGGCTGGCCGATCACGGGGTGGGGGAGACGGTGGTCTTCCCCGGCACCGGGTTCGTGGAGCTGGCCGTGCGAGCGGGTGACGAGGTCGGCTGCCCGGTGGTGGAGGAGCTGACGCTTGAAGCGCCGCTGGTCATCGAGGGCGACGAGCCGGTCCAGATCCAGGTGGCGGTGTCCGTAGCCGACGAGGACGGTCGGCGTGAGGTGGCGGTGCACGCCCGCACCAGCCAGCGACCCTGGACACGCCACGCCACCGGAACCCTCACCGCGACAAGCAGCACGCCGAGTCCTGCTGGCGAACAGTGGCCGCCCGCGGGAGCGCAGGCGGTGGACGTATCCAGCCACTACGAGACACTGGCCAGCACCGGATATGGATACGGTCCGGCGTTCCAGGGACTCAAGCGGGCCTGGATCCGCGACAACGAGGTGTTCGCCGAGGTAGAGCTCGACGAGCGAGAGGCCGCCGAGGCCGGCGGTTACGGAATCCACCCGGCGCTGCTGGACGCCGCCCTGCACGCCACCGGTCTTATCGAGCAGGCTGAGGGCGTCGCGCTGCCGTTCGCCTGGAACGGAGTGGAGCTGCTCGCTTCCGGCGCCCAACGCGTGCGCGTCCACGCCCAACCCACCGACGACGGCGCCACCAGCATCCACATCACCGACACCACCGGCGCGCCGGTAGCCATCATCACAAGCCTGATCTCACGCCCGCTACCGGCCGGCGGACTGTCGTCGCGTCCGCAGGCTGGGCACGATGCGCTGCATCGTGTGCAGTGGGTGCCGCTGCCGGGCGAGCCGGTCGGTTCTGGGGTCGGAGATGTGGCGGTGGTGGGTGAGCGGTGGCCTGGTCTGGCCGCGGCTGTCCAGGGCGCTGGTGGTGGTGTCGGGGAGTTCGTGGATGTGGCGGCGTTGGGTGATGCGGTCGCGTCCGGCCGGTCTCTTCCCACCGCTGTGGTGATGCGCCTGCAGGCGGATGCTTTCCTCCGGCCGGCGCTCGATCGGGTCGTAGGTGTGCTGAGTGGTTGGCTGGCTGATGAGCGGTTGACCGAGACCCGGCTGGTGCTGGTCACCAGCGGCGCGGTGACAACCGGCAGCGCCGATGCCGGTATGGCGACCGGCCCTTCGGCGGCCCGCCTGAACACGTCGGATGGGGATGGCGTCGATGGTGCTTTGATCGGTGCGGCGGTGTCGGGCCTGGTGCGCTCGGCGCAGGCCGAGAACCCCGGCCGGATCCTGCTGGTCGACCTCGATGACG
>NZ_JBIUCF010000135.1:0-2397 GCF_044593615.1 Nonomuraea sp. NPDC051941
CTAAGAAATAACCCCTGAGTTCCCAGTCGTCTCTACCGTCCCGGTTGCCGCTGTTGTGGCCTGGGAGCTGGGACTTTCTGCCTTCCGCAGTTCGATCACGTTGAGTTGAAGTAGCTTCACTCATTGTGAAGCTTTGTCGATGTGACCGAGCTTCTCGCTGACCGAGTGAAGGCGAGGAGGCTGAAGTTGGGCCTGGCGGTGGTGAGGGATCTTCGGGTGGCACGTGCCCCGGCCACGCCCGAGGATCTGGAGGCGCTGGAGACCGACGTGCTGGCCGGATTCGTACTGGCCCGAGCTGCGGCGGGGTTGTCGGACGGGACGATCTCCTCCGATGTGCTGCACCTGGAACAGGTACGCGCCTGGTTCGGCCGGCCGCTGTGGGAGATGGAACCCGCCGATGCCGATATGTACTTCGGCAAGGTGCTGCGCACCACGGCCAAGGGCACCCGGCTGTCGCGTGCGCAGGCGCTCAAGACGTTCTTCGTGTTCCTGGAGCTGCGGCACAAGGTGGAGATCCACCAGATGACCGGCCGCGTGGTCGAGTGCCCGATCGATGAGATGAACCGGCCCCGCGGCCGCCAGGAAGCGCGGTTGCGGATCCCGCCCAGCGCCGAGCAGGTCGACCGGCTATTCGCCGGCTGGCGCGAGGACCTGGCCACCTGTCGCAAGTTCGCGCCGGCCGCGCGTAACTACACCGCCGCCAAGGTGATGAGCGAGGTCGGCCTCCGGGTCAACGAGGCCTGCAAGCTCGACCTGGCCGACATCAAGTGGGAGCTGGGCCGCTTCGGCAAGCTGCACGTCCGGCACGGCAAGGGCGCCCGCGGTTCCGGACCGCGCGAACGGATGGTGCCACTGATCAACAACGCCGCGATCACGCTGCGCTGGTTCGTGGAGGACGTGTGGGGCCAGTTCGGCGACGATCACAACCGGCCCGGCGTCCCGTTGCTGCCCTCCGAACGCAAGAACATCGACGGCAGCGCCGCCCGGGTCGGCGACGAGACGCTCCGAGCGGCGCTCGCAGGCAGCGCCGAACGTCATCTGCCGGACTGGCCCGAGGTCGTCACGCCCCATGTCCTGCGGCACTTTTGCGCCTCCCAGCTCTATCTGGCCGGGATGACCTGCTCGCGGTCCAGGCCGTGCTCGGGCACGCCTGGGTGGCCACCACGATGAAGTACGTTCACGTCCCCGGCACCCATATCGAGGACGCCTGGCTCGCGGGCCAGCAACGCGCCGCCACCCGCCTGGAAGGACTACGGCGATGAAGTGGAACCTGCGGCTGGCCGCTGCCAACCGCGGCATCTGGAAGGCCAGCGAACTGCAGCGCATGCTCGCCGACCGAGGCCTGACTATCAGCGCCGGGAAGATGTCCGGGCTGTGGTCGGGCGAGCCGGCCAGCATCAAACTCGACGACCTTGATGTCATCTGCGCCGTCCTCGGCTGCGGCGTCGACGAGCTCCTCATCCCCGAACCCGGCAATGTCAAGCGCGCCGATGAACCAGCCGGGCAGCAGCCCGCGGCGGCCTCATCGGGAGGCCCGTCGGTGACACCCAAGCGGCGGGACGGACGCTCGCTGCCGCCGGCGTGACATGACTCGTCGCCGCGGATGTCCCCGACCGCCCTCGACCTGCACCGGCTGCCTGGCCTGGGGGCCATTACCGCTGCGCCTGTTCTGCGGGGCTTGTGAGTCCTTCGGCAGGAATCATGAGCCCGGCCAGTGCGCGGCCTGCCACCGGGTCGTTCCGCTGAAGAAGGAGTACTGCCGGCTGTGCTGGATTCAGGCCAGCTTGGAGGCCAAGACATCCTCCCCGGCCAAGGGCGCGGCCCTGGAGCCATTTCTGCGCGAGATCCACTACCAGCAACTCTTTCTGGCAGACCTGCAGCGTCCACGCTCGAAAGGCCCACCCGTTGGGCCCGGCGGGCGCCGGAAGAGTCGTCGCCCGCCAACCCAACCGCAGCCGACTGCGCCACTCGGTTGGATCCAGTTGAAGCTGCCTATCGAAGTCCGCAGAGACTTCAGCCACTTCGATCGTCGCTGGCACGCCGACCTCGCCAATCCCTGGCTGGCCCGGGCGAGGAACATGGCCCAAACCGTCGGCGAAGCGCGCGGTTGGACCCCACGAGTGGCCAGTTACGTCGATCGGAGCCTGGTCATTCTGCTATCGAGCCATGCCAACGGCGACAAGATCCGGTACTCGGAGGCGTTCCAGGCCATCCGCAGCCGCGGGATGAGCGTTGAACGCACCGTCGAGATCCTCGACCATCTCGACCTGCTCGACGATGACCGGATCCCCGCCTTCGAGTCGTGGCTGGAGCGCAAACTCGTGGCCCTCACCCCGGGAATCCGGGCCGATGTCGAGGGCTGGCTGCGGACCCTGCGCGAAGGAGGACCACGATCTC
>NZ_JBIUCF010000136.1:0-2325 GCF_044593615.1 Nonomuraea sp. NPDC051941
GCTACAACCGCTACGCCCCAGGCGACCACACACAGTCACTGCTCCCAGGCCACCCCGCCGAACTGACGACAGTTGAATAAGCGAGCCCACCAGTCCGGGACCCCAGATGATCCGTCACAGGGTGCCGGGGAAGCCCGGGAGCACCAGGTGGAAGAAGCCTTGGGCAGTGTAGGTGGCGAGCTTTCTGGCCTTGCCGGTCTCGACGTTCACCGCGTAGGCCGTGAAGGGAACGTATGGCGGGTCCAGGCTCGATACAGGCGCGTTGTCGTCCTGCTCATGGCATACCAGGGGCGTAGCCAGGGCCGTGATCTCGTGAGGGCCGGTCCAGCTGCGCAGGTAGACGCGGTTGGCTGTCATGGACAGGCCCCGCACGGGGATCCTCCGGAGCACCTTGCCGGTTTTCCGGTCCAGATGCACGAGGTTGGCCCCGCTTCTCAGGCATCCGGTGATGCCCGCTTCCACGCTCTCCACCGCGACGACGCTGTTCCCGTCGGGCCCGAGCGCGCCGACCAGGTAGTGCCCGGCGACGTCGACGGTTGTCGTGTTGCTCGCCGTGGACGTCTGCCAGAGCCGGGTGATGGTCTGCAGACGGGTTTTAGGCGCGTACTCCGCCAAGGTGATCGTGTCACCGTCCGGGGACAGGCCGATGGGGTTCCAGCCGTTCGGCAGCGGCCGGGCCATGCGCTCGCGCATGTCGAACAGCATGGCCGGGTCCTTGAGTGGCGGTCTTTTGGTGAAGGCGAGGAAGCGGCCGTCATCCGACAGCAGGAGGTGCGCGATACTGCCGAGCCAGGCTTTGGGCACCTTCGTCGGCGCCGTGAGCACTGTTCCGGAGGCGAGGTCGCGCACCGCGAAGGTGCCCGCCTTGGTGTCGTAGTACGCGATCTTACTGCCGTCCCGGCTGATCGCCAGCGGGCTCGGCCGGAGCCCCGACGGTGAACCGGACAGGGCCTGCGTCACCCGGTACGTCGTGCCACCACGGGTGACCACCCGCCAGCCGCCGTTCACGCATCCCGCCGGTGCCTTGCCACTCTGCGGTCGGCAGAATGTCATGAAGGCGTGGCTCAGTGGCTCCACCCCGCGCGCCGGCAGGTCGCTCACCGTCCTGGGTGCGACGGCCGGGCTCGGCTCCGCAGGCAGCAGTCGTACGGCGGACGTCACGCCGAGCGCGGTGGCGACGACCGCGGTGGCCGCGACGATCGAGACCGTCCTGCGTCGCCGCCGCTCGCGGATCCTGATCGTCCGCTCGGTCAGGTCTACCTGGGGCGCGTTGTCGGCCACGTCGTCCAGTGCATCTCGCAGCCAGATCATCGGTGTGCTCCCTTCAGGTCTTCCACTTCGGCGAACTTCGGTGCCAGCTCCGGCGCGAGTACTCGTAACCGGGCGAGCGCATGATGGGCTTGGCTCTTGACCGTGCCGATCGAGCAGCTCAGCAGCTTGGCGGTTTCGTGTTCGGTGAGGTCCTCGTAGTAGCGCAGAACGATCACCGCCCGCTGCTTGGGCGGCAGTTGCGCGAGCGCTCGCAGCATGACGATCCGGACGATTGTGGAATCCTCGGTGGAGTACGGCCGATCCGGCGGCTCGGCTCTCGGCAGCTCAGCCACCCTGGCCAGACGCCGGCGCCAGGAGATGTACTGGTTGACCAGAGCCTTGCGGGCGTACGCCTGCGGACTGGTGACGTCCGCCAGCTTGGGCCAGCGGCTGAGCACCTTGAGCAGCACGCTCTGCAGCAGGTCCTCGGCCAGGTGGGCGTCCCCCGTGAGCAGGTAGGCCGTCCGCATCAGCGACTGCTGATGGACGGCCATGAACTCGCGGAAGCTGTCATTGGGGTCCAAGATGACTCCTCTCATCCGTTACCGACGCCCGTGATCGGCAGATGGTTGGGTCGCTCCATGTCGCAGCCGGAGTCGAAAGCAGGCGGCCTGGGCGAAGTCACTGCGCGGACAAGTCCGCGAGGAGCCACACCATCAGACGCGTCCCGCTTGAGAACACCCTCGCTTTCATGACCGCAAACCATGACGGCATCCATGATGACCAGGCAAAACGCGCCTGGTGCAGGTGAGTGGAGAGCGAACGGGAACCCTGCTCATGGCCGGCGACGCCTGGCCTAACCGAAGAGCGCCCAGCGTGATGCGCGCTGGGCGCGGCCTGGCGGATCGGTCGGCCGGGCGTGCGGCTCTTCGGCCGGTCCCGGCCGCCGCTCGCTCTGGTGTAAGTTCCGGCTGTAAATGGGTCTGTCGCACTTGGCGGGGAGTGATCACGCAGTGCGACCTCCGGAAGCCGCAGCGCCCGATGGCCATGTTGGAGTAGATCGCGATCTTGCAA
>NZ_JBIUCF010000137.1:0-2291 GCF_044593615.1 Nonomuraea sp. NPDC051941
ATGTGAGGGCGGTGGGCAGGAGGTCCCCGCCAGCAAGGTCACCGACTTCGCCGGGGAGGCGGCGGTGCCGCCGTGTTGCGCGATTACGGGGCGGAAGTCGTAGCTGCACGGTTCGGGATAACACCAAGGAAACACGTCCCGCCCTAGAACTGTGGCTCGACATGTGATTTTTCTGACTTCCACAGAGGGAGACTTCATGCTTTCGCGTCGAGCGGCAGTGGCTCGCGTCGCCTCGGTGGCGTGCGCGGCGCTGGTTCTGAGTGTGGCCGCGCCCGCGACCGCGTCGATATCTGCCGACCCCGTCAAGGTCGGGGACGTGCAGAAGGCGATGGAAGACTTGGTGAAGACGGGCCATGTGGTGGGCGCCATCGGCGAGGTGTATGTGGACGGCAAGCGGGTCGGGAAGGGATCGGCCGGGTCCCGCTTGCTCGACGGCAAGGGTGGCGCGATCCCGTCTACCGCCCGCTACCGGATCGGCTCGCAGACCAAGGGCATGACCGCCACCGTGGTGCTGCAGCTGGTCAAGGAGGGCAAGCTGAGCCTGGATGACAAACTCGGCGCGGTCCTGCCGGAGGTGGCGGACAAGGACCTGGTGGAGCGGGCCGACGAGATCACGGTACGCAACCTGATCCAGCTGACCTCGGGCATCCCCGACTACATCGGCGCGGACGTGAATCCCCTGGACCCCACGCGCAACTACCGCCCGACCGACCTGCTGGCGGCCTCGCGCAAGAACCCCCGGCCCGTGGAGATCGGGACCTTCAACTACTCCAACACCAACTACATCCTGCTCGGCATGATCATCGGGAAACGGGCCGGGAGGTCACTGGCGGCTGAATTCAACCGCAGGCTCTTCGCCCCGCTCGGAATGCGCGATACCTACCTGCCCATGAAGGCTTCGGTGGGCATCAAGGGCCCGCACGGGCACGGTTACGCCCCGGACGAGACGGGCAAGCTGCACGATGTCGACAAGCTCAACGTCACCACCATGCTCGGCGCCGGCGGCGTGGTCTCCACCGCGCGCGACATGAGCGCCTTCCAGCGCGCCTTCCGCCAGGGCAGACTCCTGCCGGAGTCGCTGCGCAAAGTGATCACCGATCCGGCGCCTGGCATGCCGCCGCTGCCTTCCGGGGGTCCGTGCGCCGGCAAGCCCGAGTTCGCCTCAGGAGGCGGGGGCAGCGCCCCCGGCTTCACCGCCGCGACCTACACCTCCTCCGACGGCCGCCTGCAGTTCGCCGTGTCCGTGACGGTGGCCATGGACGATGCCGAGCGCATGACCACGCCGCAACGCATCACCAACGCTCTCAAATCGGTGTTCTGCCCGGCGACATAAAGCGTGTCCTGTTATCACGTGACGGGGTCCCGGAGTCAGATCCGGATCGAGGCGACATCGAGGGTGCCCTGGTAGATGCGCTCGCGCTTGTCGAAGCGGGTGGCCACGGCCCGATGCTGGCGGAGCTTGTTGACGCAGCGCTCGACGGTGTTGCGCTCCTTGTACCGCTCAGCGTCGAAGTTGGGCGGGCGGCCTCCGGCCGAGCCCCGCTTGAGGCGGTTGGCCTTCTGATCCTCCTTGACGGGGATGACCGCCTGAATGCCGTGTCTGCGCAGGTAGGCGCGATTTCCCCGGGAGGAGTACGCTTTGTCGCCCATCGTGCGGGTGGGCCGCTTGCGCGGCCTGCCCGGCCCGCGCCGCCGGATGCGGATGGACTCCATCAATGGGATGAAGCGGGGCGAGTCGCCGTGCTGGCCGGGGCTGGTGAGCCGGGTGATCGGACGGCAGCGCCGGTCGGCGACCAGGTGAATCTTGGTCGACAGGCCACCTCGGGAGCGGCCCAGCGCCTCCCAACTCGACGTCACCCGTTCGTAATCTTTATCGGCCCCTTTGACCGGATGTCCAAGGCTGGGGCATGCCGCGCCCCGGCCGCGTGCTGGTGGGCGCGCACCACCGTGGAGTCGGCGCTGACCGTCCAGTCCTCGCCCTCGGCCTCATCGCACCCCGCCCGTAGCTCATCGAGGATCCGTGCCCAGGTCCCATCCAGTGACCAACGGCGATGCCGGTTGTAGACCGTCTTCCACGCCCCGTAGCAGGTCGGCAGGTCCCGCCACGGGGTGCCCGTCCGCGTCCGGTGAAAGATCCCGTTGATCACTCTCCGGTGGTCGTTCCACCGCGCGCCCCAGCCCGTGCTCACCGGCAGCAGCGGCTCCAGCCGTCCCCACTCCTCATCGGTCAGATCATGACGTTTCAGACGTTCCTCATCCACGCTAATGATCTACACCAAACCGGCACCAAA
>NZ_JBIUCF010000138.1:0-2084 GCF_044593615.1 Nonomuraea sp. NPDC051941
CATCCCCCTTCGGCCCCGAGACCGGCTGTATGCCGTGGTCACGCTGGTGCTGGCCGTGCTCCTGCTACCTGCGGCGTTCCTCCGCCGCCCCGGCCAGGCCCGCCAACAGGCCTGCCACTGGGCGTTACGGATGCGCTTCCCCGCCGAAGACCTCACCGGGCTCACCGACGGCGCCAGAGCCGCGTTCACCGCGGCCCGCACCGAGGCGCTGTGGCGTCACGGCCAGCTCCTCGGCCTCACCTCGGGCTACCGCGACCCCCTCCTCCAGCAACAGATGTTCGAGGACGAGGTACGCCGCCGCGGCTCCGCGACCCTGGCACGCATGCTCGTGCTCCCACCGGCGGAATCCAGCCACGTCAAGGGCATCGCCCTGGACGTACGCCCCCACGAAGGCGCGCGCTGGCTCGAGGACCACGGCGCCCGCTACGACCTGTACCGCATGTACGACAACGAGTGGTGGCACTTCGAACACCGCCCCGACCGCCGCGGCAGGCCACCACGACGACGGCCCCACCCCGGCGTGGGCTAGACGTACTCCAGACCCGTCAGGTTCGCTGAGATCAGGCGCCACCGGTCGCGCGGATGGTGTTGGTCAGGCTGCGGCACATGGCGTCCGAGTCGGCGATCCACAAGATCATGAACTTGTATCCCCGGGCTTCTCTGGACTCGGCGTCGGCGCAGAACTTCGGTGCCGGCGGGCCGTCGGCGCGGAAGCCGACGTCCGGGAGAAACGGCACCTGCTTCAGCAGCAGGCAGATGGCCTCCTCCGCAGCGGCTTCCAGATCCCCGCGCACCACTGCCACCAGGCCCACCGACCAACCGTAGTTCGGGTCCTGGTAGATCGACACCGCCAGGTGGTCGTTCTCGTAGGCGCAGTCCACCGCGTCGGCGGCCGCAGTCACCCGGGTGGCGAAGGTCCTGAGCCCCTGACGGAAGGAGCGCAGTTCCGCTTCGTCGGCCATCTTCTGCTCCGGGATGACATCCAGAGCCATGCCGATCAGGCCGTTCACACCGAGGCAGGGGTTCGTGGCGATCCGCTCGACTCCCTCCGGGGAGGGCAGCAACGACCGGGTGATCGGGCCTGCCGCGGGACAGAAGCCCTTCTTGGGCGGCGCCTTCGTCTGGGCTGCCTGAGGGGGTGTGTCTTGTAGAGGGAAGTCCTCACAAGCGGTGACGAAACTCAGCGCGAGGATGGCGGTCAGCAGCATGCTCAAGGGGGAGCGACGGGACATGGGAGTCCTTCCGGCACCGGAGGCAGTCCCATGGATGCTTTCTGGCGACGGCGGAAATGGCATGAGTAGCCCCTACTCATGTGCCTGTGTGCCTCGCCCACCAGGGGTCCGGGTCGTACGGCCGGCTGGTGCTGCGGCGGGCGGAGCCGTCCTCGGGCCCGAGTGGCGGGACGGCTCCGCCCGGGGCGCCTACGCCCAGGGTGAGGCGACGACCCAGCTCACGTCGTCGGCCCACGACGTCGCGCTGTCGAAGGTGTTCGATCCGCCCTCGCTGCCGATGTAGACGATGTTGTTGTAGTGACGCAGCAGGCGGTTCGGGAAGTTGAAGGAGGCCCACGAAAGGCCCTGGCCGTTCATGCCGGGCTGCGGGCAGAAGGTGGCGTCGTTGGCGAACAGGGCGCTGCCGTCGTTGGCGTTGCGGTAGAGCTGGTAGTTACGGTGCCGCAGGTAGCTGCCGGGGTAGTTCTTCGACTCGAACGACACGCAGGAGCTGTAGGCCAGGCCGCTGCGCACGATCCACGTGGCGTCGTTCTTGTCCAGGGACGAGCTGCTGGAGGTGATCACGGACGTGACGGCCTGGTCGTTCTGGTGGCGGATGTAGCGGCCGGTGCAGCAGGCCGTCGTCGCGCGCAGCGAGATCGACGTGCCGGCGGCAGGTGTCCCGCTGGGACGGGCGGCCGTCGTGTAGCCGGCGGCGACGATGTTGGCCTGCACCGCGTTCTCGGTGGCGTCCGTCGGATAGCCGGAGGTCATCACACCCTCGTAGAAGGTGCCGGCGGAGCCGTTGCTGTTGTCTCCGCCGATGCCGAGGATGATGGCCCCTTCCTTCTTCATCGGGTTGTAGCCCGCGAC
>NZ_JBIUCF010000139.1:0-2007 GCF_044593615.1 Nonomuraea sp. NPDC051941
ACATCTCCGACCCCAGAACCGACCGGCTCGCCCGGCAGCGGCACCCACTGCACACGATGCAGCGCATCGTGCCCAGCCTGCGGACGCGACGACAGCCCATCTGCGGGCAGCGGACGCGAGATCAAGCTCGCGACGACCGCGACCGGCGCGCCGGTGCCGTCGGCAATCCGGATGCTGGAAGCCCCACCCTCAGCCGGAAGGACGTGAACGCGCACCTGCTGAGCACCGGAAGCCAGGAGCTCCACCCCGTTCCAGGCGAACGGCAGCGCGACCCCCTCAAACTGCTCGACGAGACCGGTGGCATGCAGGGCCGCGTCCAGCAGCGCCGGGTGGATGCCATAACCGCCGGCCTCGGCGGCCTCCCGCTCGTCGAGCTCCACCTCGGCGAACACCTCTGCGCCACGCACCCAGGCCCGCTTGAGCCCCTGGAACGCCGGACCATAGCCATACCCGGCACGAGCCAACGCCTCGTAGTGACCGGACACGTCCACCGCCTGCGCCCCCGCGGGCGGCCACTGCTCATCAGCAGAACCGGCCGCACTGCTCGTCACGGCCAGGGTGCCCGCGGCGTGACGCGTCCAAGGCCGCCGGCCGGTACGGGCGTGCACCGCCACCTCACGCCGACCGTCCTCACCAGCAGCGGACACCGCCACCTGAAGCTGGACCGGCTCGTCACCCCCGATCACCAGCGGCGCCTCAAGCGTCAGCTCCTCCACCACCGGACAGCCGACCTCGTCACCCGCCCGCACCACCAGCTCCACGAACCCGGTGCCGGGGAAGACCACCGTCTCCCCCACCCCGTGATCCGCCAGCCACGGATGCGTAGCGGTCGAGATCCGCCCGGTCAGCACCACCCCACCCTGATCGGGCAGCTCCACAGCCGCCCCCAGCAGCGGATGGTCCACCCGCGTCAGGCCCAGCCCACCCGCGTCCGCAGCCCCCGCGACGGAAGGCTCCAGCCAGTAACGCCGGTGCTGGAACGCATACGTGGGCAACTCGGCACCCACGCTGGTGCCAGACAGGAGTCGTAGCCAGTCCACCCCCACCCCGGCGGCGAACGCCTCACCCGCCGAACGTACGAACCGCCCCGCGCCGCCCTCGCCGCGCCGCAGCGATGCCACCGCGACCCCCGACGGGGCGGTGACGTCCAGGATGTCCTGCACCGCCATCGTCAGCACCGGATGCGGGCTCACCTCGAGGAAGAAGTCGTGACCGTCGCGAATCGCGACTCGTACGGCGTCCTCGAAACGCACGCGCTGGCGCAGGTTGGTGTACCAGTAGTCGGCCCCCAGCCGCTCGGTGTCCAGCGACTCCGCCACGACCGTGGAGTAGAACGGCACGTCGGCGGAGCGAGGTTCAAGCCCGGCCAGTTCGGCGAGGACGGTCTCGCGGAGCCCCTCCACCTGGGCGGAGTGGGAGGCGTAGTCCACCTTGATCTTTCGAGCCTGCACGCCCTCACCGGTGATCGCCGCGAAGAACTCGTCCAGGTCGGCGGCGCCGCCGGACACGACGACGGAGGTCGGGCCGTTCACGGCGGCTACCGAGAGCCGGTCGCTCCACGGTTCGAGCCGCCGCACCAGCTCCTCGTACGGCAGCAGCACGGCCAGCATGCCGCCCGTCCCGGCGAGCTCCCTGCGGATGACCTTGCCGCGCTGGGCGACCACGCGGGCCGCGTCCCGCAGCGACAGCGCCCCGGCCACGCACGCCGCGGCCACCTCACCCTGCGAATGCCCGATCACCGCGGCCGGGCGGACCCCCACCGCCTCCCACAATGCCGCCAGGGACACCATGACCGCCCAGGTGGCGGGCTGGACGACGTCCACCCGGTCCAGGGTCGGAGCTCCATCCGCACCGCGCAGTACGTCGAGCAGGTCCCAGTCGACGAACTCGCTCAGCGCCTGCCCGCACTCGGCCAGCCGGGCGGCGAACACCGGCGACGCCTGCGCCAGCTCCACCCCCATCCCGGCCCACTGCGCCCCCTGACCCGGGAACACCAGCACCGCATCC
>NZ_JBIUCF010000140.1:0-1909 GCF_044593615.1 Nonomuraea sp. NPDC051941
GCACGGGCCAGCGCGTCCAGCACCTCCGGTGACGCGTTGAGCGAGAGCCCCTGCTCCAGGCGCGTGTAGTAGGACAGGCCCACCCCGGCGAGCTGCGCCAGCTCGTCACGGCGCAGCCCCGGCACGCGACGGCGCTCTCCGAAGTCCCGGAGTCCCACATCCGCAGGCTGCAACTGCGACCGGCGCATCCTGAGGAACTCCCCCAACCCCGACTTCTTGTTCATACACCGAGTATCGAGCACCAGGACGCCAGGCAGCCTGACCCCGCCAGGGACAGGCTACGAACGGCCGGCGGCAGCAGACTCGACGCCACGAGCAGGACGCAGGGCCGGCCGCGAAACGGGATACCGGAGCGGGGTCGGCCGGCGTCACAGGGCCGGAGCCCCGTACGGCGACTTCGCCGTCCACGGGGCGCCGGCTGCGGCTTGACCGACTCACGTGGACACGGCACCCGTGCCTGCCACGTCTGCATGCGATATCCGGCACATCGGGCCGGAGCACGTCCTCGGAAGGAAGAACACCCCCATGAAGCTCAAGCGTCCCGCGATCGTTCTGACCCTCACCGCCGTGACGGTCCTCGGCAGCGCGCTGGCCGACGCCACCGGCGCCCTCGCCACTTCCGAACGGCACGCCGCCGCCTCCGTCCAATCCCGTCCGGCGGCGCCCACCGTCGAGG
Source organism: Nonomuraea sp. NPDC051941 (assembly GCF_044593615.1). NCBI lineage: Bacteria > Bacillati > Actinomycetota > Actinomycetes > Streptosporangiales > Streptosporangiaceae > Nonomuraea > Nonomuraea sp. NPDC051941. Next base: position 677 of record NZ_JBIUCF010000140.1, read on the forward strand.
CCAAGGGGCCGGGGGTCTTTCCCCACTCCGCGGACTACTACCCGGGCTCTCGGAAGTTCGTGACGGGTTCGCTGGCGCACAGCACCATCTCTTCGGTCGACCAGAAGGGCAGGGTGCGCACCATCATCGAAGACAGGAAGCTGGTGTCGGTGCAGGCCGTGCGGGTGGACTCCAAGGGGAACCGGATCCTGGCCGGCAACGTGGACTACGGAACGGCCGACCGCTCCGCACCCGCCACCAAGTTCAAGGTCGCAGGTGTCGCCGCCTACGCCATCGGCAGCGGACGCCGACTCTGGTACGCCGACCTGAACAAGGTCGCCAACGACGACAAGCAGCATCTCGTGTCCGACGTGACGATCGCCCCGGACGGCACGGCGTACGCCGTCGACCAGCTCTCCTCGACGATCTTCCGCATCGACCGCAACGGCAAGGCCTCCGTCCTCGTGAGTCACAAGCTGCTGGCCGGGAACGTGGACGTCCCGAACTTTCTGAACAACGTGGGCATGAGCGCCGTCGCATGGATGCCCGGCAACCTCCTCATCGTCGCCAAGGCCGATGGCAGCCTGGTGCGGGTGCCGGTCGACAGCCCCAAGAAGGCCGTCAAGGTCAAGCTCTCCAAGAACCTCAGCGCCCTCACCGCGGGCATCCGGGTGCTGCCGGACAAGTCGCTCGCCGTGGTCAGCAGTGGCCTGCTCAGCGGGAAGGCCGCCGTGGTGCAGCGGGTTCGCCCTGACCGTGACTGGAAGTCCGCCACCGTCTCGGTCACCGACACCGTCGCCGACCCGGTCACCAGCGCCGTCACGGCCGGCCCCCGAGGGACGACCTACGCGCTCAGCGGCGGTCTGGCCGCCCTGCTGGCCGGCAAGCCGAACGACGGCTTCACGCTGCGCCCGGTCAACGTGCGCTGACCCGCACCACCGGTCGGCGCGACCGTGACACAACCATGGCACGGCGCGGACGAGGCGGGGATACGGTCGGCCGGCAACCGGCGCCTGTTCCCCGTGGTGGGTCCGGCTGTCTCCGTACCACTGAGGAAGGCTGATCGATCGTGACTGAACGCGTACGCGTGGCTGTGCTGGCGGGTGGGCCGTCCGCCGAGCATGAGGTCTCGCTGCAGTCGGCGCAGGCCGTGCTCGACGCCCTGCCGAGGGATCTGTACGAGCCCGTCGCCGTCATCATCGACCGGCAGGGCAGGTGGCCGGTGGAACTGCGACGCGACCTGGCGGACGTGGT
>NZ_JBIUCF010000141.1:0-1885 GCF_044593615.1 Nonomuraea sp. NPDC051941
CAGCCCGTCCAAGGCCGGCCACCTGTGCAAGGCCATCGCTGTCCTTCAAAATCATCGCGTTGCCCAGGCCGCATGAGGCTGAAATAGGTTCACTGATTGATCTGAGGCGCTGCCCCCGTGCTTCGCGATGTAATCCTGCACGATCTCGATCGTGGCCCTGGCGAGGCCGCTCGATCATGGGGCCTTTCTGAGGTGGAAGTCCGGATCGGGCGGGGGTAGCAGCTCGGGCGGGTCGGTCGGTTCGGGCTCGATCCGGACCCGTAGACGACCATCGTCGTTGCGTGGTCGAGGTGGGCCAGCAGCTCGAACGATCCTGCGATGTAGCCGCGGGCAATGATGCCCGCCAGCGCGGTGTCGCCTGTGGCTTCGGCGACCCGGGCCATCCATCCGGATGCGCTCCGGGGCAGCGGGGTGGTGAAGGCGTAGCCGCCGTAATCGGCCACAAGTTCGGCGAGCGTCGGGACCGGTCGATCAGTCGGCCGGCACGAAGCGATATGCGGGTGAGTCTCCGGCGAGTACACCTCCGCGTAGGCAGTCACCCTCATGCTCGGCGCCCTGGGGTGAGGCTCACGCCGAGGATGGTGACGGGCTCGTTGTCGTCCATGGGGGTCCTCCGATGGTCGTTGAACTGTCAGTGAGCGCGGCGTGGTGGGGTGAGGATGCCGGTGATCTCGGCGACGACCTCGCCGCCGGGCCGTGTGTAGCGCATGGCGGTGCGCGGGTTCTTGTGACGGGGTCGGGCTGCCAGCGCGGTAGCACGAACGGGGCGAAGCGGTTCTCCAGCTGGTCGTCGGAGCGGATTGCTAGGTAGGCGTCCCGGGTGCCGACGCCGACCAGTGGGATCTTCAGTTCGTTGCCCAGGAACCGCAGCAGGTTGAGGAACTCGCGGCGCGCCGAGCGCGGTCAGCAGCGCGGTGTAGAAGCGGGCCACGTGCGGGTCGGACGGCATCTGCACCATCAGCACCGGGATCTCCTCCCGGTCCGGGTGCGAGGTCGGCGGGTGCAAGCGGCGGAACTTCTCCACGATCATCGACTTGCCGTTGTTGGTCGGCCCGATGACCAGCAGGTTCGGCATCCGCGACCACCACGGACGGCTGGCATGACGACACCGGCTGGGGATCGGTGCCACGGGGTTGCAACACAGGCACTCTGCGTACTTGGGCGGTAACTGATATGAAGGACTCGCGGGCCAAGCGCGGAGGAGGGGGCTGGCCCGCAGCGGGCTGTCTGGCGTGCGGCGCGGCCTCTCGCCAGACAGTCTCCATACACAGCCATCCGGCCGAAGGGCTGCAAACCGCACCGAAGCGCGCCCCAAAGGTCAAAACCTCGCAAGTATCTGCCCTGACCCGGCTCGGCATGCTGCGCCTCGGTCATCGCGACCCGCACCATGACATTGCGGTCTTCCCGAAGTCGACGCAGGCGCGAGACCGCCCCGGCAGAACACTGCTACTCACCGTGCCGGGACCTCAGCCTATGACTGAGGCATGGGACAGCCGGGGGCGGCAACCTGGGGGAGGCCGTCCCCGGCATGTGAGCTCGTTGGACGGGCTCGCGGTCAGCGGCTGGGAAGTGCCGGTCCATGATGTCGGCCCACTTCGGCAGGATGACGAAACCGCCGTTGCCGTAAAACTGGCCGGTATGAAGGGCGACCAGCTCGGCGAGCGCCGTGGCGAACGGGCGGGCGGCCTGCTCGGCGGGCAGCGCCTGCAGGGCGGCCTGGAAACGGGCGTGCGCGTCCGGGAACAGTTGCTGTGCCGCGCCTCCTCCTAGCACGACCGCTCGGCGCCCTCCTAAGAAATAACCCCTGAGTTCCCAGTCGTCTCTACCGTCCCGGTTGCCGCTGTTGTGGCCTGGGAGCTGGGACTTTCTGCCTTCCGCAGTTCGA
>NZ_JBIUCF010000142.1:0-1787 GCF_044593615.1 Nonomuraea sp. NPDC051941
AGGACCCCGTTGGGGATCTCTCATCTCGCGCATCGGTGGAGCAATCGGGATAAATGGGTTCTTCGTGTTGGCTCCGGTGGAATGCCGTGTTCCCAGGCGTGGATGCGGATGAGGTTGATGGCCGCGGCGGCCAGGCAGTGGCCCAGGTGAGTGCGTTGCAGGCCGCGGTAGCGGCTGCGGCGCAGGCCGGTGCGGGAGGTCAGCTGGTGGACGGTGGACTCGATGCCGGCGCGGGGCCGATAGCGGTGTCGCCAGGCGGGGGTGTCCTGCTCTCGGCGGCGTTGCTGGAGGGCGGCCCGCTGGCGCGGGTGGCGCAGGGTCAGCGCCCGTCCCCATTGCGGGTTGTCGGCCGTCGTGCACCGCTGCCGCAACGGGCAGGCGCGGCAGCCTGCGGCGGCGAAGCGTACCTGGATGATGGGGACGCCTTTGGCCGAGTGGGTCGGGGCCCAGGAGATACTGGTGTGCCCGCCGGGGCAGAGGGCGGTGCGCGCCTGGTCGTCGATGAGGAAGTCCTCGTGGGTGAAGCGGCCGTCAGCCGCGGCCGCGGTGATGGGGCGAGCGGGGCCGATGAGGACGACGCCGCGGACCTCGGCGGCCTCGACCAGGGCCGCAGCGGTGATGTAGCCGCTGTCGAGCAGGTGCTCGGCGGGCAGCAGACCGCGTCGCTCAAGACGCTGGTGGATGCCCGGCAGCGCGGCGCTGTCGTCGCCGTCGGCGGCGGTGCCGGTGGCCACGTCCGTGATCAAGCGGGGCGCCTCCGCCTCACAGGTCTCGGTCACGTGCAGGGTGTAGCCGACCCAGCCCTGCCCGCGCTTGGCCCCGTAGCGGGCCTGCGCATCGTGCGGGCTGGCCGTGCGCTGGGCCCCGGGCGGCAACTGCGCGCCTTCGCGGGGGCGCACGCCGTGCTCGTCGCGCAGGTACTGCTCATCCCAGCAGCGGCGCAGCGCCGCCAGAGCGGGGATCAGGCGCAGCCACGCCGGCGCCCGGGCATCGTCGATCTCCTCCAGCAGGAGGAAGCCGTCCTGCCCGACCTGACGCAGCCACTGCTCGCGGTCGGCGCCGGGCAGGTCCCCGTGCCAGGCGTCGATCCGCTCCCCGTAGCGGCGCAGCCACCGTTCCTCCTGCCCGGCCAGCGCCTCCTCCAGCCAGGACGGGTGCGCCACGGCCAGCGCCTCCAGCGCCGTGCGCAGCACCTCACCGACGAACTCCATCCGGTTGAGCAGCCGCACATCGGCCAGAATCTTGGTGGAATCGGTCCGCTGCCGCCCTCCTGGGCGCAGCAGCCCGCGAGCGGCGGCCACCTCCAGTACCGCCTCGAAGATCTTTTCCTCCAGGCCGTGCTCGGCCAGCCGGGCGCGGAAGTCGCTGAGCACACTGTGATCGAACCCTGGATCCGTCAGCTCCAGCCCCAGCAAGTACTTCCAGTCCATCCGAGCCCGCACCGCCTCGGCCGCCCGCCGGTCGGAGAGGTTGTCGGCGTACTGCAGTACCGACACCGCCGCCAGCGCGCCCGGCGAGATGGCCGGGCGCCCATCGGCGGGGAACGCCTCGGCGAACAACTCGTCCGAGAACACCTCGCCCAGCGCATCGCGCAGCCATACCGCCAGGGTGCCCTTGGGGAAGGCCGCCGCGACCACCCGGGCGGTCAACTCCGGCACCTCCCGCCTGCCTTGCTGCTCCAGCATCGACCTCGCCTCCCTCGCCCACCCGCCGACTTTCACCATCAGTGTCGATTTGATAGCTCAATGAACACAATGGCCGCAATGAGAGATCCCCAACGGGGTCCT
>NZ_JBIUCF010000143.1:0-1716 GCF_044593615.1 Nonomuraea sp. NPDC051941
GAACTGCCGCGATACCTGCTGAAGGACTCCGTCGTCGCCGTCGGCGAAGTCGGCTACGACTCCATGACGGCCAGGGAGGAACAGGTCTTCGAGGCGCAGCTCGCCCTGGCGCGGGAGAACGATCTCCCCGTCCTCGTGCACACGCCGCATCGGGACAAGGTCGCCGGCACCCGCCGCACGCTGGACGTGGTGCGGGCCGCTGGCCTCGCTCCCGGGCAGGTGCTCGTCGACCATCTCAACGAGCTGACCGTCGGCATGGTCGCGGACTCTGGCTGCTGGATGGGGTTCTCCATCTACCCCGACACCAAGATGGACCCGGACCGGATGGTGTCCGTCCTCAAGGAGCACGGCACGGCGAGGATGCTCGTGAACTCGGCCGCGGACTGGGGACGCAGTGATCCGCTGAAGACGCGCGAGGTCGCCGACGCCATGCTCGCGGCAGGCTTCGGCGAGGACGATGTGGACCAGGTGCTGTGGCGCAATCCGGTCGCCTTCTACGGGCAGAGCGGCCGGCTCAGCCTGGAGGCGGGCACCGAGGCGGCCCCCGACTACGCCGGCAACACGATCAAGCGAGGCTGACTCATGAGGCTGCGCCACCCGGACGGCTCGACGATCCACCTCGCCTACTGCACCAACGTGCACCCGGCCGAGGATCTCCCCGGCATCCACCGCCAACTCTCCGGTATCGCCGCGCGGGTCAGAACACTGCTCGGCGCTGAACGGCTCGGCGTCGGCCTCTGGCTGCCCCGGCAGGCCGCCGGTGAGCTGCTCGCCCGGGGCGACGAACTCGCCGCGCTGCGCGAGCGGCTGGCCGTGCTCGGGCTGGAGGTCGTGACCCTGAACGGGTTCCCCTACCGCGGCTTCCACGACGAGATCGTGAAATACCGCGTCTACCAGCCCGACTGGGCCGACGCGGAGCGGCTGCGCTACACGCTCGGGCTGGCCGAGATCCTCGCCGCGCTGCTGCCGGACGACGTCACCGAGGGCACGATCTCGACCCTCCCCCTCGCCTGGCGCACCGCATGGACACGGGACAAGGCGACGGCGGTCATGGCGAACCTCGACGCGCTCGCCCAGGGCCTGCGGGCCCTGACCCACCGGACCGGCAAGGTGATCCGGGTGGGCTTCGAGCCGGAGCCCGGCTGCATCATCGAGGTCACACCCCAGGCGACCGCCCTGCTGAGCAACGTGGACCACGACTACCTCGGCCTGTGCCTGGACGCCTGCCACATGGCCGTGGGCTTCGAGGAACCCGGCGCGGGCGCCCGCACCGGGCTCCCGATCGTGAAGCTCCAGGCGTCATGCGCCCTAGAGGCTCCGCCTGGAGCGCAGCGGAGGCTGGCCGCGTTCGACGAGGCCAGGTTCCTCCACCAGACGCGCTCCGCCACCGGATACGCCGACGACCTGGGAGAGGCCCTCGCCGGCGGCCTGCCCGCGGACGAGAGCTGGCGGGTGCACTTCCACGTCCCGCTGCACGCCGACCCGCCCCCTCCGCTCACCACCAGCGCCCCCTACCTGCGTGACCTGCTCAACACGCTCCTCGGCGGCCCCAGCCCGCTGACCCGGCACGTCGAGGTGGAGACCTACACCTGGAACGTGCTCCCCGGCGCGTCCCCGGATCTCGCCGCCGGCATCGCCGCCGAGCTCGACTGGATGCGAGGCCGGCTGACCTCGCTCGGCATGAAGGAGCAGTGATGGCACCGCTGATCGTGATCA
>NZ_JBIUCF010000144.1:0-1709 GCF_044593615.1 Nonomuraea sp. NPDC051941
TGATCACGATCAGCGGTGCCATCACTGCTCCTTCATGCCGAGCGAGGTCAGCCGGCCTCGCATCCAGTCGAGCTCGGCGGCGATGCCGGCGGCGACGTCGGCCGGCGCGCCGGGAAGCACGTTCCACGTGTAGGTCTCCACCTCGACGTGGCTGGTCAGCGGCCGTTCTCCGCCGAGGAGCACGTTGAGCAGGTCACGCAGGTAGGGGGCGCTGGTGGTGAGCGGAGGGGGCGGCGCGTCGTGCAGCGGGACGTGGAAGTGCACGCGCCAGCTCTCGTCCGCGGGCAGGCCGCCGGCGAGGGCTTCTCCCAGGTCGTCGGCGTATCCGGTGGCGGAGCGTGTCTGGTGGAGGAATCTGGCCTCGTCGAACGCGGCCAGTGCCCGTTGCGCTCCTGGCGGGGCTTCCAGTGCGCATGACGCCTGGAGCTTCACGATCGGGAGCCCGGTGCGGGCGCCTGCGCCGGGTTCCTCGAAGCCCACGGCCATGTGGCAGGCGTCCAGGCACAGGCCGAGGTAGTCGTGGTCCACGTTGCTCAGCAGGGCGGTCGCCTGGGGCGTCGTCTCGATGATGCAGCCGGGCTCCGGCTCGAAGCCCACCCGGATCACTTTGCCGGTACGGCCGGCCAGCGCACGCAGGCCCTGGGCGACGGCGTCGAGATTGGCCATGACCGCAGCCGCTTTGTCTCTCGTCCACCCGGTGCGCCAGGCAAGGGGGAGGGTCGAGATCGTCCCCTCGGTGACGTCGTCCGGCAGCAGCGCGGCGAGGATCTCGGCCAGCCCGAGCGTGTACTGCAGCCGCTCCGCGTCGGCCCAGTCGGGCTGGTAGACGCGGTATTTCACGATCTCGTCGTGGAAGCCGCGGTAGGGGAACCCGTTCAGGGTCACGACCTCCAGCCCGAGCGCGGTCAGCCGCTCGCGCAGTCCGGCGAGCTCCCCGGGGTGGGCGAGGAGGTCCGCGGCGGCGTGCTGGGACAGCCACAGCCCGAGCCGTTCGACGCCGAGTAGATGCCTGACCCGCGCGGCGACGCCGGACAGCTGACCGTGGATGCCGGGGAGATCCTCGGCGGCGTGGACGTTGGTGCAGTAAGACAGGTGCACCGTCGAGCCGTCCGGATGGCGTAACCGCACGGTCACCCCCGCTTGATCGTGTTGCCGGCATGGTCGGGGCCGGCATGCGAGCTGGTCTCCAGGTCGAGGCGGCCGCTCTGTCCGTAGAAGGCGACCGGATTGCGCCACAGCACCTGGTCCACATCGTCCTCGCCGAAGCCTGCCGCGAGCATGGCGTCGGCGACCTCGCGCGTCTTGAGCGGGTCGCTCCGTCCCCAGTCGGCGGCCGAGTTCACGAGCATCCTGTCCGTGCCGTGCTCCTTGAGCAGGGCCACCATCCGGTCCGGGTCCATCTTGGTGTCGGGGTAGATGGAGAACCCCATCCAGCAGCCCGAGTCCGCGACCATGCCGACGGTCAGCTCGTTGAGGTGGTCGATGAGCACCCGTTCGGGGGGTATCCCGGCGTCCCGGACCACGTGGAGGGTCCGGCGGGTGCCCGCTGCCTTGTCCCGGTGCGGCGTGTGCACGAGTACGGGGAGATCGTTCTCCCGCGCCAGGGCGAGCTGTGCCTCGAAGACCTGTTCCTCCCTGGCCGTCATGGAGTCGTAGCCGACTTCGCCGACGGCGACGACGGAGTCCTTCAGCAGGTATCGCGGCAGTTC
>NZ_JBIUCF010000145.1:0-1665 GCF_044593615.1 Nonomuraea sp. NPDC051941
AGCTTGAGGTTTAACCTTTGAGCTGCACATTTGCCGCGATCGGCAACAGAGGTGATTGATCCGACATAGCGGATTGTGTCCTCTGCAATACGGCGTGTCGCCGTGACCCAGACCAGCCACCGTCTCCACCTTCAAGGTGTCAACCCAAAGAAGAGGAGGCGGTGGCTGTGTCATCCATGCTGGCATCCGCAGCGGCGGCTGTCCCGGAATCGGGCCAGGAGAGTGAGCGGGCCGAAGCGATAGCGGAGTTGTCGGAGTTCCGCCAGGAGATCTACGGCTGCCTGACGGCGCGCGCGGATGAGCTGTTCGAGCTGGCCGAGGCGGTGTTATGCGCCGACGGGCCGGTACGCACCCTGGTCGGACTGGCACTGACGCCTGAACACCGGCGAGGACACGGCGCCCTGTATGACGCGATCAACCACGGCCGGATCGAGATCGGCCGGCTCCGCAGAGCCCTGGCCACGGTGCCGCTCCCGCGCGCCGCGGGCGGGCGGATCGTCCTAGCCGCCGACATCACGGCATGGCTGCGGCCCGACGCGCTGACCAGCCCCGAACGGCTGTTCTGCCACACCTACGGCCGCCGCAAGGACGACCATCAGATGATCCCCGGCTGGCCATACTCGGTGATCGCCGCACTGGAAACGGGCCGGACCTCCTGGACCGCGGTGCTCGACGCGGCGCGGCTGGGTCCCGACGATGATGAGGCCGCCGTCACCGCCATCCAGCTGCGCGATCTGGTCGCCCGCCTGATCCAGGCCGGGCAGTGGCGTCAGGGCGACCCAGCCATCCTGCTGGTGGTCGACGCCGGGTACGACGTGCCCCGGCTGGCCTTCCTCCTGGACGGCCTGCCAGTGGAGGTACTGGGCCGGTTGCGCTCGGATCGGGTGCTGCTGCGTCCCGCCCCGTCGCGGGAGGAGTTTCTGCTGGCCAGCCCCGGTGGCGGACGTCCGCCCAAACACGGGGGCGACTTCCGGATGAAGGACGAGACCAGTTGGGGCGAGCCGCAGCACGTCACGAGCACCGCCACCAGCCGGTACGGCACGGCGGTCGCCTCCTGCTGGGACCGGCTGCACCCTCGGCTGGGCCGCCGCAGCGCTTGGATCGATCATGTCGGCGAGCTCCCGGTCATCGAGGGCACCCTCATCCATCTACGGGTCGAGCACCTGCCCGGCGAACGCGATCCCAAGCCGGTGTGGCTGTGGACCTCGGCCATCGGCATCACCGCCGCCCATCTGGACCGGCTCTGGCAGGCCTTCCTCCGCAGATTCGACCTGGAGCACACGTTCAGAATGTGGAAGCAGACCCTGGGCTGGACCGTCCCGAAGATCCGCGACCCCTATGCCGCCGACCGCTGGACGTGGCTGATCATTGTCGCCTACACCCAGCTTCGTCTCGCTCGCCCCCTCGCCGAAGACCTGCGCCGCCCGTGGGAGAGGCCGCTGCCGCCCGAGCGGCTCACCCCCGCTCGTGTCCGCCGGGGGTTTCGCCACCTCCGCACGAGCCTGCCCCAGCCCGCCAGTGCACCCAAACCCACGAGCGCCGGTCCCGGACGCCCCAAGGGATCAAGGAACCGCGTCCTCGCCCGTCATCACGAGGTGGGAAAGACTGCTAAACGCGCGGCATCACTCACCGAGCACCGCGAGCAGGCAGGTTAAACGACAAGCT
>NZ_JBIUCF010000146.1:0-1653 GCF_044593615.1 Nonomuraea sp. NPDC051941
GGCTCTGGCCCACTTTCGGTGGTGACGGAACGTGATAGTTCGTGTCGTTACATGGCTATCTCGGGGTGCTGTGTCAGCGTGACGCCGGTGTGACGTAAAGGATCTTGCGGGGCTGGTGTTCCCGCAACTGGCCGGTCTGGTCATCGGCAGCGTTCAGCCCGGGGCCGGGTCGATCGTGGTACATGTCGCCTCCACGGGCGCGCCGGTGGCGTGTCCTGGCTGCGGGGCAGTCGGGCGGGTGCACGGCTATGTGGATCGGCAGCTGGCTGACCTGCCGTTGGGCGGGCAGCGGGTGATGGTGCGGCTGCGGTTTCGGCGGCTGAGGTGCGCGAGGGTGGGGTGCGAGCGGCAGACGTTTCGGGAGCCGTTGCCCGGGCTGGCCGAGCCGTATCAACGCCGCACGGTCGCCTTGACCACGCAGGTGGGGGCGGTGGTGCGGGAGCTGGCCGGGCGGGCGGGGTCTCGGCTGCTGGCCGTGCTGGGAGTCGGGCTATCGCGGCAGAGCGCGGTCCGGTCGTTGCTGCGCCTGCCTCTGCCGGTTCGTCCGGTGCCGGCGGTGATCGGGGTGGACGACTTCGCTCTCCGCAAACGACACCGCTACGCCACGGTGATCATCGACGCGATAACGCGGGAGCGGATCGACGTGCTCGCCGACCGTCAGGCCGACACTTTGGAGGCGTGGCTACGTGCCCATCCCGGTGCGCGGGTGGTGTGCCGGGACAGCAGCGGCGCCTACGCCGAGGCGATCCGTCGCGCTCTGCCTGAAGCGGTGCAGGTCGGTGATCGCTGGCATATCTGGCACAACCTGGCCGAAGCCGTGGTGAAGGAGGTCGCCGCGCACTCCTCCTGTTGGGGCAAGACCGGCCCGCCGCCAAAAGAAGGGGTGCGGGCCGCCACCACGCGCGATCGCTGGCAGCAGGTTCATGCCCTGCTCGACCAGGGTGTCGGGCTGCTGGAATGCGCCCGCCGTCTGGGCTTGGCGCTCAACACCGTGAAGCGCTACGCCCGGGTCAGCGAACCCGAACGGCTGGTGCGCGTGCCGAAGTACCGGCCCACGCTCGTCGACCCGTTCCGCGACCATCTGCGCCAACGCCGAGCCGAAGATCCCGCCGTCCCGGTCCAGCAACTCCTTGTCGAGATCAAGAAACTCGGCTACACCGGCAGCCAGAACCTGCTCTACCGGTACATCAACCAAGGCCGCGTCGAATGCGACCGGCCCGCGATCTCACCCAAGCGCTTGGCCGGCCTCCTCCTCACCGAACCGAGCAAGCTCAAGGACCACCACGCCGAGCGACTGGATGCTGCCATCGCCGCCTGCCACGAGATGACCATGCTCGCCGGACTCGTCCGGGACTTTGCCGCTCTCCTCGACCCCAAGCCGGGCAACGACCAGCTACTGACCGCCTGGACCGAACAAGCGCGTCAGGCCGACCTGCCGCACATGCACGCCTTCACCCGCGGGCTGGACTACGACCGAGCCGCCGTCAACGCCGCCCTCACCCTCCCGTTCCACAACGGCGGCACCGAAGGCGTCAACACCAAAACAAAAATGATCAAGAGGCAGATGTACGGGCGGGCCGGCTTCGCACTCCTGCGTCATCGCATCCTGCTCGGCTAACCACGTTCCGTCACCACCGAAAGTGGGCCAGAGCC
>NZ_JBIUCF010000147.1:0-1636 GCF_044593615.1 Nonomuraea sp. NPDC051941
GCTGTGACGAAACATGGGCCCCGGCCATCGCGCGGCAGCGGACAGTAGATGGGCAGACGGGATCGGTGGCGCGGTCGTGATGGTGTGACCGGCCACTGACCTGCGGGATTTCAGGCTGCCGGTTCCTCTGGTTGTTGGGGGTCGGGATGATCTTCCGGGCCGGGGCCGGGTGCGATCAGGGTGACCTGGTAGCCGAGACGTTCCAAGGTCTTTTGATAGCGGGCGGCCAGATAGTGGGCCTGGCGGGCTTCGCGCCGGTCGTAGAAGTCGCCACCGTCTTCGCGGTAGTCCTCGCCTCGGGCCATGACCACCCAGCAGACGCGGAGCAGTGTGTGCGCGGTGGCGACCGCGGCCTTCTTGGCGTGCTGCTTGCCGAAGCGGCGTACCAGGCGGCGCAGCCGGGCTCCGATCCTGGATCGGGTGCGGGAGGCGCCCCAGGCGGCTTCGACCATCGCGGCCTTGAGGTGCTTGTTGCCCTTGCGGGTGGCGGCCCGCCGGCGTTTACCCGCTGACTCCCGGTTGCCGGGGGCCAGCCCGGCCCAGGCGGCCAGCTGCTCGGGGGTGGGGAAGCGGGACATGTCCGCGCCGGTCTCGGCGACGATCACCTCGGCGGTGCGCCGTCCGATCCCGACGATGGTCATCAGCCGGGTGATGACCGGCTCGAAGACGGTGGCGGCTTCGGCGACCAGGCCGTCCAGTTCGGTGATCTTGCCGGTGGTGTGGTCGTATGCGTCCAGATGGAGCCGGCACATGGTGGCGTGGGTGGCGGTGAAGCGCCCGTCGCAGGCCGCCACCAGGTCCTCGTGCTTGTGCCGCAGGACGCCGCGGGCCAGCCCTGCCAGCAGGTAAGGGTCGCGTTCCCCGGAGATCAGCGCTTCGATCATGTCCCGGCCGGAGACGCACAGCAGTTTGGAGGCGACCGAGTCGATTTTGATTCCCGCGTCCTCCAGCACCTTGGCCAGCCGCTGACCCTCACTCATGCGGGCCTCGATCAGCTTCTTGCGGTAGCGGGTACGGTGCCGCAGCGCCGCCACGTCCTGGGCGGGGATGAAGCTCGGGCGCAGCAGGCCGAATTGGTGCAGTTCGGCGATCCACTGGCAGTCACGGATGTCGGTTTTACGACCCGGGACGCTCTTGAGGTGCTCGGCGTTGGCCACGCACACCTCGATCCGGCCCGTCTGGGCCAGCGCGTGGTAGACGGGCCACCAGTACACGCCGGTCGATTCCATCGCCACGTCGGTGACGCCGAGCTCGACCAGTTCGGCGGCCATCTTCTGCAGCGCCCGCCAGAAGGTGCGGTAGCTCCGGACGAACGGCTGGTGCGCACCGGGCAACCGGATGGCCACCCATAAGATCTTCTTGTGCACGTCGATCCCGGCCACCGCCGGGTGGACGACCTCCATTGCGCCTCCGTGCTCTGCCCCCGAGGATGGATGAGGTGCGCCGTCCGCGGAGCCCGCGACAACATCGAGATGCTGTGACACGCGCTCGTAGCGGCAATCCGGGGTACCTACCGGGCAGGCTCCAGCGTCAGTCTTTAGAACGGCCTCGCAGGTCCAAGCGAGTACGACGTCAGCGGGCGACGCACCCCAAGTTTCACTTATCCGAGGGCGCCACGAAGTGGCATGGGGTCTTT
>NZ_JBIUCF010000148.1:0-1625 GCF_044593615.1 Nonomuraea sp. NPDC051941
ACGGTGGCGTTCGCGACCGCCTGGTACGGGCTGGTCGACCTGGCCGGGCTCAGCCGGGGGGAGCGGGTGCTGATCCACTCCGGCGCGGGTGGGGTCGGCATGGCCGCGATCCAGATCGCCCGGCACTTGGGCGCGGAGGTGTTCGCCACCGCCTCACCCGCCAAGCAGCACGTGCTGCGGGCGTTGGGCGTGCCGGATGATCACATCGCTTCCTCCCGCGACCTCGATTTCGCCGATGCCTTCGCCACGGTGATGGGCGGGGCGGGGATGGATGTGGTGCTGAACTCGCTGGCGGGGCCGTTCACCGACGCGTCGCTGGACCTGCTTGCTGAGGGTGGCCGGTTTATCGAGATGGGCAAGACCGACCGGCGCGATCCGGCCGACGTCGCGGGCACTCACTCTCACGTCCGTTACCGCAGCTTCGACCTGATGGATGCCGGGCATGAGCGGGTCGGGCAGATGCTGGGCGAGCTGCTGGACCTGTTCGCTTCCCAGGAGTTGGCGGCGTTGCCGGTGCGGTGCTGGCCGGTGCAGCAGGCCCGCCAGGCCTTCCGGCACATGGCCCAGGCCCGCCACACCGGCAAGATCATCCTGACGATGCCGCGCGAGCTGGATCCGGACGGCACTGTGCTGATCACGGGTGGCACGGGCGGTCTGGGCGCCATCTTGGCCCGCCACCTGGCCGGCGAGCACCGGGTGGGGCGTCTGCTGTTGGCCTCCCGCCGAGGAGACCAAGCCCCCGACGCCGACCAGCTCCGGGCCGACCTGGAGACGGTGGGTGCGTCGGTGGAGATCGCGGCGTGCGATCTGTCCGACGCCGAGCAGGTGGCCGCGCTCCTTGGCCGGGTCCCGGCCGAGTACCCGCTGACGGCGGTCTTCCACACTGCCGGGGTGCTGGATGACGGTGTGGTCACCTCCCTCACCCCCGACAAGATCGACCGAGTACTGAAGCCCAAGGCCGACGCCGCCTGGCACCTGCACCAGGCCACCCGCCACCTCGACCTGGCCGCGTTCGTTCTCTACTCCTCCTCAGCCGCCACGCTGGACAGTGCCGGACAGGGCAACTACTCGGCGGCCAACGCCTTCCTGGATGCGTTGGCGATCCACCGCCACGCCAGCGGCCTGCCCGCTCAATCCCTCGCCTGGGGATTGTGGGCGCCGGAAACGGGCGGCATGACGAACCAGTTGGCGGAACTCGACCTGGAGCGGCTGTCCCGTTCAGGATTCACCGCTATGGGTGCCAACGAGGGCATGCAACTCCTGGACGTCGCTCTGACAATGCCGGAGCCCTTCCTCGTACCTCTGCCCATCAACACTCGCACCCTCAGCAACCGCCACGACGGTGTCCCGGCGATTCTGCGTGGGTTGGCTCGCACGCCCGCGCGTCGCGCCGCCCGCACCGAACCTGTCTCCGGCAGCGGGTCAGCACTGGAACGCCGCCTGACTGGGGTGCCGGCGGCCGAGCAGGAACACGTGCTGGTGTCCCTGGTCTGCGCCGAAGCCGCAGCGGTCCTGGGCCACGCCTCCGGCGAGGCGATCCAAGCGGGACGCCCGTTCAAGGATCTGGGCTTCGACTCCCTGACCTCCGTCGAGTTGCGTAACCGGCTGAGCCGGGCGGCCGGGAT
>NZ_JBIUCF010000149.1:0-1508 GCF_044593615.1 Nonomuraea sp. NPDC051941
GGGTCTGTCGCACTTGGCGGGGAGTGATCACGCAGTGCGACCTCCGGAAGCCGCAGCGCCCGATGGCCATGTTGGAGTAGATCGCGATCTTGCAACTCGCCGTGGATGAACACGGCCGCCCTGTCACGATCTGGATCGCCAAGATCAGGATCTTGAAGAGCGGCCGTGGAGGTATGGTGCTGCACGAGCTCACCGGCAGGGAAGTCACTCTCCTGCAGATGCTGTTCCCGCACCTGGCGGGACTTGTCCTCTCCGAGGTCGAGGACCTGGGAGATAGCGTGAAGATCGTTGCTCGTACCGGGCCGGAACCGCGGGAGTGCCACGGTTGTGGCAGGTCGGCGGTGCGGGTGCACGACCGATACCGGCGCCGTCTGCGCGACCTGTCCTGCGCTGGTCGTCCTGTCCAGGTCGAGTTGGAGGCCCGCCGGTTCATCTGCGACAACCCGGCGTGCTCGGTGGCCACGTTCGCCGAGCAGGTGGACGGGCTGACGGCCCGGCAACAGCGGCGGACGATAGGACTACGGAGCCTGTTGGAACGGGTCGCGCTGGCGTTGGCAGGCCGTGCAGGTGCTCGGCTGGCGGCTGCGGTCGGCGCGGTCGTGGCCCGATGCACGCTGATCCGGCTGGTCAGAGCCATGCCCGATCCGGAGATCGGCTTGGTGAAGGTGCTGGGCGTCGACGATTGGGCCAAGCGGCGCGGCCACTCCTACGCCAGCGTTCTGGTCGACATGGACGCTCACCGCGTCATCGACATCCTGCCCGACCGAGAGGCCGGCACGTTGGCCGACTGGCTGCGCGCCCATCCCGGAGTCGAGGTGATCTGCCGGGACCGGTCCGGGTCGTATGCGTTCGGCGCCCGCCAGGGAGCGCCGGACGCTCAACAGGTCGCCGACCGCTGGCACATGTGGGATGACCTGGGCGAATGCGTGCGGAAGACCGTCGCTGCCCACCACCGCCGCGTGAAGGACCGCTACGCCGCCCTCCAACAGGCAGTCGCCGCGGCGGCACCTGATCCCGAGCACGCGGCCGAGCAGGAAACCGTCGACCACGTCGAGAACAGAGCCCGCGTGTTGCGGGCCCGGCAGCTCTACCAGCAGGTCCAGACGCTCAAGGCCGACGGGAAGACCGTCACCGCGATCCAGCGGGACCTCGGCCTGGCCAAGGGCACCGCCCGCCGCTACTTCCACGCCGCCGGTGTCGAGGAGGTGACGACGGCACTGCTGGCCGGATGGCCGAGCAAACTCGACGACTACAAGCCCAACCTGCACCAACGCTGGAATGACGGCTGCACCAACATCACACAGCTGCACCGCGAGATCACCGCGCAGGGTTTCCGCGGCAGCTACACCACCGTCTACGCCTACCTGGTCGCCTTCAAAGGCAAGACGGCACCGCCCGCCGTCCAGGCCCCGCCGAAGGTCCGCCACATCACCAGTTGGATCCGCCGCCGCCCCGACAAGCTTGATGCCGACGAGCAGGTCAGACTCAAGGAGGTACGTGCGGCTTGC
>NZ_JBIUCF010000150.1:0-1167 GCF_044593615.1 Nonomuraea sp. NPDC051941
AGGCCGAGCGCGGCGAGCTGGTCCTCCTGGCCCTCACGGTAGGCCTGCCGGATCTGTCCGGTTGCGCCGTGGCAGATCCTGCGGGCGAGGCGGTGTCGGGATTCCTGGACGGTGAGTTGCTTGTTCAGCCGCCGGTGGTAGGAGTCGTCGATCGGGTCGAGGATGGACAGCAGGTGCAGGGTCTTGTCGATGCGGCCGACGCGACCTGCCCGGTCTGCCGCCGTCCGACATGATCAGAGGAAAACGTACGAGGGGCCGCCGATCATTGCCGTCGGCGGCCCCTGACGCTGCCTGTCTCCGCGCCGCGGAAGCTGCTACCGCCTCGGCCATGGGTGGTCGCCGATCTCCATGATGACCATGGTCGCCCGCGCGGACAGCTCCGCCTCGTGGGCGCGTGCCGCGTCCCTCGCCGCACGCGCGGGCCCGCCCGCACGTGAGCGCTTGGCCATGGCGCGCAGGTGCAGGTCGTTCGCGTGCCCGTTCGTCTCCTGCAGCGCCGCTTCGAACACGTCCTTGCTGGCCCGGGCCGCGTCCAGAACCCGTTGCGCGTGCATGGCGGCGTACTGCCGGACGGCGATCTTCTCCCTGTGGGCCGAGGCCACGATCGCTGCCACTGGCCGTTCCAGGCCGTCATCACTATCCCACCAACAGCGTGGCCTTTCCAGCAGCAGTTCGAGAGCGACCCCTACCGCTGGCGCGAGCTCACCGACGAGGCCGCTGCCACCGCCGCCCGCCTCAACGCAGGCCCGCTACTGCTGCGCGCGACACGGCGGCGGTTTCACCCCGGCCACCGTACAACTCCACCGCATCTCCACCGAGTACGCCACCGCCGACGGCGGCACCGCGATTGCCGCCACCCACCAGATCCGCCCCGCCAGCCTGCCCACCACCGAACGGTGCGCCCGCTACTACACCGACCTGGCCCGCGTCCACCACCTGGCCGACGGCCGCGATCAGTGCACGGCAGCGCTGGCCGCCGAACGGCAGGCTCCACAGGAAACGTGCACCCGCCTTGCCGTTCGTAACCTGGCGCAGTCACTGCTGGTCTGCGGCCGGACAAGCCCCGCGCTGCGGCATCTCCTGAGGGGGGGGGGGGGGGGGGGGGGGGGGGGGGGGGGGGGCGCGGGGGCGGGGGGGCGCGGGGGGGGGGGGGGGGGGGGGGGGGGA
>NZ_JBIUCF010000151.1:0-1166 GCF_044593615.1 Nonomuraea sp. NPDC051941
TCCGCGGGGATTGGGGAGCCGATCGCGATCGTGGCGATGGGCTGCCGCTACCCGGGCGGGGTGAATTCGCCGGAGGACCTGTGGGAGATGCTCGTGCAGGGCCGTTCGGGTATCTCCTCCTTCCCGGAGGATCGGGGCTGGGATCTGGAGGCGTTGTATGACCCGGACCCGGACCATGTGGGGACCACGTATCTGCGTGAGGGTGGGTTCCTGAAGGACGCGGCCGGGTTCGACGCGGCGTTTTTCGGGATCAGTCCGCGTGAGGCGATCGCGATCGATCCGCAGCAGCGGTTGCTGCTGGAGACGTCGTGGGAGGTTCTGGAACGGGCCGGGATCGACCCGGACACCCTCCGTGGCACTCCGACCGGCGTCTTCATCGGCGGCACTCAGACCGGTTATGGCTCAGGGCCTGGACCGTACCCCGAGGAGATCGAGGGATACCTGCAGACCGGAAACGCCGGCTCCGTCATGTCGGGGCGGGTGGCCTACAACCTCGGTCTCGAAGGCCCGGCGCTGACGGTGGACACCGCCTGCTCCTCCTCCCTCGTCGCCATCCATCTGGCCTGCGAGTCCCTGCGCAGAGGCGAAAGTACTCTGGCGCTCGCGGGTGGCGTGACGGTCATGGCGACACCTGAGCTCCTGGTGGACTTCAGCCGTCAGCGTGGTCTGGCGCGGGATGGCCGGTGCAAGGCGTTCTCGGATGAGGCCGACGGCACCGTGTTCTCCGAAGGTGTGGGCATTCTGTTGCTGGAGCGGCTCTCGGAAGCGCAGGCCAACGGCCACCGGGTTCTGGGTGTGATCCGCGGATCGGCGGTCAACCAGGACGGCGCCAGCAACGGCCTGTCGGCCCCCAACGGTCCTTCTCAGGAGCGGGTGATCCGCCAGGCGCTGGCCAACGCCGGCCTGGTCCCGGGCGATATCGACGCGGTCGAAGCCCACGGCACCGGCACCAAACTCGGCGACCCCATCGAGGCCCAGGCTCTGCTGGCCACCTACGGGCGCGATCGGGATCCGGCGGACCCGTTGTGGCTGGGGTCGGTCAAATCCAACTTCGGGCATTCGCAGGCCGCTTCCGGGGTGGCGGGTGTGATCAAGATGGTCATGGCCGCCCGCGAAGCCCTCCTCCCCCAAACCCTGCACATCACCACCCCCACCACCCACGTCGA
>NZ_JBIUCF010000152.1:0-1129 GCF_044593615.1 Nonomuraea sp. NPDC051941
CCCGCGCTGCCAGGTCATCCCAGACGACCGCCGTCATCTGGGAGTCCTCCACGGTGGCGTCGGTGGTCGCCACATGTGTGATCAGATGAGGGGTGTCATCGTCGCAGGTCTCGGTCAGATGGACCTTGTAACCGACCCAGCCGGTCCCGCGCTTGACCCCATACCGAGCCTCGGGGTCATAGGGCGAGGCCAGCCGGAGCCTTCCCGGCGGCAGGTCCTTGCCCTGCCGCACACACACCTCCCCGTCGGTCCGGTAGTACTGCTGGATCCACGCCTCGCGCAGCACCTGCACCGCCGGGACCTGCCGCAGCCAGGCCAGAGCGCCGCGGTCATAAATCCGCTCCAGTAGCCGGTAGCCATCCGCTCCGACCTGGATCAGGTAGTCCGTCCGCGCCGCTTCTCCGTCAGGCAGCCGGTAGGCATCCACCCGCTCCCCGTACCGTTCCTGCCATGCGGCCGGAGCCCACGCCGCCAGCCAGCCCGGCTCACAGGCCGCCAAGGCGTTCAACGCCGACCGCATCACCTCGCCGACGAACTCCGCCCGGTTCAACGCCCGCCCGCGGCCAGCACATGCGTGGAATCGGTCCGCTGACGTCCGCCCGCACGCAAGAACTCCAGGCCACTCAACCGCTCCACGAGCAGCTCGAAGATATGCTCCTCCTGGCCGTGTTCAACCAGGCGGGCGCGAAAGCCGCTGAGCACCGAAAAGTCGAACCCCGGATCCTCCAACTCCAGGCCCAGCGCGTATTTCCACTCGATTCGGCCGCGGACTGCGTCGGCGGCCTGCCGATCGGACAGGTTCTCCGCGTATTGCAGCACCGACACCAGCGCCAACTGTCCGGGAGACAGGCCGGGACGTCCCCGCACACCGAACATGCCCGCGAATTCCGCATCGGCGAACAGCGGGCCCAGCGCGTCGCGGACCCGCATCGCCATTGTCCCCTTGGGAAACGCCGCCCGCGCCACACGCGCGGTCAACTCGGGAATCTCCGGCCAGGGACGCGGCTGCATCGACATCAATCGACCATCCTCTCACCGCTCGCAGACGAGGAATCGCGCGGCAGATCATCCTGATTCAGGACATCATCGGCTTCCGAGAAGACACGCCGAATTGGGCAACGGAGTCCTT
>NZ_JBIUCF010000153.1:0-1096 GCF_044593615.1 Nonomuraea sp. NPDC051941
TGGCCGGTCACACCATCACGACCGCGCCACCGATCCCGTCTGCCCATCTACTGTCCGCTGCCGCGCGATGGCCGGGGCCCATGTTTCGTCACAGCGAGACCGAACGCCGCCAGACTGGCTGGCGAGCCATCGACACCGACTACGATTCGCGTTCCGTCACCGGTCGGCATCGCGTCAGGCCGGACGACGACAACCGGCCCGGCACTGTGCGCGGGCACCTGCACGGCAGCAGATCCCACCCGCAGGTCTTCGAAACCACCTTGCCCTCTCGAGCCAAGCACTGTCAGCTCTGCCTCGCGTGCGGCATGCAGGAGCACCGTGGAGGCCGTCCCTCTCGCCAGTCGCGGCCGGACGTCCACGTCAGGGGCCAGGCTCCGAGCTCGATGTACGCCCCCGTCCACCACATGGGCAGCGACCTGCTCGACCCGTGCCAAGACTTCCTGCTCTACAGGACGCAGCGGATACGGCCACTGCCAGGCATGACACACCAGAACAGAGGACTTGCGTAGCCGCGCCTCCTCGATCGCCCAGCACAATGCCAGCGTGCTCGCTGGTGACTCGTCGTAGCCGACCAGTATGGGCCGCCCCATCATGCCTCCCCCGGCTAA
The DNA here is from genome assembly GCF_044593615.1 of Nonomuraea sp. NPDC051941. Lineage (NCBI taxonomy): Bacteria > Bacillati > Actinomycetota > Actinomycetes > Streptosporangiales > Streptosporangiaceae > Nonomuraea > Nonomuraea sp. NPDC051941. Next base: position 609 of record NZ_JBIUCF010000153.1, read on the forward strand.
GAGTTCTCCCCTCTTAGCCGGATGGGCTTTCCCCGGCCTACGAGATGAGACCCACGGATGAAGAAATCTTGGTCGTCCCCTGGCGATTCTTCGCGCTCCGGTAGGGCAACGGTGGCCAAGGGCATGGCGCTCATCGGCAGCGGGACGGAGCGCTGCTGGAGGCCGCGGTGGCCTGATGGGTCGCGCCGCCAGACCGCACTCGGGCGCTGCCGCGTGGACAGATCGCCGCGCTGTTCGAGTTGAAGGCGCCCCTGTGCGACAAGACGCTGTGGCGGCCCTGTATGACAAGTGTCCTCGTGCCGAGGAGATCTCAGCCTCGACATCGACGACCTACTGCTGGCCGACAAGGGTGCCTGCATTATCTCCAAGGGCGGCGCCACCGACTGGGGGTCTCAGACTGGTGGGCTCGCTTATTCAACTGTCGTCAGTTCGGCGGGGTGGCCTGGGAGCAGTGACTGTGTGTGGTCGCCTGGGGCGTAGCGGTTGTA
>NZ_JBIUCF010000154.1:0-1089 GCF_044593615.1 Nonomuraea sp. NPDC051941
CGCGATTACGTGATGGACAACCTCGGCCACCGCGACGGCGTGCTGATCGTGGATGAGACCGGGTTCCTGAAGAAGGGGGACAAGTCGGCCGGGGTGCAGCGTCAGTACTCCGGCACCGCGGGCCGGGTGGAGAACTGCCAGCTGGGGGTGTTCCTGGCCTATGCCTCCCCGCTGGGCCGGGCACTGATCGATGCCGAACTGTATCTGCCTAAGTCCTGGACCGATGATCGAGCTCGATGCGCCCAGGCAGGCATCGGCGAAGACGTGCCGTTCGCCACCAAGCCCGTACTGGCCCGGACGTTGCTCACCCGCGCGCTGGAGGCGGGCGTACCGGCCTCGTGGGTCACGGCCGATGAGGCATACGGCCTGGACTTCAAGTTCCGGTGCTTCCTGGAAGAGCACCACCTCAGCTACGTGGTCGCGGTGCCCAAGAACCAATGGATCGGCAAGGCGTGGGGCGGGCAGATCCACGCTGAGGCCGCGACCGCCCAGGCCCCGCCCGAGGCATGGAAACGCCGCTCCTGCGGCAACGGCGCCAAAGGGCCGCGCCTGTATGACTGGGCCCTGGCCACCGTGCACTTCGAGACCGAGCCCGGCTACCAGCGCTGGCTGCTGGTCCGCCGCAGCCTGACCCCCAACGCCAAGGGCGAACTCGAGCTGGCCTACTACCTGTGCCATGCCCCCGTCGGCACCAGCCTGGAGGACCTCATCGCCGTCGCCGGCGCCCGCTGGGCCATCGAGGAATGCTTCCAGAGCGCCAAGAACGAGACCGGCCTGGACCAGTACCAGGTCCGACGCTATGACGCCTGGCACCGGCACATCACCCTGGCGATGCTCGCCCACGCCTACCTTGCCGTCACCGCCGCACACGCCCCAAAAGCCCAAGCGGCCTGGTCCGCCTCACACCAGCAGAAATCCGCCGTCTCCTGGCACGTCTGACCGCCACGATCACCCGCCCGCTCAACCACGCCCTCGACTGGTCCCAACGTCGCCGCGCTCATCAGACCCGCGCACGAGCCAGCCACTACTGGAGACGCTGGCTCAAACATCACGAAATCAGGCTGTAGTACTAGAGCGTGTCCCGTGATC
>NZ_JBIUCF010000155.1:0-1086 GCF_044593615.1 Nonomuraea sp. NPDC051941
CCCTCCCACGACGTGGCCGACCTCAGCGACCAGCGGACCATCCGCCGAAAACCGGTCGTTGCAGGCATGATCAGCGAATACCACCACGCCGCTTAACCGCACCTCAGGCCACGTAACTCAATATTCGAGCGGTACACCTGCGCCAGGGCTGATCGTCGATGGCGACTGGATCACCTGGCAGCCCGGAAAGGGCCCGTCCTGGGATGAGCCTGCCCAGCCGGTCGAGCTTCCGGCTGACTTCTACCTGCGCGAGCTGCTGGAACTGACCCCGGGAGATCTGGAAGCCACCGCCGAGCTCATGCGCTCCTTCGGGCTGCTGTTCGACCTGGACCTGAGGGACCTCCACCTGTACGCCGGCGATCCAGAGGAGGAAGAGCGCGTCAAGGCTCTCGCCGACCGTGAGGCGCCCGGCCGGCCCTATCGGGTCGGAATCCACCGCGATCTCATCAGCCTGCACGTGGACCTGGCGCAACGAGCCATCCATACGTGGCTGGCCTGTACGCAGGAGGGGGGCCTGGAGGAACTCGTCGAGCCGGAGGTGACCGAGGAGCAGCTGACCATGGCCCAGAGCCGTAACCCACTCCAGCCGGGTGAACCCCCCTGGCCGAGATCACTGGAGCATCTGCGCGAAGTGCTCATCGATATGCGCATCGAGGAGCTCGAGACGGCGATGACGGGAGCGCTGAGCCGCTTCAGCGTCGGCATCGGCGGCCTGGCCGAGCGACGCCCGACCATCTACTCGGTCTCGTTCCTGCAGATGTACAACCACATGGCCGAAGAAGCGGCGATCCGGCACTGCGCCAACGAGCCGTGCGGATGGCCGTTTGTGCGGCAGCGAGACCGCGCCAAGTTCGGTCAGCACCGTACCGAGGGCGTCAAGTACTGCTCTCGTTCCTGTGCTCGCGCACAGGCACAGCGCGAACTGCGCCGGCGCAACAAGGCGTGAAAGCCCTCTTCGGGATTGCCGGCAGGGTCAGGCTGTAAGGTCCGCCGGTAAATGGGTCTGTCGCACTTGGCGGGGAGTGATCACGTTCGGTGATCCTGGGCTCAGTTCAGCAGGGCCATTTTCCGGAGGAGATCGTAGCT
>NZ_JBIUCF010000156.1:0-1084 GCF_044593615.1 Nonomuraea sp. NPDC051941
TCAACGTGATCGTCGGGCGTGCCCGACCCGGCAAAACCGCGTTCCTCTACTCCGGACAAGGCGCCCAACACCCCGGCATGGGCCGCCAACTCTACGAAACCTTCCCCACCTTCGCCACCGCCCTCAACAACACCCTCGACGCCCTCGACCCCCACCTCGACCACCCCCTCCGCGACATCATGTGGGCCCAACCAAACACCCCCCAAGCCCACCTCCTCAACCAAACCACCTACACCCAACCCGCCATCTTCGCCCTCCAAACCGCCCTCACCCACCTCCTCACCAGCCTCGACATCCACCCCCACTACCTCGCCGGACACTCCCTCGGCGAAATCACCGCCGCCCACACCGCCGGCATCCTCACCCTCACCGACGCCGCCACCCTCATCACCCAACGCGCCCACCTCATGCAAACCCTCCCCCCCAACGGCGCCATGACCGCCATCAACGCCACCCCCGAAGAAATCACCCCCCACCTCACCCCCCACACCACCATCGCCGCCATCAACCACCCCACCAACACCGTCATCTCCGGCAACGCACACGACATCCACACCATCACCACCCACTTCACCAACCTCGGCCGCAAAACCCACCCCCTCACCGTCTCCCACGCCTTCCACTCCCCCCTCCTCGACCCCATCCTCACCCCCCTGACCACCCTCGCCCACACCCTCACCCACCACCCCGCCCACACCCCCCTCATCACCAACACCACCGCCACCCCCACCCACACCCTCACCCCCACCCACTGGGCCCACCACGCCCGCCAACCCGTCCAATTCGCCAACACCATCACCCACCTCCACCACACCGGCGTCACCACCTACCTCGAAATCGGACCCGACACCACCCTCACCGCCATCGCCCCCCACAACCTCCCCACCACCCACACCACCACCAGCAGCAGCCACTTCACCCCCACCCTCCGCAAAAACCACCCCGAAACCCACACCCTCCTCACCGCCATCGCCACCACCCACACCAACAACACCAACACCACCCCCAACTGGACCACCCTCATCCCCCACGCCACCACCACCGACCTGCCCACCTACCCCTTCCAACACCACCACTACTGGCT
>NZ_JBIUCF010000157.1:0-1064 GCF_044593615.1 Nonomuraea sp. NPDC051941
GCATGAGGCGTTCCCGACCGACCTGACCGACCTGGAGCAGCCCCCGAACGTCGCGGCGCAGATCCTGCTGGCCGCGGCCGACCGGCAACTGGTCACCCTGCAGCGCACCGGCGACCACGGCGCCCGGTTGCGGCTGCGGCTGCCCCTGCTCGCCTCGCCCGCCTCCGGCCGGGACTGGGCCTGGCACGTGCTGCCGATCACCTTGCCGCCGACCGTCCCGCCACAGGCAAAGCTGTGCACCCCCACCCTGCGGGTGAAAGACGGCCGGGTACGCATCGATCTGCCGTTCCAGATCCCGATCGCGTTCGCGCCCGCCACCGGGCATGTGACCGGGATGGGGTTCGACTGGGGCCTCAACACCCTGCTGACCGGCGCGGCCGGACGGCTGAGCGACGATGGCCGGGTGCTCTGCGACGGGCGGCCACTCACCTACGACGCTGGCGGCATCTCCGCGAAGCTGCACCGGCTGCGGGCCGAACGCGAGCACCTGGCCGCCAAGCACCGGCACCAGCAGCGGCTCCTGACCGGCATCACACCCGCCGACCCCCGCTACGCGCAACTGGCCGCAGCCTGCCGGCGCGTCGGCGTCGAACACGAGCGGCTGTGCGCACGCATCCGGCACCTGAACAAGGCGCTGGCCTGGTCGGCGGCTCGCTGGACGGTCGATCAGGCCGTCGCCGACGCCGCGACGGTCATCTATCTGGAAGACCTGGCCACCCTGGAAGCACGCGGGCGCCGAGGACGCGCGAACGCGCGCCTGTCGGGGCAGGTGCGCGGGCAGATCGTCGAGGCTATCCGGCACCTGGCGGCCAAGAACGGCATCGCCGTGGTCACCGTCCCGGCGCGCGGGACCTCCCGGTACTGCCCCCGCTGCGGAGAGGGCACCTCACGGCTGCGACATTGCCCGGCCCCGGACTGGCTCGCCGAACGCGGCTGGGCGTGGGCGTCCTGCCCCGTCTGCGGCCTGTCGTGTGATCGGGACTGGGCCGCGGCCGAGCGGATCCTGGCGCGCGGACTGCTGGGCCAGGACGCCACCCGCACCGACCGCATCACGGGGGCCCGTA
>NZ_JBIUCF010000158.1:0-1048 GCF_044593615.1 Nonomuraea sp. NPDC051941
CGGCGATCGCCGCCACCAGGCGGCGGCGGTGCAGCGCCAGCCGCAACGCGCGGGCGGCCTGCTCCTGCACGCACCGCACCACCCGATCGCACACATACACGCCCGAGGCGAGGGTCATGCCCCAGCCCAGCCGCCGGACAGCCATCCAGCCTTTCGGCGGCAACGCGCGCCCGTCCAGCCCCACCCCGGACGCCAGCGCATCCAGATCAGCCGTATTCCACCGGGCCGCGACGATACCGGCGCTGAGCTCTCGCGCCAGGCCGGTCAGCCAGGCGACCCGCTGCGCCAGCAGCGGCTGAGAAACGACCTCGCCGGTCTTTTCCACCGTCGCTGCATGGGTGGCGCAGGTCGCGGTCGCGGTGAGTTTACTCACGTCTCCGCCCCCTGCCTCGGAGCGGTTGCGTGGCGGCCCCCGGGCGTGTGTGTCACGATCTGCATCCGCCCACCCCGCCTCTCGACTCTCGCCTCCACGATGTGTCACCGAAACGCTACCAAGAGTTCGGATCCATGGATAGAACACGTGAGCGATAAATATCCACGACCGTCCGCCCGCCCCAAGCCACTCCGCGGACAGATGCCTGCACACGCGCATAGGCCACACGGCCAGGAACGCTCGCCTACCATCTGGCCGGGCGGCCTGTCCAGGCCGCTCCTTCCACAGCCCGAGACCTGTCCATGGGTCATGTCCCGCGGACCTCCGTGATCCCGGTGCGGCCGGTGGCGGCGCCCTTCGTCTGCCCGCACCGCCAGGATGCCTCCCGCCCACCCGCACCGGATACGCGCACGTAGCCGACCCACACCTGCCCCGTACCGCAAAGGGGCCGCAACATCAGCGAACGAATCAAGACCCGCCTCCTCGAAGCGGCCCTCGAGTTGAGCCGTGCCGACCCACACCACACGAATCCGGCCCCGACCGCCCCACAGCCGCACCACGACCCGCACGCCCGGACGCTTGGCCGCCGCCCATCTCAACACACTCGACCGCGCTGAGAGATCACGGCAGGATCTCTGGCTTTCATAGCGAATATGGAGAACGGTTCATACCCTG
>NZ_JBIUCF010000159.1:0-1020 GCF_044593615.1 Nonomuraea sp. NPDC051941
GTCCCACAACTCCGCGTCATGGCCCTTCACCACGTAGCCGAAGCGGCCGTCCCGGCTGATCGCGTTGAGCGCGGCTCCCGAGGGAGCGGTGAGCTGCTTGCGCTTGGCGACGTCCCACCATCCGGGCAGGGTTTTCGCTCCCCAGGGGATGGCGAGGTAGCGCCCGGATCCGTCGAAGCTCAGCGTGCCGCCGCCCGATCGCCTGCCTTGACGGGCGATGGGGGCGCCGAGCGGTCTTGCGGTGCGCGTGTCCCACAGCCGTACCCCCTCGTGGTCGAGGAGGGCCAGGGTGCGCCCGTCGGGGGCGAGCGCGGCTTGGGACACGCCCGCGCTCACCCCGGGCAGCACGCCGATCCGCCGTCGGCCGGTGACGTCCCAGATCCTGGCTGTCCCGCCGTCCACGGACACCAGCACGCGGCCGTCCTGGCTGAGGTTCTGCACGGTCGCGGCCCTGTAGTCGGGGTCGAGGAAGACGGAGGTCGCGGTCTGAGAGAGCGAGTCGTAGAGCGCGCCGCGGGTCTCGGGCAGCCCCGGGCTCAGCCGCCAGCCGGCCACGCTCAGCAGCTTCGCGGCCTGAGGATCGCTCTGCCGCAGGTCGGCGGCCCGCAGCACGAGCTCCCGCGCCAGCGCGTCGTCGCGCTGGCGGCTCGACTGTCTGCGCAGGTACTCCGCGGTGCCGAGCCCGCCGAGCGCGACCACGAGCAGTACGGCCAGGGCCGCCGCGACCAGACGGCGTCTCCTCGCCCTCGTACGGGCCAGGCTCACCGCCTCGTCGAGGAACTCGCGTTCGCGCCGTCCCAGCGTGAGGTCCTTGTGCGCGGTGGCGGCCCACTGCAGCGTCCGCTCCAGTGCCGAGCCGTGCAGCAGGTCGGCCGGTCTTCTGCCGTGCTCGTTCCACAGCGCGGCCGCCTCGGCGAGTCGCCGGTGGACGGGCAGCCCTTCGCGGTTGCCCGCCACCCAGTCGCGCAGCCGGGGCCAGGCGTGCAGGAGGCCGGGCGTGGCCAGTTCGTACGCGGCACC
>NZ_JBIUCF010000160.1:0-1009 GCF_044593615.1 Nonomuraea sp. NPDC051941
CTCCAGCGCGGCGGCCTCCGTGGGCGCGGTGTAGACCGGCTTGAGCGCCTTGGCGATGGCATCCCAGTGCTGGCGGGCGGCATACCGGAACGACGCGCGCAGCAGGTGCACCACGCACGTCTGGACGACCGCCTGGGGCCAGACCTGCTCGATGGCCTGCGGCAGTCCTTTGAGACCGTCGCAGACCACCATCAGCGCATCCGCCACGCCGCGGTTCTTGATCTCGGTCAGTACGTGCAACCAGAACTTGGCGCCCTCGCCGCCGTCGCCGGCCCACAGCCCAAGGATGTCGCGCTCGCCATCCACCGTCACCGCCATCGCCACGTAAATCGGCCGGTTGGCGACCTGGCCCTCGCGCAGCTTCACGTGGATGGCGTCGATGAACAGGACCGGGTAGACGGGGTCGAGCGGCCGATTTTGCCACTCGGCCATCCCGTCCAGCACCTTGTCGGTGATGGTGGAGATGGTCTGCCTGGACACCTCGGCGCCGTAGACCTCAGCCAGGTGGGCGGAGATCTCGCCGGTGGTCAGACCCTTGGCGGCCAGCGAGATGACCATCTCATCCACCCCGGACAGCCGCCGCTGCCGCTTACGCACGATCTTCGGCTCGAAGCTGCCGTCCCGATCGCGTGGCACGCTGATCTCGACCGGCCCGACGTCGGTGATGACGGTCTTGGAGCGGGCGCCGTTGCGGCTGTTGCCTGTCTCGCTTGCACCGCGTTCATGCTTGTCATAGCCGAGATGGTCGGTGATCTCGCCTTCCAGCGCGGACTCCAGCACCAGCTTGGTCAGCCGGCCGAGCAGCCCGTTTTCACCCACCAGTTCCACACCCTCGGCACGGGCCTGATCGACCAGCCGGGCCACCAGTTCCCGATCCGAATCCCTGGCCTTGCTCTCCTTGGGCTGCTTGCGCGCCACGCCGGCGTCCTCCAGGTCGATCTCCGTCGATGCCTGGATCACAGTACTCATCAGGTGCGTTCTCCTTGATCAGGAGTTACACCAGTGACCG